>JAMDBT010000045.1 GCA_023487205.1 Thermoplasmatota archaeon
ACACCCATTTCTTCGCCGTTACCCGGGCAGCTGAAGGTTTCCACTCCTTGCTGGAGTAATCTGGAATAACTGGTGTGCTTCCTGTAGAGCTCTTCAGTGTAATCCCCGGAAATAGGTGCTATGTCCAACGCATTGAAGGTTGATTTCTGTGAATCAAGATAGTTCCTCACTCGTGACACTTTGTGGTGTACCGGCCTGAGGAGAGGGGCAAGTTTACCTACATTTGCCTTTCCTGTGACGGCAGTTCCGTAATATGGCCTGCCACCTGTCCATCCTGTGAAACGGCGATGCAGTATTCCAAATCTGGTGAGGAGGTATGAAATCTGCAGTTCCAGGACCGGACTTTCCGTGCTGAATTCTACGGTATTCTTGCCGAATGATCCGTCCCCTATAAAATAGGCAGTCAGGAATGCGGATATGACCGCCCGGCCAGATTTCAATACCGGGTCAGGTATCTTCTTGAATGCTGCACTTTCTCCCGTTCCCAGGTTGATAAGAAATTCAGTAAGAACCCTGCTATGCAGAAGCGCGTTACGGGTTTTTCCTTCCCGGTATTCCTTCTTGCCTGAAATCCCAAACAGGCTTGTGGAGAGCTCCAGGAACCTGTCCAGCAACTCTTCCTCTCTATTGGCAAATACGACGGTACCGGTTCCCATGATGTATCCTTCAGACACAAAGTAACCGAGGAATTCGCCCAGATCAGGAGAAACCGTCGAGGGAAGGCGAACCGGATTGCTGCCCCTGTCCCCAACCAGTAGTTCCGGAGCTGGTAGTGGTCTTCCTGCAGACTCGCATATTTGCTTAATCCACGAGAGTTTCGGGTTTATCTTGTTGTTTTTCCTGGTCAGATTATGTATCACATGAGCAGGCAGTTTGATCTCTATCCCTTCTTTCCTGGCCATCTTCAGCACGATTGAGATATATTCACTGACATTCCTGTCAAGTGACCTCGCGGTTGATAGGCTGTATACGTCAAGCGCGATCTTCTTGTCTTCCACGGGAATATTTCGTGCAGAAAGTATGGAGTCACCCTTTACCAGATCCTGGGCCATGGTCTCGTTAATTTCTCCGCGCCCGTTCACCTTGAAAAGTCTGTGCACTGGCGTTATTCTGATTTCCCTTCCAGACCGGGTTCTTACTCTCATGACCGAGTCGCTCTTTCCCCTGTAGAGAAGCGAGGTCTCGCTCTTTCCTATCTTACCGCCCTTGAAGGAATACAACTCAAGCGGCTCAGACAATCTGATGAACTCTTCTCCGTCAATCCACACCCGCTCACCGGTCTCCGAGTATTTTCTGTAAATGTCCTCGATTCTTTCCACGGTTCCATCCCCCAGCAATACCGGGGTGTCGCCGGTAACGCACTTTCCTGACCCAAATGGCCCAGGAACCGCAGCAGTACCGCCTTTGGCAACAGGGAAGAAGGTATCAATCACACGTTGTCCCGTAATGAGGGGCTCAGTGGGTGGCAGCTTTCTGACCACTTTCCTGGGATTCCTTACGGGCCACTCCTGTTTCAACCTGACGTTGACTTCTCCCGATGAACCGGTTATGGTGCAAACAGTCTGGGAAACGGTGAACTCGCCTGCGCGGATCTCCTTTATCTTTCCCCTGACGCCGAATGGCACCATTACTTTGTGACTGATGATTCCGGTTTCCTGCACCGTTCCAAGAATGTCTCCCTGGCCCACTTCTGATCCTGCCTTCAGGGATGGTTCGAATTTCCACTTCTTTTTCTCGTCCAGCGGCGTTGCAGTGAGGCCCCTCTGTATGAAGTCGCCGCTGCTCTTCCTTATTACGTCAAGGGGACGCTGAATTCCGTCATAAATGGAGGTCAGAAGTCCGGGACCGAGTTCAACGGACAATTGCCTGCCCGTGGTCTCTATGGGGTCGCCCGGTCTTATCCCGCTCGTGTCCTCGTACACCTGCACCGTAGCAGTAGCTGCGGAGAGACGGATAATCTCCCCTACCAGCCCCATCTCACCCACCTTCACGACATCGTACATTCTTGCGTTCTCGATTCCTTCGGCCACAACAACCGGACCGGATATCTTCACAATTTTTCCCATGACTAACTACACTCCAATATCAACACCCAAGACTCTCTTTGCCAGTGCTCCAACGGACTCTTCATCTCTTCCACCCGGAAGAGGCAGGAAAACAACCAACGGGTCTGTTATGACCTCCAGGTGCATCAGGTCCCTCCCCAGGAAATTTTTGACGGACTCAGAAACTATGATCAGGGAATGCGTTTTTTCCTCAACCAGCTTAAGTAGCTTAGAGGCAGCCTCCTCTCCCGTCAGGGAGAATGAATCCGCGATGCCTACCAGGCGAAAGCCGGTTGCTATCTCGCTCTCGCCTATAACCGCAATTCCCTTGGCGGACAAATTCAGCCACCCTTCGCCCCAATGAGCTTAATCAGCCTTTCCCTGGAAATGCCCGCACTCTTTCCAAGTATTGCGATGCGGAGGTGTTCCCGCTCCCTCTCTGATTTAAGTATGAATGCAAAAATGGAACTCAAGGATGGCGCCGATCCCGTTATGGAATCAATACTCCTCATATAAATCGCATTTTCAGATGCGAGTTCAAAGTCGGTCAACGATCCCGAACTGTCGGGGTTCTGCACGGATAAAGCGTCGGAGGCTTTCCTTATTGCCTCCTCGGAAGATCCGATCCTGAATATTTCTTCCAGCCTGTCCACTGAAACAAATCCCCCCGGAAGCACATTGGGAATTATCATCTCGATGTTCAGGCCAAGTTCCCTTGCCTTCATAACTAGAAGCATGTTCTTCAGGTCTACCAGGTCCCTGAAGTATCTCCTGACTGCGCCCTCGTCGCCGTTGAAGAACTTCAACGAAGAAAGCACGTCCTCAAGGTAGAAATTGTCCATGGCGGTGAACAGGACTGACGGATCATTGGTTTTCCTGTACTGGTCAAGCGTCTGCATTGCCCTGACCCCGAAAGGGAATCTGGAAATGCTCTCAACGACTGCTTCAACGGAACCAAGAGACATCAGCGACCGGAATTCCTCTTTGCCCATTCTTCCACCGAATATGCCCGACGGCACATCCCTGAAACTGAGAATGAAATCCTCTGTTTCCCTGAGATCGTGGCCAAGGAACTTTGCGGATATTACGGTCTTCACGTTTTCTATGTCCCACTTCGAGAAGTATGCCTCAAGAAATTTTCTGGATGCGGGAGGAGGTGCCTGGATTGCCAGCCTGTTTTTTTTTATAAGGTGCCTGTTGATGGCAACCTCCGCAAGCCTCAGCCCGGAGGCAAAGGCAGAGGAAGAGTCGATGTCTTCCTTGTATGGGCCCGCCGACAGTGTCTGCAGCACTTCATCGGCATTCTTGTCCATCAGGGAAATTATGAATTCGTCAGAAAAGAATTCCTGATTCAGGACCTTGAGCCTTCCATAACTCCCGGTATAGGTCCTGTCCATTATTATTCACCCAGTTTCTCTGAAAGCCTGGAAGCAACGTTTTCCCTGATGATCCTGGAGATCACCGGGAGCGTCAGATCGACTTCTCTGGACCCGTCCGGGCTCTTGAATATTGCCCCCTGAAGAAAACCGTCGTTTACAACCCTGGTTTCGAAGTCCTTTACGGAGCGCGCCAGCTTGTCCCCTGAGTCTACAAGCGCAACCGGTTCCGTTCCGAGGAGTTCCCTGGCCCGATCATGCATTGACAGGAGGAGGTCCTGATAATTCATTCCCTTCAGGTAATCGGAAATGATCAGATCGGTCTTTCGCAGCGCTTCATCAAGAAGGTCAGATTTTCTCTTAGCCATTATCCTGCGCGCTTCAAGGGATATGAGGTCTTCGGATCTCTTCTCCCTAGACTTAAGCTCTTCCTCCTTTTTCTTTTGGTACCTGCTCGAGAGGTCCTCGATGCCAAGGGCCACTTCTTTCTCGATCGCAGCTATCTTCTTTGAGTATTCCTCTTCGATGGCTGCCAGTTCCCTTTTCTTCCTCTCCTCTATATCGAGGAGAATGTCTTCCAGTGCCATTGATATCGCTAAAGCAGACTGAGGTAAATCAGAATTCCAAATGCCAGGCCTATGATCCACAGAGTCTCGGGAATAACAAACAGAAACAATACCTGGCCCAGCTTCTCCGGCTTTTCCGCTATAATTCCCATTCCGGCGGCGCCAATACCCTGCTGCGCCATTCCGGTGCCGATGAGTCCACCGGCAAGTGCGATCGCAAACGCTAAAGCTAAAGTAGGATCTATCATGTTGAACCTTCCTAGGCTGATCGAAGAACTATATATTAAGGTGTTTTTGTGCGGCGCGCACTGGCAGATGCCCGGCTAATCCTGAAAATAAAGCCCCTCAAAGAAGTACAGGTTTACGTCTGGTTCTTTCCAACTTCCCGGAGGAAGGCCGGCTTTCATGCATGTGGCGTCAAGGAATTCTTCCACGGAGAACGACTCCTCAACTGCGACCTGCGGCAGGAGGAGACCGGAGGTCCAGGGATTCTCAATAATGAGGCCGTGCTTTCCAATCTCAAGCTTATCCTCATCCGGTTGAAACGTTCTCTTTGGGGCAAGTACGGTTATCTCCACCTTGAGTTCAGGGAGTTCCTCCTTCCTTACTTCCCTGAACCTGCTGTCCATAACGGCGCTGGAGATTGTAGATTTCCTGATCGCCTCCCATAGAGGAAATATTGCGTCCGGATAACCGACGCATCCCCTGAGATCGCCATCTCTCTTCAGCGTGACGAATACGCCCGCCTTTTCGATCATCAACCCCTCATACTTTTTATTCGGCAGGTCTTCCTTCAGGAGCAGTGCCCTCAGCGTATTTGTGGAGAGTTCCAGCATCTGTTTCCTGTCCGCGGGCTTCACTCTTGAGAGCAGGGGATCGGAGAAGCTTTGCCTGTTGACCATGATTCAATAATTAATTACCTGCCGGCACATTAACATGATCTGATGGCAAACGAACGGGAACCTGCGGTTGCTGGGGATTTTTATCCGCTTGACCCGCAGGAATTGGGTGGAATGCTCGACAGCCTGCTCTCGGTTTCTCCCAGCGTTCAGGTAGATGGGGAGATCATTGGGGCGGTGGTCCCTCACGCCGGTTACGCGTACTCTGGCAAAATTGCAGCAATTTCCTATTCGTACATCAAGAGATCGGGGAAGAAGCGGTTTGTGATAGCTGGTCCAAACCATCAGGGTTCACCTCCGTCCTCTTCCACCTATTCTTCGGCAGACTGGAACACCCCTCTCGGAACATGCAGAGTGGACCACGACCTGGAAAACTACTTCTCCCCGCTGGTTGAGGAGGACTCCTATGCAAACCTTTTCGAGCATTCGGTTGAAGTTCAGCTGCCGTTCATTCAGAGACTCCTGGGCAATGATTTCACGTTTTTCCCCATAATAATGGGGGACCAAAGAAGATACAGGGCTGAAGAGATAGGCAAGAAAATGGCTCTCGCGGGCACAGACTCCGTCTTTATCGCAAGTTCGGATCTTACTCACTATGAACCTGACAGTGTTGCAAGGGAAAAGGACAGGAAGCTGATCGAGAAAATTTACAATCTGGATCTTGAGGGGTTCTACCTTACCCTTGCGGCAGAAAAAATCAGCGCATGCGGATATGGCCCGATTGCGGCGCTTATGCACTACACAATAGCAAAGAAAGGCAGGATAATCCACACTGGCTATGGAACGTCCGGCGAGTCCTCGGGAGACTATGGAAGCGTGGTGGGATATCCGTCGCTCATCGCAGTTCGGGATTGATAATCGTTATGCATTGAATTTGCATAAAGAAGATCGTCAATGAGTTCCCTCTCAATCCGCAACACTGACGGCTCCGTGACCTGTTCTGCCTGCAGGAGATACTGCAGGCTAAAGGATGGCCAGCATGGATTCTGCGGGATCAGGATGAATCAGGGGGGCCACATAGGGCTTCTGACATACGGCCTTCCTTTCGGAATGCACGTCGACCCTATCGAGAAGAAACCGGTTCTTCACAAGTTTCCCAACTACAGGGTTCTTTCGTTCGGAACAACGGGATGCAATTACGCCTGTAAATACTGCCAGAACTGGGACATGAGCCAGCACAGGCAACCAGACGGGGAAAGGATGTCCCCGGAGGAAATAGTTGATCTCGCTCTAAGTGCCGGTTGCCAGGGAATAGCCTACACTTACAGCGAGCCAACAGTCTTTGTGGAGTTTGCCCATGACGTTGGTGTTCTGGCGAGAAAACGCGGTCTCGTGAACATCTTCGTCACCAACGGATATGAGACAGAGGAGAGCCTTGACATGTGCAGGGATTTCCTGGATCTGATGACAGTCGATTTCAAGGGGAATGCGTCAGACCGGTTTTACAGGAAATACATATCCGTGGCAAGCGCCGATCCAATTTTTGACACAATCTCGCTGGCCATGGATAAAGGGATTCACGTCGAGGTTACCGATCTGGTTGTCCCCGAGGTCGGTGACAGCATTGATGATGCAAGAAAAATGCTCGAAAGGTTGCTGGACATAATGGGAGAATGGTTTCCAATGAGTTTTCTGAGGTTTCATCCTGATTACAAAATGATGGATTACGGGGATACCCCGCTATCCACATTGGTCCGACACTTTGAACTCGCAAGGGAAATGGGCATAAAGTATCCCTATGTTGGAAACGTCTTTGGATCCGATCTTGAAAACACCCACTGCCCTTCTTGCGGTACCCTGCTTATCGAAAGATCGGGCTTTTACACCTCAAGTGTGAGACTGCCGGATAATGGGATTTGCCCATCCTGCCATTCGGACACAGGCATAAGGCTGCACCAGATGGGCTGAGTGCGTCCCGATGGGTCTTTAACTTCCACGCTGTGAAAGTAGGTATAAATAATCAGTACCGATGGGGTGTCTCACCGGACAAACGCAATCACGGGACGTGCTTGCTGTAATTGTTCACTGAGGTATTTGCTTGAAGAGAAGTTCAAGGGACTGGAAGAAAAGAGGAAACATGCGCTGGAAATGGCGCAAGAAGAGAATAAGGCGCCTGAAGCGAGCACGAAAAGCAAACAGAATGTGATTTGCCCGATCTCACAATGCCTTGAATGCCCGAAGATCAGTTGATTTAAGGGCAGGACAACGCAGGATCCCCGGTCAAGGCGGGCTATGGACCTTCCCAATTGTGTGGATTGGAACTCATGATCCTGGCAAGAAATGATGCGGGTAACTGAAAAGTTGCGCAACAACTAAATTTAAACACCCTCATCTTTTGAGTTTCTGGCGTCTAGACATTCAGATCAAATATTGGCTCTTGCGATTGTGGTGGGGATGGTTGGAACCGTGCTGGCATTTGCCACTTCCAGCATTCCGACCCCGATATTGAGAACAAACAGGAATTGTCCCTACCTATTTCGAAACTTTGTCTGGAAGCGGAGTAAGACATAACGTGTTCCCCAAGGAATGTATCGTTTGGCGAAGCACTCGCGTTTACTGACTTGCTCTCCAATAGTTATAAATCCTCTGCATGGTTCACCGTTCCACAGGGCAAAGCAGCCTGGGGGAGTGTGGGGTAGTCAGGTATCCTAACGGGCTCCAGTCAGGGAATGATTAGCTAGGGGTCTTCTGATTTCATGATGAGTGACTGGAACTATGATCCCGGAAGAGACCCGTAGATCTGGGTTCAAATCCCAGTACTCCCATAAGTCTTGAACTGCTCCCGCGGGGATTTGACTCTCTATGCTCATTTTCTCGCCCCCGCGAAAAAGTTCCTCGACAGCGGGTTTTGCCTTCCCCTTTCATGGAAACGCCCCTCCGTTTACCACCGAATCAATCATCGCCATCGAGCAGAAGCTGCACAGGTCGTTCTCAACCCATTCACATGCTTTTCCCGTGAAATCACTGATGCATGCATTGAAATCAGTGCAGCCGCATTCCCTGCAGGTTCCGGCTGGCATCATGCTTCCCCCCGGAAGTCCCCGCTGAAGATCCTGTCGATGAGGGCGCTCGCCTCCCTCTTCGTGAGGCCGTCCAGGCTCTTGCCCATCGAGTGCAGGTATGCTGCGATCCTGTTTCCGGATTTTCCCTCCAGGTGCTTCTTGATTGTTGCCCTCTGCTTCTCGGTTGCCGGTTCACCGTTGCCCTGGTTCTTCCCGGGCTGCCGCTCTTCGCTACCGTTCTCCCTGGCCGGCCAGAGCCCAATAGGTTCCACTGCGCGATCCACGAGGACGTCCTTCCACTTCTCCGGTAACCTGGACGATGCAATCTGCTCCACCCTGGCCTCCATCTCTTCCTTCCATTCCTCGAACTTGTTCATTTCATCTCCTCCCCTACCTCACGTTCTATGCGTTCCACTTCCAGGTCTTCTGTCCTGACGTGCTTCCCGTCGTACTGCCGTTTTCCGAGCCGCCGGATAACTCCCCTCGTCAGTCTTTCCTGGGTGCAGGTCTGCTCGTGTTCGACCGCATCGCCCTTGTCCATGAATCTCATCATGCAGTTCTCGCACTGGTACTGCACAACCGACGGCCTGCCGGGCAGCAGGTTGAAGATCTCGTAAATCATGATGGGACCTCCGCCGGCCAGTAATGCTTTCTTGCGGTCTCGTTGTGCCCCCATCTCTCGGCCTTCACCAATCCGGACTTCTCCATTTCCAGGAGCTTGCTGCTGAGCCTTGAACCGCTGAGCCGCACGTCGCTAGGAGTCCACCCGTACGACCTGAGCCTGGCCATGATCCCGGGGTTCGTGCAGCCTGGCGACCTTCTGACAACGAACCTGATCGCATCCTCGATGGGCATGCTCGGGTCCAGGACGTCGACTCTCTGCCTGATCGGGCTCATCTGTTCCACGCCTCCCACGGAATCGTCTCGTAAACTCCTGGTTCCGGTTTCCTTTCTGCGGTAGCAGCCTCGATTATCCGGTCTTTCCTCAGGACCCACTGGAAGACGCGCCATTCCCTTCCATTGTTCGGGAGCTGTATCGTCTCCGACGTCGACGTGAGAAGACCAAGATCTTCCAGGTGATAGAACACAGAATTGTCGTCCGGCGCCAGCGCGTTTGCATAAGCGTAATCGTTTTAGCCAAAGAATTCGAGCACGTGCAGCGCAGTGTCACGTGCCTGCTTCTCTTCCATACCCTCATGGAGGTTCAGGATCCATGACCTTCTGCCCGAGGTTTGTGTGTTGACAGTTATCAGTGGGCTCCCGTTAGGCTCCTCCTCTTCCTCCCCCTCGTCATTCGGCGCCGTTCCCACTATGTGCAGTTCCGGCTTCAGCCGCTTGATCTTGCCCGTCCTAGCTTCGTAGTAGGCCTTGATCTTGTCCTTGTTGGCTTCGTCAGCATGTATGGCTCTATCTCTTAGTCGTGCCCTCTCTTCCTCATCTTTCGAGAAGACATCGATGAGTCGCAGAGTGGTCTTGAGCGTCATTCCGCCATCCCCCTGAGCACCCTGCACGCCGCCAGCGCCTCCTCGAATCGGTCTTGGAGAATGGGGTCTTCTTCGTCTACCAGGGGCGAGTAGAAAGATCTTGCCGAACCAACGTCAATGGAACAGAAGTGGCGGTTTATGCGTACCGAAAACATTGCGATGTCCCTGGGCACCAGGCCATACTCCATGACGGAATGCTCCTCAATCCCGTGGACGGGGCAGACGTGATCTTCAGTCATGGAAAGAGCCTCCCGAAAGTCAGGGAAGCTCCCAGCATGGCACGTCTCTGGGCGTCAGCGTGCTCCTCCTCGAAATTGATTTTTTGTAGGATCCGGAGGTCCTTCCTGGCGATCCCAGCTGAGGTCATCATGGCGTGGACCCCCCTCGATGGCGGCGGATCTGCTCACGCTGCTGAAGAAATATCTTAAGATAAGGAGGATCGGCTCTCTGGCCTTCCCTGATGCATTTCAGGGAGCAATAATCCACGGTGGGATCCGTTGACTTCCCGCAGATCCTGCAGGTCATTGTGTCCCCTCCTCGAAATATCCGGGTGTGGCGAGAAGCTTTTCCGACGGTCCTCTGCATTCATCCCTGAATGCCCTTATCTTGTCTTCCTCGTAGCTAAGGCAGCCGAGGGTCTTCTCAAACACCAGGAGGTTATTTTCAGATTCCGGACAGTACATCCTGAACTCGAAAGACGCAAACAGGCCATCCCTGCCATCCTTCCTCCTGTCCTTGAGCCCATAAGAATCTCCCTTGATGTTGACCGCACGGCAATGGTGCAGCATCCCGTCAGGGACGGCTGACAGCAACACCGGCCATTATTGTAAATGGGAATGCGAATATTCCTGCTACTATGTAGGCAAATAATAAGAAGCGAAGCCAGTAAGGGAAATACTGAAAAAGTGAGAAGCCCTCCATAGGATTTGGTAGTTTTCCACCAATGACCATTAAGCCCATGAACAAGAGTGCAAATGGCAAGATTATAATCCATATAAGGAAGTATACCGTCACCACGTCAATGAAGACCTTCCAAAACTTGCCACTGATGTTAAGATCTATTCCGAGAAGGCTAACCATGAAGGCTTATATTTTTGACGTTATAATGATTTCCTTACGCATGAAATCCGAATATTCCAAGAGATATTTCTAAGACGTCCCGCAAGACTTAAAATTCCGGGTCAGAAAACATTTGCCCTAACCCGCTCAACGATAAGTCTCACAGCGTCAATAGGCGTGATCTCTTCTAGATTCACATAACCGTCAATTGAAAGAACGCCGCTGACTTCTGCACTGTCGAAACGCATAAACATTAGGGCTTGGTCGTTCTTATTCTTGATAATATTTCGAATTGACCGCCATTCTAACCCGCACCAATCTTTTTTTTCATACTCAGAGCAAAGGAAGACAACAACCAAATCAGAGTTGTTTCGGTAGATGCGTTCAAGTAACAGGTCCATATTAGGCCGTGCCAGTTGAGCGGTAAAATCCTTATCGTAGAATACTGTCCCTTGTCCAAGCCGTTTCTTGAGTTCCGACGCAACTGTTGAAACATACTTGCGCTTCTCGTCTGGGAAAGACAGTGCTACTTTAAAACGCATTTCTTCAACACGACCTGCTGGGCGTCCTTCATCCACGTAACTAGGGTCAACAAGACCAAGAGAAGATAATGCTTCAATAAGCTCTTCATCCTTCACGGCCCAGTGTGTGCGCGACATTTCCCACCTATCTATGTCAAGGCGATTTTCGAGCGGTTTTAGAGCGGAATAGTTGAATGGCTTGATACCCTCATCAAACTCGAACTCTACCAATAAGGTGGAATGAGCTCGTTCTCTAATTCTTCTAATATAACCAACGTGAACAACCTTATCTTTGCCTTCGTAAGCAAATAACGTTGGAAACGATTTGAGGTCTTCAATTGATATGGTATCCAGCTTCGCAAATCGTGAACGCAGACTCTCTGCAGTGCCTTCCAAAAACCTGGAACGGTCAAATTCATATGCAAGAAGTTCCCAAGCGCCGTCATTCGATGCAACTAATAGGTTGTACATAGTGGATTGGACCCCTAATTCTGGACAGGATTGGCTTATCACTCATGCCGATCCCTCTATTATGTTTTCTTTCCATTCTTCATATACCTCCCTTGGTGTTCTGTAGATGTTTTCTAAAAACCCCTCCGGTGACTGAGATATCCGAATGTCACTGTTGAGCCATATCCCGTATTTTATCGGTTTGAATGACCGTCTGTTGATGACGGAACCTTTATTCATGCCTGTTTCATGTATATCATAATGTCCTCATTAAGAGATTTCAGCCTTCCCGAAGCGTATAAACAGATCGGCGGTACCGACATTCTTGCCAGGATTGATCCGCTGGTAGACTGGAATTCCCTGAAACCCATGGTGTCCTCTCTTTACCGCAACGATACGGTTAAGGGTGGAAGACCAAACTTCGACGAGATCATCATGATCCGAACGCCGTTCATACGGGAACTGTACGGCCTCACAGATGAAGCCACTGAAAAAGAACTGTACGACCGCATCTCCTTCAGGCACTTCCTCGGCTACCCGGAGAAGATGCCCGATGCCAGAACCATCTGGCTTTTCCGGGAAAGGTTGTCAACATCTGGGATGGACATGAAGCTGTGGGATGCCATATGGAAACAGCTTGATGAAATGGGCATCAGGATCAGGAAAGGCACCTTCCAGGATGCCTCATACATAGAATCCGATCACGGGAAACATGGAAAGAGGAAACCGCCTGTTCCGGTTGATCTCTAACACCACATTTCTTAAGTAATATGTTGCTCCAGTTTCTCCTTTATAATTCTTGTCTTCTTTGGAATTTCTGAGGTGACCCATTTATTCCGCATCTTGAGTTTCTGTATCCTGGACATGTGGACCAGGACGTCCAAGGGGGAATATTTCGAGAGCAGGTCATGTTCCCTCAGCAGGCTGTATGTCTCGTAATAGATCAGGAGGGATACAAAGTTCACAAGGAACCACCCCTCCAGGGCATAGTCATCCCTCATGTAGGTCCGATCTGCTTCAAGCACATTCTTGAACGTGTCAAATGCCTGCTCAACATTCGATCTTTGCTTCAGCAGCTCGTATATCTCCTTCTCGCTCTTCTCGAGATCTGTTATGACGGCTATGGTTCCGAGAATGAACTGTTTCTCATGGAACTCCTCCTTCCCGTTGTCCCTGAGAAGCATGTCCCTCTCCTCCTCCAGTCTCATGGATTCGTCGAGGAAGAACACCACCCTCCTTCCCTTGCGGGAGGAGTGGTACCATACCGGCCTGTTGTCGAACATGAAGTATCCCGAAAATCCTGATCTGTCACCTGTGCACGGGCCGTAATCTATCAGATCGGAATTCCTTTTCAGCGGCAGGATGTAGTTTATGTGCGATTTCTCCAGATCCGATACGTTGGATTCTGAATAGAATCCCTTATCGCCAATGAGCAGCGCCTTCCTTATGCCGCTCTCCCTCATGGTGATCCTTATGGTGGATACGTCCCTGATCGAACCAGGAACGAATCTGTAGTACATCGGCTTCATGTGCTTCAGGCCAAAGAGAAGGGTGAACCTCACGCCCGGAGGGTGTTCACCATGATCATATCCGGGCACAGACGATACGATTCCCCCGCTCATGGAAAAAACCGTTGTCAGATCTATCACGGCGATATCATCTTCCACGACGAAATGCCGGAGAAATATCACCGTGTTTTCCCTTTTAAGGCCAATGCTCCTCAACAGCGACGAAAGGAACACTGGCGATGTCCTGGCCTCCAGGATCTCCGACATGTATGATGTCTGGTAATAGAAACCGATCCTCTTCAGGGGCGATGCGTGCAGGAGCCTGAAGATCGCCATGACAAGGATCGATTCCCAGTGGTCGTATACCTTCAGTGCATCGATGATGTACCGGCACCTCCTCATTATGAGATCGGTCGCGCCGAACTCCACAACGGATACTTGCCCTTCGGAGTCCTGTTTCTTCACCCCGTCAGGCGTTATCCTTCCAAGGTATTCCTCCGTGATCTTCCTGGCCCTGTGCTTCTCCGGGTCCCATTTACTCTTCACCCTGTAGAGATAATACCTCCCCCCGATCTCCGTGATCTGCGTCCCCTTCTCCCTGAATTTCACCGCCCAGTCCGGAATAGCCATTTGATATTACTTATGTAAGTAATATCACGATATAAACATTTCTTCGCTGGCAGCCAGAGAAAATGCAAGGCATATTACTTAAAAATTGGGGAGTTATAGGTTGATCCGTATCCGCCAGCAGAAATCATGGAACGGGGAAACACCCCTGACCCGGGCAGAAAGAAGACAAGGGCTGAGAAAAGGAGTGAGAAGATGGCAAAGGCGGAACGGAAACGTCTCAGGAGGGAGGAGAGGAAGGAGGCAAAGACTCGACGCTCGAAGGACGGGACATTCGCCATGAAGGATGACAGAACGCATTTCGGGTACAAGGTGTCATGAAAGAAGTTTGTTTGACTGTAATGTGATCACCCCTTCGTCTATTAACCTTCTTACAGATTCGCTGCCCATGCTCTGGGCTTTCCTTGCCAGGAGCTGCATCCGGTCAGCCTTGTCTTCGCACAGACCCATGTGCGTCTTAAGATCCACGAAATCCTGGTTCTTCGCAAGCATGTTGTATATGGTCACGGAAAGCCTCCTTGCCATGGCCACCATGGCCTTGTTTCTGCCTATGCGTTTCTTCAGCTTCCTGTATGTTCCCTTGAACGTTCCTGAGATCTTCACCGTAGTATGCACGGAGTTTACCAGGAAGAACCTGAGGATCGACGGGCCAGACTTTGTGATGTGGCCATAATACGTGGCATCGCCGGACTGATCCACCCTGGGAACGAGGCCGCAGTATGCAGAGAGGTGCCTTGCATCCGGGAACCTGCCGATATCCCCGATCTCGGAATAGATCGCAAGGGCGGAATAGAATCCTATTCCCGGCATGGTCATGAGCTTCTTCACTTCCGGTATGTCTTTCCCCATGGATGCGAGCTGGTTCTCCACGATCTCGGCCCTCGACGTGATCTCATGGCACCTGTGCATCAGGTCCGCAAGGATGAATCCGTCTGCAGTTCGCATCCTGTTGGCGGATTCCCGTATTACATTCAGCGACCGCTTCCCGAATACGTCCGTTGCCTCAATCGTTATGCCGTACCGTGCAAGGACGGCATGGACGCGGTTCTTGATACCGGTGATCTCCTCCGCCAGGGATCTCCTGTAACGCACCAGGAACCGGATGTCGTCCATCTCCTTCGGCGGCAGGTAATGATTCGGGCAGTTCACCCTCCCTCAGCTTCTTGGCGAGAATCCTTGCGTCGTTCCTGTCCGTCTTCTTGTAGGATTCGTATATGGCCCTCATCTTCCTGGGATTTGCCATGTGGACGTCGAATCCCCGACCCCGGAGAAGCCTTGCGGCATACTTTCCTGAAGTTGATGCCTCAAGAACTATCCTTGCACCGGTTCCCCCG
The DNA here is from genome assembly GCA_023487205.1 of Thermoplasmatota archaeon. Taxonomy (GTDB): domain Archaea; phylum Thermoplasmatota; class Thermoplasmata; order Thermoplasmatales; family Thermoplasmataceae; genus JAMDBT01. Next base: position 14,872 of record JAMDBT010000045.1, read on the forward strand.
TGCCTGTCCATGAATGCATTCCATTCCTCCTCGGTGTTGCTGAAATCGCATTCCTTCACTACCTTTCCTTCGTCGTCCGTTTCACAGACTACTTCCTTACGTTTATGTACGTCGATGCGAGACTGTGTGAAAATTCATTTGTCGAATTTGGAATTAACGGTTTCTGTTGACACAATTCTCGCTGACTATCTATGACGTTTACTAATCTACGGTCGATTGACCTGAAAAATTCGATTTTCACACGGTCTCAGTACGGTATAGATCTGGAGAAATCCCCTACCCCTCTGTCTTATCTCAAGCCAAACTTGCGGGCAGTAGCCTTTTCATTTTCACGCGATAATCGCCTATCCCTTCTCTTATATCTTGAACGTTTCCCACGCAGTGTATTCTCTCCAGTCGTTCTGACTTTTTCCAAGTGATCGCGCCATTCTGCCAGAGACGGATAAATTTCTTTGCAATGAATGCATTCGATGTCTGAGTTTAAAGTGCTCACATATTTGCTTTTGCATTTGGGACACCGAACTGGGCGTTCGATTCTGGTCTTCCACTCATGCCTGCACCACCCACAAAATGCTACCGGATTGGCATTGTCTCTATTTTTATTATAAAATTCCTTGGAATCACCTGCTGGAGGCCTAAGACTCTCTAATTCTGGGTCATCAGTGTTGTGAATTCTGGAATGGCACTTTGGGCAAATTCTTATCGTTCTTCCCGTGGACCCTCCCACAGGATAACTTACGTGATGTGTGAGCAGCACTTCCACGTATCCGATACCATTTTTGCGCAGATATTCCTTAAACTCCGGGTGCAGATGTGACAATTCCTTGATGTGGCAGATTTTGCATCCCGGTGCCATTCCCACCAAGCGTAAGAAAACGTTTTGACTACCTTCGTACTCACATTTTTTTGAACAGAAATACAGGTCCTTCTGAAAATCACTCTTGCAAGTTTTGCAATAACCATCAGGTGGATCACCATAAACCTCAAAGAAAACCATGAAAAGATTATCTGCAAAAGCTTCACGGTGGATAGTGTCCAAATCGTATACATTGCCCGACTCAACCGCCTCAAAGCCTGCGCTCTCAGAATAAAACGAAAATCGATACGGTACACGCTCCGTGGACAATTCTCTAATGATACTGTTCCTGTGCCTTGCTCTGCGCCACATCTCTTCCTTTCCAAAGTAAATGAGGGGCACCGAATTTTCCCAAAATGGCAAGTCCTCTGTGCGTCTCATATCGGCAAATACCATTCCATCTCCATCCTTTCTATAGAATAAATTGGGTTTGCTCGTACTTTCCCTGAAACCCATTCTTTCCAAGCTTTGGCCAATAGCCAATAGTTTTTGGAACACTGAGGAGTAGATCTCCTTGCCAAATTTATCTCGGGGATTCATCTATGCGCGTCCCTCCACCCGCTTCCTCATCTTATCCTCTCCATGAACTGCGACGTATCCATGCCGGTTATCTGCGTATAGACTGAGGTGGTGAATATCGAGGAGTGGCCCAGCCACTGCTGAAGCACGTTCAGCGGAACGTTGTCCATTATGGCCTTGACCGCAAAGGTATGCCTGAACTTGTGCGCGTGGATCCTTATGCCGGTTGAGGCCTGGATCTTCTTCAGGTAGAGGTCCACTACCTGCCTCTTCATCGGAAAGAGCAGCTCTTCTCCCTTCTGAGGTATGCTGAATTCCAGGAGATACTGCATGTAGGTATCCCTGAGATCGGGGTGAATGCTCAGGATCCTGTATTTCTCCTTCGCCTTTCCGTCTTTGTCTTTCTTCTGTTTCAGCGTCCGGAGCCTTATGGAATTTGTGACCAGATTCATGTCAGAGGGCTTAAGCATCAGGGCCTCGTCTATCCTTGCGCCGGTCCGGTAAAGTACCTTGACCAGGAGGTAGTACATCTTGTGTCTGGGAGATCTCCGGGCATCCGTTTCATCTCTTCCATGGACGAATTCCAAGATCCGGGCAACCTCCTCGTCGGTGAAGAAGTCGACGTTAAGGTTCCTCGAGGCTGACTGGATGGCAACGTTCCTTGGTACCGGAAAAGGCATGGCATCACAATACTCCATTCTTTATATATGGTTCAGTCGGACTCCAGGGAAGATCTTCCGGGATCCATGGTCAAGATATATAAACGGGGATTCCAAGACATGACAAAATGTGCAAAATGTCAGGTCAGGAATTAGAGAGGAGAAGAAAGGATTTCCATTCGGTTGAGGTTCTTGACCTGTTATGCCAACTTCTCTGAGCAGGAATACTAGACCCTTGCCGTGCCCAGGTCTTCCATGAATTTATGGACATCTTTGAAAAAATCAGCGAATGTCTGTTGCGAGGGGACGACATCCCTGTAAGATATAGGCTGACTAACGTCCCCAAACCAGTGAAGACCTTGTATTCTTGCGGCCCCATCTATCCGCTCTTTCTCCGCAGTTGGTTGAAGTGTCAACGGAACAAGGAACTTATCATTAGGATAATTTGTTCCAGGAATAAACCCGAACCCCCAAGGTTCTATACCAAACAGGCCTATGGGCTCTTGCGTTTTCTCATGGAAGCTGCAATATACATTGAAATATTCGTTCACTGAGTTGTTCGAGGCTATATTCTCTATTATCTTCTCAATCTTGTCTCTTACTCGTTTGGGAGTGGACGCGTCTCGACTGGTGCACGTACCAACGTATCCGTAGCCTTGTTCCTCGATGTAGTCAGTGATTGAGACAAATCTTCTTGCATTTCTTGTGGTCTCAGAAAGATTATCTTTGTCTATCCGGAACCAACTTTCGTCCCTTCCGACCTTCCTGCTGATTCTCGACATTATCTCAACAGAATCTAACTGCAGCATATTGCATTACCTCGATTTCTGCCTCCATGAATATTACCACCACTAGGAGAGACGATCACGCCTGCTTAGTTCTGATTTTGACTTAAATTTTCCCATGCAATTTGACAATGACTGAGAGCAATACTTGTGTGGATACCGGATGAAGAGTTTAGCGCCTAAGATAGGAATTAAACCAAATGCTCACGGAAATAAAGCGTGATCCGGTTTACTTACTCCCGTCATGTCCATTTGGAATAATCGGCATGATCATATTGTTTGAAAGCACTTTATCGAGATTTTGCGGATCCGATACCGGTAACTTGATCTTCCATTTGCTTTCGAGGCCGTGTATAATTTGTGTTAGTTGAGAATCTCTCGTTATGAAAACGTTGCAGCCACTGTTGATAGCAGCGATTACGTGAATAGAGTCAGCAATGGAGATATTGGATTCAACCATTAACTGCAAGATTTCATCCCAGTCTTCATTGCTAGGAATGTTTACGTAAATGATGTCCGAAACTATAAAATCAGTCATGAATTTCTCAATTATCTCATCATAAACAGCTCTCAGTTCGTCCTTGGTAAGATTTCGGGGATACCTTGTTCTCAAAATATCGTCCAGGGTTTCTCCTTTTTGAGCTCTCTTCCATATCCACTTATTCTCCTGTTCCTTGTCCGTCAACTCCAGCAACATATAGAAAGAGCTCCAAGACCGTAGTTTCCTCCGTTTTATAGTTTCGAGAAGCAGAACGGAGTCGTTCCTTCGCTTCCGTATGTAGTCAAGAATCACGTTGGAGTCAAAGTAAGGTATTGGCTTCTTGCGCCTTTCAGCCATTCACGGGCGCCTCGGTTTTCTTGGCTTCTTTCTTTTGGGAGACCTTCGTTTTCGAGCCGCGCCAAAAAATCTGCGTCTTGCATTATGAAAGGTAAGCCGTGATAAATATTAAAATTTCAGACAATTCTTAAGAGTATGATCCAACGGGAGGCGCCAATCACGAAGATTAAGTCCCCCTAAATCGAATTGCGCACTGGAAAATGAAAATATTACCAGAACGTGTGTTCTCCCGCCCCTGTATATAAAGAAATATTATTCACCACTCGTTTAGAAATCGTAGGGCGGACTCTCCGATCTCTGGACATCCAACAAGTCCTGCCCCTTTGATCTTTTTTTATCCCAATAGCTGCCGGTTGGTCAGGGGAAGAGTCATGTAATATTCGGCGGATAATACAAGCCAATTATGAGCCATGTACTAAATCTAGAGTGGGTTCCCACGAAGAAATGCAAGTTCCTGTCCTGCATATAACCCAGATACTTCTGCCTGAACTTCTGGACCAGAATGTCTCTATCGGGATATTTTTTCTTCCAACTTCTCCAGGATTCTATCATTTCCCAGTCTTCACACATTATGCTGTGTCCCTTGCAGTCTGGATCTTGGCAGGAAAAGTGGTACCTGAAATTGTACTCCGCACCCTCCAAATCAGTTCTCTTTTCCCCCTCTAGGGTCAGTTGAATTTCCTTGAGGATCTCCTTTTCATCACCGTCAGTATCATGCCTGGCATCTATGGTGAGATCAGTGATCTCCCTAGGTTTTATCAGTCCAAGCGAGACGTTATCGGTTTTCGATTTTGTCTCCAGTTCCTCCATAGATTCTGACAAAAGCGGAAGCACGATCCTATTTCTTGCATCCCAAGAATTATCTGAACCAGTTGAGACCTGGTTCTCCACCTTCAGAGTTTCGTATCTTATCCTATGGCTTTCCTTTCTGTTCAGGTACTCGGAAGCTTTCTCACAATCAACAGTGATCCAGGAGTATTTTGGTATCTTCTTTCCTCCCCTGAAGGATTCAAACGGGACCGGATATAGCCTTATGAATTCCCCACTATCAGTAATTCCTGCAGTGCAGACGCATGCACCATATTTCTTTGACCTTTCGGGGTAGGCTTTCACCGTGAGAAGGACCCTTTTTCTTTCGTAGGTCATAGCTGGATTACCTCAAAACCTCTTTCCCGCAGTTTCTCTCCAAGTATCTTCCTGTGGCAATTTCTATAGTCAGCCTCAAGGCACATCATTGCGGTTGTTTTCTGTCTGGCCAGGACATCAAGCAGATCCAGGTAGGCACTGTTAGCCTGTAACCACGATGAATACTCAAAGAAGAATTTGTCAGGGTTGTGGTTTTCCTTGATCTCAATTCTCATATCTCTGGGGGCCCCCAGTCGAGGAAGGTTGACGTACCTGATGCCGGATCCTGCAAGAGTTTCACTCAGGTTCTTCATCGAGAAGTCCTTGTTCCAGCTGAAAGCGTGGTTTCTAACGTCAACAAGTTCCGTGATCATGTTTTCCTTGAGCAGTTCAACGAAAGCATCCCTTCTTTTCCCCTCGTAACCAACGGAGAAGACGGAGGGCTCCTCCACCTTGTCAAGCACAATCTTCCTGTCTGTTTTCTCAACCAGAATCTGGTCACCTGATTTCCACCCCAGCTCTATGAGATAGTCTTTGGGAAGTGAAACCATGTAAGTCCCGCTCTGCCTTATCAGTTTTCTGTGATTTCGGCTAGATTTTGACACCATTTTCACACTATAATTTGGCATTATAAGAATATTTATAAAGGAATCTGAATGGCTTTTTTCTCCCGATGGCCATCAGTTGTCACATAAGCATCCGTAAGTCACCTTCCAGGACGGATCCGTGGGATGCCCTCTTTTGATTGAACCCAGAAGCGCCGGACTCTTAGGCAATTCACGAATCGACAGGAAATGAGCCATTACACCGACTCAAATGGAAAAAAGGTGCCCTTCGTATCAGCTTCTCGAGGAGGAGAACTCGGCTCTCCTGAAAGGAAAAAGTTCGGCAATTGCTGAATCAGAGCATTCCGATCCCAAGCAATATGAGCAGGAAGCCGCCCAGCATGCCTGCAATACTGATGTATTTTACAATATCAATCCCGTGCTTCTGCCCATACATAAGTCTACCATGAAGCGCCATTATAAGTCACTTTCCTGTTCCTCGCGATGCAGGTATACTGCTGCGAATCCCGTAACAAAGGCAGTTCCAAACCAAACTTCAGCCGCAGACATGCTTGACAGGGAATAGAGATCTATTATGCCACTGGCTACAGGTATAGAAAGCACTTCAAAGGCTGCCAGAAGACTGACAAGCGATACACCTCCAAGGACGTGTTTCAGTTTCAGCCTGAACGGGACCATTACCTTCCTCTGAAATGAACTGGGTGATTTCCTCTTTGATTGCGACTTTTTTCGCATCTTACTGTTTGAGTTCTTCTGCTTCTTGCTCATCTCTCCTCCTCCTACTTTCATTAGTCTTCTGGACGTGACACTCTTGGCACAGCGACTGAAGGTTGGCAAGATCGAACTCGGGTCCGTCTTCCCAGATCTCCTGGATGTGGTCCACTTCCTCGGCTGGCTTGCTGCATTTCACGCACCTGTTGTTGTCGCGTTTCAGGGCCTCGAGGCGAAGGTCGTTCCACCTGACCGACGTCGGATGGCTTTGGTAGAATTCCAGCTTGCAGTCCTCGGAACAGTAGTAGACCTGGCTTCCCGCCAGGGGTTTTTCGCAACTGGCGCATTCCCTTTTCTGTGCCGCCTCATGCCTGATCTGCTTTGATTTCCTGGCGAGCTCCGGAATGTTTTGGGTCCACGTCCTCTTCCCGGATCCATCCTGGGAGATCTTGTCGACGTCGTTCTCGGGATCCGGGGAAGGATCTCCTTGCGATCCGGGATCCTGGTCCGAACTCCTCTCCATGACCCGATTCCCTATACCCTTCATTCATGAGATCGGGTTCCTTCGATACGGCGTTCTCACCCGTTGCGGAATTCTCGTTCTCAGACTTCTTATCGTCCTTCTCACTGTAATGCACCTTGAAACCCCGCTTTAGAGATCGTATATTTTCCCAGTATTCCTTTTACTCCCTACATGCTGGTCGCTTAGTTCCCGCTCTCTTTGAGGTTGTTGTCCTGCGTGAGTCACGCTTATGAGTCGTGTTCAGGAAATGAAATGCCACACTGCACAATCTACATAATCCGATGGGGCTCTCAGAATTCAACTGAATTCGTGAGATTTGCGTTTTCAAAATAAGTTGCATAACTGTGATGGATCCCCTGGCCTGCCAACGGTTCTCCAGTTTGTCGGGAAATGCCAGGCGTACTCACTCACGCATATCCAATCTCAAAGGTATTTATCCAACGCATTATAGACCATCCTGAACAGGAAGCAAATTGAGGTTCTCACCGCCGTAGTGCTGGGAATGCTGATGAGTGCTATCGACACCACCGTCGTGATTCTTGCCCTTCCAACCATCGTTTCTGATCTTTCGTCGTCCCTGCTCCTGGCCGTATGGACAATAATCGGATACCTTCTGGTGGTTGCCGTATTCACGACCCAGATCGGATCGCTGGGTGACGCATTCGGAAGGGGGAAGATATTTGCGATGGGCTTTACGGTGTTCACAATAGGATCGCTGCTGTGTGGACTTTCCGGGACCATGCTGGAACTCGTGTCTTTCCGAATTGTGCAGGGATTTGGGGCAGCAATGTTGCAATCCTGCTCTTCAGCCCTGATCGCTGACGCCTTTCCTGCAGCGGCACGGGGGAAGGCTTTCGGTTACACCACGCTGGGCTGGAACGTCGGCGGAACACTTGGAATAGTCCTTGGCGGCGTGATTACCACATTCCTTGGATGGAGATTCATTTTTTTCATAAACATTCCGGTGGGAATTTTGGGAGTTTACCTTGCACGGGTAACATTGCGCCATGAACCGGGTCAGATCCCCAGGCTGGATTATCCCGGAATGGCAATACTCGGCTCGATCCTGCTTCTACTGGTTTATGCTGCGACCCAGCTGGCGAGCGCTGGTATTTCCAATTTGGTCCTGTTGCTGATCATGGTAGCGCTGCTGCTCCTTCCGCCTTTTGTTTACGTCGAAAAGAGATCGGCGAATCCCATCATCAGGATCGGGCCACTGCTGAGCAGGACGCTTGGGGTTCCGCTATTCACTTCTTTTCTGCAGGCTGCCGGATATCTGTCTGTGGTGTTCATTCTGATCCTTTATCTCCAGGGCATTAGGGGTTACACTCCCCTCTATTCTTCCCTCCTTCTCGTCCCTGGATACGTTGCAGCCAGCTTCCTGGCACCATACATGGGCAGGCTTTCCGACAGGATGGGCCCGAGAATTGTCGCAACTGCCGGAATAGCCCTGATCATGCTTTCGGTGACCCTCTACCTCTTTCTCACCGTCAACACCCAGGACTATTACATCATCACGGCTTCCCTTTTGGGCGGAATAGGCGGGTCCATGTTCTGGCCCGCGAACAACAGTTCCATAATGGCTGGCGCTCCCACAGGAACATACGGATCCGTGTCAGGACTGTCCAGGACGCTATCCAATGTGGGAACGCTGGTCAGCTACGTACTGGCGATCTCTGTGGCTGCGTCCGCAATCGGACGGGAAGCTGCATTCAGGGTTTTCCTCGGTTCTGGAAACGTGATCGGAGGGCTGGAAGTTCCCTTCCTCTCTGGAATTAAATCTGCTTTCCTGGTTTCTGTCTCCCTCCTCCTTTTTGCAGGAGTGCTTTCCTCACTTCGGCCTTCTTCCAGTGCTGGCTAGGAAGATATCGTTTGCATCCGGCAATAATGGGATCCGGGTTTTATTGGTGTGGAAAATGAACCCGTCAGGAGGCAATCCAGCTCCCCGACGGGCTGAGTCGGTGCCTATGGCTTCCTTCTTTTCCAGTAATAAAGGACCAGAATGGCTGCGACCGCGGCTGAACCCCCAGCAGCAAGCACGATCAACGGAACTGGGCTCCCGGGCTGGCCGTTCTGCCTGCTGAATACAACCTGTTCCTGCGGCTGCGATCCGGTAACGTTGAAAGTGCCCGACTGGTTGGCCACGGAATACCCTGAAACCCCTTTTACTGTATACGAATAGGTCCCATTGGTAAGGTTGACCACCAGGCGCGAACTGGTGGAATTATATTCCTGGCCGTTGATTACAACGACCCATTTGGTACCCACGGGAAGACCCTTCTCCTGGAAAGTGACGCCGAAGAGAACCGGCGTGAAGGCAACCGATTCGGTTACATTCGATCCGGAAACTGTATACTTCCCTCCGGGGAAATGCTCGGTCTTGAAGCTGGTTCCTGCGCCAAAAGAATATGTGCCGTTGAACAGCACAGTAGAATAAGACGATCCCGCTGCAATCGGCCCAGAGGATGGTTCTCCCGTTATGTTCACGTACCATGTGGTTCCTGACTGCAAACCGGTCTCGCTGAACGTTGCCTTGTATCCCCTGATCAGGCTGTATGCGTGCACCACTCCGGTAGTTCCGATCAAGTCGGGGGACAAGAGTGTCTGTCCCTGGGCATCCAGCACGAGACTCGACTGGTTCATGGACGGGGCGGTCGCTGCGATTGTTCCGTTGTTGGTGTAAACTGCACTGATATTCCCTACCGGTAGAGTCGCATTCCCTTTACCGGGGAAGGAGGAAACATATTCCAGGCCGTTCTGTGGATCAAAGACCGCTGCAGTAACTGTGCCCTTTATGGCAGGGCCCGTGCGGACCGACATGCCTGACAGGTTGAAAATTACACTGCCGTTCCCGCCCTGGTTTCCTATGATGAAGTTGCTTCCCTCACCATACTGCGCCGCCACGTATGGAATGAATCCGACTGGGGTCGGGACGTAAGTTTCTGAACCCGTTGTCGCATTGACGGCCAGGATTCCGGTATTGTTGGTAATCACCAACCTGTTTCCGGTAACCGGCGGAGCCAAGCCAACGTAATTGGCCGAAAAAAAGTAGAAGATGTCCTTTGAAGTCAGGTTATGGAAAGTGACGTTCCCCACTTCGGTTCCATCTGGCAGAAAGCTGTACAGAAATCCCTGGCTCTGATTTGAATTATTGTATCCAAAAGCATAGAGCATGCTGGAATCGGTTGAAGGAATGATGGCAAAGGGGGTTCCCGATAAATTCGGGAAACTCATCCGAAAGGCAGTGGTAAGGTTATCCGGGTAGAATGCAGCCGCACTGCCGTTTTCGAAGCCGACGTACAATAGCCCGCTGGACGGATCGTAATAAACCGCGATCGGAAGTTGTGAGAGATTTTCCTGCTTTGAGCTCCCGGAAGACATGTTCATTACACCCAAATAGGTGTTCACGGGGAAGTTGAACCCAATGTAGAATAACCTGTTATTTGCAGGATCCAGGGAAACTGAATACAGCGACGTGGTGGCGTAAGTGGGGTTCCAGTAGTCCGGATAGACTACACCCTGCGACGGTAGTATTGTGGAAGAGGCGTGGATATAAGATGCATTTGATGGTGACTGGAAAATGACTTCCTGTTCCGCTGGATGCCCCGAAACCGTGAAAGACAAAGTGCCAGGATACGGGATGTACCCGCTTGTCGTGCTGAACTGGACCGAGTGTGTGCCGTTGGCCATGGTCAAGTTGATAGTGCTCGATTGGGAAGCATAAGTGGTATTCGAGAAGTTGACTGTCCAGCTGGAGCCTGCAGGAAGACCGGATTCCGTGAACAGGATTTCGTACGTGTTCAAAACGAACCTGACTTTGACCGTAACAGGAGATCCGGAGACGGTGAAGTTGGAGGTCCTGTTTTCCGGAACGTACAGGTTGTTTGATGAAGACAGGGTGAAGTTGAATTCCCCGTTTGGAAGTACTGCGCTGGTTGAATTTATTG
>JAMDBT010000031.1:0-3198 GCA_023487205.1 Thermoplasmatota archaeon
TGCGTCATTCGCACTGGTGCCGGAACCCGTGAATCTTTCGGTGTATAGCTATCCGTACAATGCGTCGATCTCGATCAATTCCAGTTTCGCTCCAGCTACGTACAATGATTCTTACACCTTCATTCACGTGAAGCCTGACAGGTATAAGCTGACTGCAAGTTATCCAGACTATGGGAGCAAATCGATTGATATCGCCCTGGTTCCCGGAACCAATGCAAGTGCTTCATTCATCTTGCGGCCCAATTTTACTGCGTACCTGGTGTCCGGCAAGGTCACCGACCTGCTAAACTATTTCCCCATCTCGGGTGCGGAGGTGAATTCTACCGGTGCGCAGACCTCCTTCAGTAATTCAACTGGAATGTACTACATATACCTCACCCCGGGTACTCACCTGGTGACTTTTTCGAAATCCGGTTACAATTCCACCGAAGTTAAGATCAGCGTGAATTCACAACTGTCGGTGAACGTATCCCTTAAGTCCCTGTTTGTCAGGTATAACTACGCAATCGACTTTGGGTTTTCGTACCCATTCCTGTTTGGATTCCTTTATGTTTCATGGCTGTACGCGGGTAATGCTCCCCCGTTGGACTATACTATGGAAATATCTACCAGCAGCTCGTTCGCCTCATTCACATCTGTACAACTGAACGGGTACGCTACCAGCGTGGTTGCCACAGTGTCTTCCCCCTTTTCCGTGCATTATGTAATGTTGATAGCACATCTTGCAGGAGGCGGGACCTTTTACAGCAACCCGATCACCATAGACCCGTTATCCCTGGCCAACCTTCTTGGAAACATTGGAATGATTATGTTGATCGGCACTTTTGCCACTTATGGTTTTACGCTCTTCAGGAGAATATTAAGGAAGGAAAAGACATAGGACGAGATCGTCACGTCCGATCTGTGAATGCCTTTCCGGCTTCGACCATGTTCTTGAGTTTCCGAAAACCGGTTTCCCTGCTCCTCGTTCTCAGGCCGCAGTCCGGGTTGATCCTTATTCTCCCGATGTCCTGAAACCTGGTTGAAAACTCAATCCTGTCCTTTATCAGATCCGATCCCTCGACATCATCTATGTGCACGTCGGTGACTCCCAATCCGAGAATTCTGTCACCGAGCCTGTCCGCGAATTCTTTCACGTCCACGTAGCCGGTCCTCTGTTCCCGGTTTATTCCCGGAAGAAGGGTATCACGGTTCGCAAACTCCAGGTTGTATCCCTGGAGTGCAGTATCGGCAAGAGCTTTGTAGAGAATACCGTAGTCGGTGCTGTAGCATACGTGGATCGTGAATTCGCATCCCTGGATTCCTTCGATGCTTCTCTCAACGGTGTCCCGAAGTATGTCCATTTCCGACGGGTTCGTTGTAGCCGCAGGCTCGTCAATCTGTATCTCCAGTACCTGGTCCCTTCCAATCTTTTGCCATTCGCTTTTCAGGTCCAGTATCTCCTCGTGGACGACATCTGCATAATCCAAAGCAAGTTCGTGCCTGTCCGGATAGTGTTCATTGAAGGACCAGTCCGTCATGGTGTAGGCACCCGTTATGGGAACCTTGATCTTTTCTGTCGCATGGCTTGCAACAAACTGCAGTTCCTCCAAATGCGCGGAAGATTTTCTAATAATCTTTGAAACGACGCTCCCCTTCCTGAAATACCTGTTATCGAACGATCTCACGAACCCGTAGAACTGGATTCCTTCCAGGTGGTCAGCCAGGTGCTCATACATTTCCCACCTGAACATTTCACCGCCCACTCCCACGTTAACCAGGCCGGAGTCCCGGAACACTCCAAGTGTTTCCAACGTTGCCCGCTCTATGAGCTTCCTGACGTCGTCTCCCCCCTTCCTGAAAACGGTGGACAGGTACTCTGGCTTCCTGAAGCTGCCGATCTCCTGCGTCACCAATCCCCCGGTCATTCTAGGACGCCCCCAGTGATTTCAATACGGCCAGCTTCCTGTCTGCTATGACCCTGGGAAGGAAATCGAAATGCTGGTTGGAAGTGACCACTACTCTTGGTACGGAAAGGATCTCCCTGGCTATTTCTGACTTCCTTGAGATGTTTTCTGCATCCTCGAGTTTCGTATTGTACCCGTCTAACGCATATATTCCAGGAACTTCGTAAGAATCAGCAGCGCGTGCCAGAAGCTGGTTTGACGCAACAATGGAATGGAACTTATGGTTCCGGCCCGTTGCGGGAAGTGACCTGCTCTCGGGATGTGCCACCAGGATCGTTTTGAACTTTCCATTCAGCGCACCAAGAAAGTCCGGTGCCCTGTCACTATACGGAAATAGCTCCCTCAGCACGATACCCTTTCGTCCCAACTCCGTGGCAATCTCCGCGTAAGCGCGAAAAATTGAATCTGAGAACTTTTCTTCGTCAATCCCTGAGGGATTCTTGGATGCTTGAAAGATTGAGTGGGGGGACGGCAGTGTCAGCCAGGCTTCCTTATCGTTGCCGAATAGGGGTGCAGGCAGGTTCTCTGGAGGATCTATCTCCGTGAACCTGTCTCTCAATGAAAGGTCTGATTCAATAACTGGCTCCCTGTAGAACGTGTTTGTCTGAAGGTATCTCTGGAGTTTCCCAAGGGAGAATCCCGTCAGGAATCCTGCCACGGGGCGAAAGAAATCATGCCAGTTGACGCATGGTTCCGAATATATGTCGCTACTGCCTCGAAAGGTCGATAGCAGATCTTCCGTTTCTCTCGATATCCTGTCCCTCAGGTCTCCGGTTACCGCCTTTCCCCGTTCTGTCCTGCTGATCAGGACTCTCAGTTCGTCACTCCTGGGATAAATACCGTAGACAAGCCTTGTTATTCCGTCCATTCAAATACACTCCAAAATTCTCTTCGCAGTAGCATAGTCGCCCATTGGCATTATGTGCACACCGGTAATCAGGTGTTTCATCTCATCCACGGTTTCCATGATGGCCCTGATCGACTCTTCGAGCGGGTCCTCACTTTCCGAGATACGCTCGAACCGCGTTCCTTTCACCGGGACGCCGAGCTTCTCGAGGAACTGGAGGGTTGACCTTTTCTTTATTGGCATGAATCCTGCCAGAAGTCCAACACCGTTTGCCGAGAACCCTCCGTCCACCAGTGAAGCGGGAGAGGTCAGCACCTGTGTGATGAAGAATGATGCCTTTGCCTCCTTTTTTTTCTTGAAGAACTCCAATTCGTTGGGTCTGTACGGATTCAGGGCTGTGCCCAC
>JAMDBT010000031.1:3831-5546 GCA_023487205.1 Thermoplasmatota archaeon
ATTTCTGCTCCAGCAGTGCCGGTATTGACATTTGCCAATCCACAGTCTGATCCGCGGCAGGAAAGGAATTCCCCCTCCTCTCGCATATCGGTTGTGAATATGGCCGAAGACAACCCCTGGGGTACTGAATTATGAATCTGCATGGCTTCCTGCAGCGTCCTGTACTTGAATACGTAAAGAATCGGCGCAAATGTCTCCTCCTGAACGATTTTCATGGTCTTGACAGCCTCTATGATCGCGGGCACCACGAAATTTCCGTTCTCCATGCCCCTTAGCTTAGCCTTCTTCCCACCGTAAAGCACATTTCCTCCCTGTTTCTGGGCCTCTTTCACTGCGTTAAGGAAGCTGTCAACTGCGTTCCTGTCGATGAGCGGCCCAACAAGTGTCCCCTTTTCCAGCGGATTGCCTATCTTGACCTGGGAATAGATATCCTTCAGTCTGGAGACATACGCATCGTAGATCTTCTCGTGGACAATCACCCTCCGCGTGCTGGTACATCTCTGCCCGGAGGTGGCAAGGGCACCGAATGCAACCCCACGCAGCGCAAGATCGACATCCGCCTTCTCGGACACTATGGCAGCGTTGTTGCCCCCAAGCTCAAGGATGGATCGTCCAAATCTTGCGGCGACTTTCTGGGATATTCCCTTTCCAACCGGAATGGAACCCGTGAAAGAAACCAGCGGTATTCTTGGGTCCTCTGCAATCCCGTCTCCAATAATCTGCCCGGATCCTGTAACGAGGAGGAACACCTCTGGAAGCCCGTGTCTTTTGACTACCCGCTCAACTACCCTCATTACCCCCAGGGCAGTCAGGGGAGCTTTTGAAGACGGTTTCCAAATTACAACGTCCCCGCAGACTGCTGCTATGAAGGCATTCCACGACCATACTGAGGAGGGGAAGTTGAACGAAGTTATCACGGCCGCGGGTCCGAGCGGATGCCATTGCTCGGAAAGCCTGTGATCTGGACGTTCACTGGCGATATCCAGTCCGTAAAGCTGCCTGGATAATCCGGTGGCGAAATCAGCAATATCGATCATTTCCTGGATTTCGCCCTGACCCTCGGAAATAGTCTTGCCTACCTCAAGAGACACGATCATCCCGAGGTTTTCCTTCTCCTTTCTCAGTTCTTCCCCAATTGCCCGGACAAGGTTGCCCCTGATGGGTGGAGGAACTTCTCTCCACTTCCTGAAGGAATCCTCCGCCCTCTTGACCACCTTTTCGTAATCGTCCGCAGAACTTGTTGATACTTTAGCGAGAATAGATCCGTCGATGGGGCTTCTTGAAGCAATGTCCTCTCCACCCAAAGAATGCCATTCCCCCGAATAGGATCCGAAGTTTGTCTTCTCAAGTCCAAAATTATCAAGAATGCGAGAAACGGTCACTGCAGTATTCATCAGGGATGCATGTGTTCGTGCCTTAAAATTTGTTCAGGATGTCCGATCAGAAGGCGGTGAGCCAATCGGCAGGGAAGCTTTGGCGACTGTTATTAACCAAAACTCTCTCTTCCATCGCTTCTAGCTACTTTACGAATAGACTGGATTTTAAAGGATAGGAACGCTCCCGGGAGGCTGGCCAGTCCCGGCTAAAAGTTTGTACTTTTCATCCCCAATATTCTTGCCCTCCTTGCCAGCCATTTTCCACTTCTCCCTCTTCATCTCTCTGATTTCTTTATTTACTTGCTTTATCAGCCCGAGAATTTGTTCTGGCGTACGACC
>JAMDBT010000054.1 GCA_023487205.1 Thermoplasmatota archaeon
CCATCCGCTGGGCGGAGTGATTTTGAAATCTCCGAAATCAAAGTGAACCCAAAACATTTATGCATTATCCAGCAATAGGATAATCCAGTTAGAGAATTATAATGAGATTCTATAATAGGGAAGCCGAGCTACAGTCACTGGAAAATATAATCTCAGCTAAAGGACACGCCTTGATAGTGATAAGCGGAAGAAGGAGAGTAGGCAAAACACGGCTTGTTGACGAGTTTCTCAGAAGATATCCCGCATTGCGGATAATGATTGTACCCAAGGAGGAAAGACAGGTAGCATCGGATTTCTCTGATATTTACGGCAACAAAGGATTCAAGCCTTCCTTGGCAACCGTAAAAGCGTCCTTGGAATACTTTTTCGCAGTAGAAGATACTAGAATCCTGTTCATAGATGAATTTTCTAATTTCCTAGAAGTTAACAAGTCTATTCCTTATGAACTTCAGAGACTATGGGATGAAAACCAGGAAAAGAACAAGATTCTGATCCTCTCCGGTTCATATGTCAGAATGATGAACAGAATCTTCACTGAACAGAAAGCTCCACTTTTTAACCGTGCCACTCTCAAGATACTTCTGGACCCTCTGGGTCACAATGTGATTTGGGATATACTCACAGATATGCACGTTCAAGACCCGAGGGAAAAGATCCTCCTTTATTGCATATTCGGTGGCATTCCCTATTATTATGAGGTCATGGAACGAATAGGCTCAAGGAACCCCGTTCAAGAACTATTCTTCAATCCGGGCACTTTGCGTGAAGAAGGACAGGATTTGTTGAGGCAGGAATTTGGCTCCGGCTACAGAAAGTACTTTTCGATTCTTGACGCAGTAGGCAGTGGATTGGCTTCTCCTAGTGAGATCGCGAACAAACTGGGTCTCAAGCAAACAACCATTTCGAAGTATATTTACGCTCTGCAAAATGATTTCAAACTACTCGTCAGGCAGGTCCCATTTACGGAGAATCCCCGCCGAAGCAAGAAAGGAAGATATTTCATAGCTGACAATACGCTTGCATTTTGGTTCTCGCACGTATATGGGAGGTCAACTCCGCCGACCGTTGAAGAAATTAACACTTTTGTAGGCAAGAGATTTGAGGTTCTCTGTTTAGCTTTTCTTGAGAGATGGCTCATCAGAAAAGGAGAGCGTGTACTGAAGAAAGGAAAATGGTGGGGTCCCGTAAAGACCAGCAGTGGAACGTATGAACAAAGGGAAATAGACCTAGTTATTGAGACGGAAAGGACGATTTATGCTGCTGAATGTAAGTGGACTTCTGACGCCATGGGAAAGAACGAAATTATAAGACTCAGGGAATCCGCGCTAGGACTCAACGCTAAGAAACCATTACGCATGGTGCTGTTCGCCAAGAATGGTTTCACAATCAAAGAGTCTGAAGATGTATTGCTATTCACCCCTGATGCGATCGTTAATTGCCCCGCCTAGAACAACCAGACTCCTTTTGAGTAATCTGTACACGTTTCTAGGATGCTTGTGGAGGTATGACCCCATACCACAATGACTTTTCTACGATGAACGCTTGACCTATGTTTGGCAGGGTATTCTTCAATGTTTTAAAGGGAACAGGAAGAATTGTCTGACGAATAGTCCGATTTAATGAATCCCTGGCGTTTACACATTGGACGGGAAGGGGCCCCTATTTGTTTGTAAAGGTAGTTTGATGTATCCTTCGAGCACAGCCGACGGCATAGCATATCCTTCAATCCAAAACTGCTTTCATACTTTCCCATTATCAGCCTATATTATAGCACATACAGTGCGATACACCCGATAGAGTATGTGTATATGGGGACACGTAGACAAGTACGCGCCACTTACACATGACCGCACATTATCACTGTGCAATTTATAATCGAAATTTCTATACGAAGAGGAAGGACATGAGTCCTTATCTCCAATTGTCAGACATTATTCAAATGTCACAGGCATTAAGCTCTCTCCCTCTTGGATGACGGAATTAAGATCACTCAAGTATCGGATATGGTGAGAGTACTGCCTACTCGGGCAAGAAATGCTCTTTTTCTGCCTTGTCACGTGTACACGATTTACGCGTATGTACATGCTATACTACCGCAATACGGACTATATACATCATATATACGTGTATCAAAGACAAAACGGCAAGATAGAGCATCCTATGGGAGTGGATTGAACGTGATGGTAGTGGACACGAATGTATTTCTTGAGACAATGCTGAATCAAGAGAGAGCTGACGAGTGTGAAGCATTTCTGATGAAAATAGCAGTCGGTGAATTAAGTGTAGTCGTTAGCAGATTCTCCATACATGCTATTGAAGCGATAATCGGCAAGGGTGAAATGATAGGAAGATTCCTTCGGGATGTTAATTCCTCAAATGGGCTCCGTATGTACGACACAGACACGGAGGATGAAATAGCCGTAACTCTATTTCTAGAGACCTCAAAATTGGATTTTGATGGCGCTCTTCAGTATTTTGTGGCAAAGAAACTTGGTGCTGAGAGTATAATCTCTTTTGATCGCGGTATCGATAACCTCGATATCAAGAGGCTTGAGCCGATTCAGGTTATTTGAGGTAATTTTTGTGTATATCGGGTATGTTTGTGGCGGCTACAGAAGAGAAAAGAATCAATTCAATCGTGCTACGTGATGGTGGGCAAGGACCCGGGATTGAAAAGTGAATCCTCAGTCTAAACGAAAAGTGATACGCTTATTGCCAAGCCGTCCAACACCTACACAAACTATTAGCTCAATTGAAGTCTTACCACGATAAAATCTCAGGGTATGATTTCAGGATAGCCACCTAGAACTGCGTCCTGATCATACTGGTGTTGGTCCGCGAAGCCAGTGAAACAATACTGGCCTGACGGAACACTTCAGATACCAGTTCGCACGTTTCGGTAAAGTTTCAGAGAAACCACGAAAAGCACCATTGTGACTAGGAGCACTACCAGAGAGGAAATATATGTAGTCCCGGAAACCCCATAGACCATGGAGTCCCTGACTATGTTCACTATTAGTGTCAGCGGGTTGACGGACGATATCCATCTTAGGGCAATGGGCGTACTGGAAGATATGGGATAAAACGCCGTGCTTGCAAAATCTATCAGGAAAAACAACAGTATGGTGATCGTGTTATATGCCTGCATTGATCTCACTAACACCGATATAATCAGGAACATCGAGGTGAAGAGAATAGCTCCAACGATAAGGCTGAAAACCATGAAAAGTGAGGAGAACACTGTGATGTTGAAGTATGGAGATATGAAATACGCAAGTACTAGCATAATTGCGCTACCCGCCAGAGAGAAGAATACAGCAACCAGCATTATGCCCATCAGGTAATCGCTCCTCCGAAACGGACCCACAAGAAGCTGCTCAAACATGCCCCATCGTCTGTCAGCCCACAGCATGCTCCCTCCGATGCTACCTGCGGTGAATGCCTGCATGCCCACTATCCCGGGCGCAAGAAAAGTGATGTAGGAAGTGGAAACGCCGTTGTAGGTAAAGTTGGGTATTATCACCTGCAGCATTAGCCCCATTACAAGAAGATAAAACGCAGGTATCCCCAGCATGAAGAACATTGTACCGGGATCAGTGTTTACCAGTATGTTTCTGGCCGTCAGCCGAAAGATTGCCGGTAATCTCACTTGGCAACGACCTCGTAAAATACGTCGTCCAGCGAAGGAGACTCCAGGTTTATCTGATCGATTTCGAGCTGTATGGACGAAAGACCCGAAAGGATCGAAGGTAGTGATCTGCTCACATTGTTCCCGAGTACTATGATGTTCCTGCCGTCAATAGTAAGGTGTTCAATGCCATTCGCTCTGGATACGATTTCCCTTACGTTGGATGCTGCTCCATCAGCAATTTCGTCAGACACGGTAAGAACCAGTTTCTTCATTGAACCGAATCTGTTCTTCAATTCAGACGCAGTTCCTTCAGCAACCAATCTGCCAGCATCCATGATCCCAATCCTGTCGCATAGGCGGTCCGCCTCCTCCAGGATCTGAGTTGTGAAAAGAATGCTTAGCCCTTCCTTCGCCTTTTCCCTGAAGAAGTCCAGGACCTCCCTTCGCATTATTGGGTCCATTCCGGAGGTTGGTTCATCAAGGAATAGCACCTTCATATCATGAACAAATTCCCTCGCGACCTGAAGTCTCTTCTTCTGACCACCAGAGAGTTCGAAAGAACGCTTCTTTCTGAGTTCCTTGAGGTTAAAGAGTTCCATGAGCTCTTCGGTCCTCTTCTCTGCTATAGATCGAGGTACCTCCCACAACATCCCATAAATACTGAAATTCCTCTCAACGGTCGTGAAATCAAATGACTCTTCCTGCTGCACGACTCCGATCATGCGCCTGATGTGGTTGGCTTTTCGACGCAGGTCCAGACCGCAGATTGATGCACTCCCAGAGGATGGATGCATGAGCGTGGTCAAGACCTTTATGGTCGTCGACTTCCCCGCACCATTCCTTCCCAGCAAACCGTATATCTCTCCGGATTTTACCTGGAAACTCAGCCCGTCCACGGCATTCTTGACACCATCATATGACTTGACCAGGTTCTCGACAGTGATTGCATAATCTTGGGGATCGGACACGTGCCTCCATGACTGCTGCGATAAAAACGTTTACAGAGACTATTATGTGCGGACAGCTGTCTCAGCTTATGATTTTGCTTTAGGTTCCTACTCATCACTTCATTCCAGTTCAAATCGGCCAGAGAATCGCATGAACGCTATCGGAAACTTTCGAATAAGCGACCTGATGCGTCGCGGAGATCTATCTCTGTCGGTAGCAGAAGCCTTGTGACATCTGTTGTTATCCCCAATTTTCTGGGATTAGGTTTCACGATGTTCATAGCACGGCATAGAGACCTCTGTCTATGGTCAGTTCCCGTTCAGTGTGCGGTTCGTCAAACCATCTTGCAGGATTGCACTTAAGTTCCTGCCTGTGTTATGATACGATGGGCGCTTGGGGCGCTTATCCCGCCGCAGAAACTGGTGTGTTTTACTGCCTTCCTCTAACTCCCAACCTGGTTATGAACGTCAGGGGATGAGACCCGAAAGATCGGGAATACCCGCAGACAGTCGGGAATTTACGCCGTGGAAAGAAGCATCTCCGCCTTGTCTCGCTTCGAAAGGGAAGGGATAGTGCCAGTGCGATGATCTAAGCAGGACGCCTCCCATGTTTTAGCCAGGAGAAGATCCTGCTGGTGAATGGAACTCGTCAACTACCCACCCCTGAAGGAGTGGGCTTGTTGCTGGTCTCCCCCATGTCCGTGGACATGGATTCATCGGACCGCAACGATTGGCTGGTTGACTTTCCTTGCGAGGGTCAGAGGGCTATTGACTATTTCACGCCTCGGCAGCCTGATTTCAGCAGAAGGCTTGACGCATTCATCCCTTCTCCTCACGGAGAACATGCCGCTGAAACCAATGTGTTCCTACGAACAGTCCATCTTAACCGTCTTTCTCCTCAAGGGAGTGCCTTCCCGTTTCAGGGGTGGACAGATATTCATCC
>JAMDBT010000011.1 GCA_023487205.1 Thermoplasmatota archaeon
GACAGGAGACACGAGGCAGGGAGTGAGGACCTAGGAAAAGTGTTGACAATCATAAGTGCCAAAGTCTTTCGGAGGCCCCTATAAATTCGGGCTGCCTGGTCAAGCAGCAAAGAAAATTTCGTGAAATCTTTGCGTAATAATTACTATTCCCGGCATGAATTGAAAAATGGCAATGCAGGCCTTCCCTGACATAATGGGGAGTTGCACGCATGAGGGTATCACTCCTAGCATGTGCTTTGTACAAAGAGAGTTAATAACTACACTCCGTATTACGCGATGTATAACATGCCGATAGTGTCTGTAAGATTGAACGATGATGACAAGAGAAGACTCGAAAGCTATGGCCCGATTTCTCAGGTCGTGCGGGAGGGCTTGAAACTCTTTCTTAATAGCAAGAAGAGAGTAGAAGCATTAAGCAAACTTGACAAACTTCAACATCAGAATGTGATCAAAACCAAATCAATTGAAGACTTGAAATTGATAAGAGAAGACCGATCCAGATGAAGGTCGCGGATACCAGTTACGTGGTTGGGGGTCTATTGCGAGACCAAACAATCTTTGAATCAGAAGATTTCCTGGTCCCGGAATTAGCCCTGTACGAGATAGTGAACGTTATATGGAAACACGAAATGCTAATCCGAGACATCAGGCGCGGACTCGATTACATTGAAGCGCTGGATGAGCTTATAGATGCAGGCGTAATCACAGTCATCACGTACGGCGATAAGATTTCCAGGGCGGCCTATGGTATTTCCCTCAGGAGAAAAATAGCAGTTTACGACTCAATCTTCATAGCCCTTGCTCTCGAAACTAGTTTAGATCTTGTTACACTGGATAAGGAACAAAGGAAGGCTTTTGAAGGAGAGATCAAGGTAAAGAGATAGACCGACGGCTTAAGACCGCATGCTCTGGAGCAGTTCATCCTTTTTCAACAAATCTTGTTGCAGTAAAGGAACATCACTTATCATCAGTTCCTGGGTTCCTTGGTGTCCCCGGAGAGTGGGATCGGCCTGAAATGCTCGTATCCCCTGGACAGTATCGGTCGCCAGCTCTCCCCGTTGAAAATGATGTTATCCCCATCCCAGACCTCCCCAATGAACGAAACATCAATCCCGGATCCCTCCACATTCCCCTTGAAGGTGGAGAATGAGCCGTTGTCAATGGAGAACAGCAGCTCATAATCCCCCCCGAAAGCGGCTGCGATCTGGGTAGTGGAATTCCCGCTGATCTTTGACGCCCTGTCAACAGAGGGATCCAGCGGTATTTCATCCTCAACTATCTTGAAGCCGATACCATAGTCCTCCTTCATCTGCCAGGCAGATGAAAAGAGGCCGTCCGATAGGTCCGTAATGAACCTCACCCCGAGATCGCTCAGGATCTGTGCCTCTCGTATTCTGGGAGCCACATCGAGCATCATCCTGATGCCCGTGGCTTTTCTGTATTTCCTGGTCCAGAAGATGTAACCGGATCCGGATTTCCCAAGTCTGTTGGTCACGCCAAGGACCTGTCCCTTCCGGGCGGAGCTCCTGAAGCAGGTCTTGTTCTTAAGCTGATGACCTACTGCAAATCCGGACGCCACGAACGTACCGGCTTCCTTGGTGTCACCCCCAATCAACTGGGTGTTGAATTTTGAAAGGACCCCTTTCATTCCTGCATACAGGGATTCAATGAAGGAGGATTCATAATCCGTTGGCACAGATAGGGACGCAAGAAAATTGTCCGGAATGCCTGCCATGGCCGCGATGTCGCTGAGGTTGATGGAAGCCAGGAACGAACCGATAAGTTCGGGATTGGTGCCCTGCGGGATATTGGAATCAAACGACACCTGGTCCGTTGTGAACAGGAGATAATTTCTCCCACTTGGGACAAAGGCACAATCATCCTTTGGCACGTTCATGCCGCCGGCTTTCATCACCCTGTTTATGATCTCTCTTTCTCCCAGTTCGGATAACTTCAACGGCTTACTATGCTGCCAACGGCAATAACGTTTTCACTTGCATTCCGGGGATAATCACGCCTACCGGGCGTAACAGGCGAAGTGGTGGATTTTTCCACCGCGTCTCCTGATGGATTCAAATTCCATGAAATGTTTCAGTTTACGAAGTCCGTTGAACTTGCATCCACTCGTAATTTATTGATAATCTCCGTTAATCCTAGGTAGAGAAGTATTGCGCCGATTATCCCCAGGAACAGGATCAGAATGGCGCCAACCTCAACCAGCGAGTTGTTAAACTGGCTGCCCACCCTGAACAGCCCAATGATAACGAAAATCATTCCAACGAAGGTGATTATTGCTGCAACTGCAATCAAGGCAATGGTTGCGAGTATTGTGCCAAATTCTGCTTGCATCGCGCTGCCTGCGGTAGGACCGTTGGCTACGGCCAAAAGTGAGGGCATGATTGATATTAGAGCAATGGTGCCGACAAGCAACATTACCATTCCAACAACTTCAAGGATTGTGCCCGTCCTGCCCAATGAAAACTTTTCATCAAGTTCCCTGAGGGTGCCAAAACCACGGTAAAGCATGAAAATCCCGGCAATCGCCAGAACCGTTGTCACCGTGGAAATTATGCCCGCGTAGGCAAGCAAAGTGTCGAAATTGCCGGAAGTGAATGAGACAGCACCAAGGGAGGCGCCAACGCCCCCGACAATGTAACCATAAGGAAACGTGCCAATAAACGCCACGACGACAATGATACCTGCCGCCAGGGACAGGAACGAAATGATCGCATAGTACCGGAGAAACGTAATCCCCTCCAGGTATTCCTGATCATTGGAGACGCTCGTCACGAAGCCACCTTGAGCCCTGGACCCCCTGGTCTGCACGAGCTGCAAAATGAGCGTTTTCCCGGTTCATTGACCCGCATATTTGGCATACGATGTGATCGTACGAAACTATTAACGCTTCGCGCGGGAGTTCTCAAATAGTGACAGAAGACTTTGACATCCGCTTCTGGATCATGCTGTAATCCATCTGCCTGAAAAGGGCGGATTCGAGGTCCAGTTCCAGCTTGTACTTTGAGAGATCCAGCGAGTCAAGGTATTTCTCCAGGTCCTCGAAATTCTGTTCCAGCGAGGAATCCACTATTAGGCGAAGCAACTTCGGATCAGGAGAATCGTTATGTGCACCTCTTTCCCGGTCACCACCCGTTGGATAGGAAACGACTTCCATTCCCATTTTCGAAGCCCTGAGGAGTACTTCTGCAACAGAATAAAGCCTGGGCGGGCGATACAAACCCTTCTTCCACAGGAATTCAACCATGGTATTCCTCTGGATGTTCATCGGGTTTATCGAGACATCAGTGGTGAATGGTCTTACCAATTCCACCGACTTCAGGACGTCGTCTATGGCTTCCTTCTCTGAAATGAATGGGGGCTTGAGAAGAAGGTAGGTGCGAACCTCCATTCCCAACCGCTTTGCCGTGTTGGCCGCTTCGACATACTTTGCAAAAGTGGACCCTTTGTTTATGCTTCCGTTGACGATCTCGTCACTTGCGCTTTCAAGCCCTATCGCTATCCTGATTCTGTTCCCGAAGGTTTTCAGGTCGGTAAGATTCCTGTCTGTGAGGTACTCAGTTCTTGATTCCACAAGGAATTTGTCTATCCGCCCTGAAAGTGTTTCGAAGAAATAGTTCCTTGCGGAAATAGGAAATTCAAGGGGATCAAGAAAGCTGCCTGAGGTGAATACCTTGATCGCCTCCTCGCCGTCAAGTTTTGAGGCTACAACGTCGACCTGCTTCATCAGGTCTTCTTCCTTTACGTCAGCAGAAATGTCGTTGAAATACCCGCACATGCTGCAGGCTGAGAACCTGTACCAGGCGCACCCCGTTGTCCTGAAAATTGCAACGGCGGTCTTTTCCGGATATCCTCTGAGCCTGTCAAGCTCCTTCCAGACTGAAACTGGAGAATCGGGCCTCTTCCCGTGGTCCGCAGAAGGCATAAGCGCCTTTATTGAAGAGGCAAATTCCCGATTGATCATTCCCTGCCCTGATTGGTCTCTGCCTAATAATGCTTGAAAACTTTGCAAATGCCTCCGAATCTGCCGACTCCAGGAATCCAGATAGTATAAATTTGGGAATTGGTTAATTACCAAGATGTCGGCTGGGAGATGCGCAAACTGCAAGGATTTCACAGAATGCCCGGTCTGCGGTTCAACCATAACAGGGTTCAGCCATGTTGGGGTCAGGGGCATTCCGATTTCCAGGTCGTCAATCTGGCACCAAGCGGTCCCTTGCGGGCATAGGGTCAGGATTCAAACAGAGAAAACAAAACAGGGAGGGGTAGCCGGGATTGCAGTCTACAACGGAGGGCCGCTCTGGAAAGATGGATATCAGTGGTTCAACATATTCTGGGGAACCTCCTGGAATGGGCAGTCCCTGGTTGCAAGAATCGACAAGGCTGCTCGAGACATAGAAACAGACAGGAGCTATTCCGGCCAACTGTCTCAATACAATGTGGGAGTGGGAAGCGTTGCCGGATATTCCGTTATGGCGGAAGATCCCGGGAATTCCGTGAGTGAGAGCGACATAGCCGGTGCAATTTCCAACTGGATTGTCAGGGGAAGCATTCCTGACCTGCAGGGGAGTGGCGCATACAACATCTTCCTGCCGCCCGCGACGATAGCCACTCTTGGAGGAGATCAATCCTGCTCCACCTTCTGTGACTACCACGATTCAGCAAACGGGAACGCGGGCCCATTCTTCACATGCGAACCTTTTCCGTGCAGTTCAGGGTGCAATCAATGCACGCAGGAACAGTTCGACACGTTGACCCAGGGTCTCTCGGAGGAAATGACCGAGTTGAAAACAGACATGAACCCGGGCACTGGGTGGGTCATCGGAAATGAGGAAATCTGCGATTACTGTGACCAGCGTTTTGTCTGCAACAGGATATCTACCGGAGAGTACGTGAATGCCTGGTACAGCAACCAAACTGGAAGTTGCTGGAAACCCTGACCCGGGAAATACGGCGTGATCTTTTGCCTGTTATGGCGCTTCGAGAGACAAATCACAGTGTTCCGCATGGGATCCGACACAGTGTAGGAAAATAAGAATATGCCATTCAATATGGAGTTGAATGGTTTCATCCAGGGTTTCCCTCATCTCTCCGTCCGCGAGCGTGTCAATTAACAACCTTGCTGCACAGTTGAAAGCGAGGGGCGAGAAGGTTTTCAATCTGGGAATCGGGGAACCGGATTTTACGACTCCAGCTCCGATCATAGAGTACAGCGCGAAAAGTGCACTATCCGGGGCGACTCATTATACCCCATCCAAAGGCATTATGGAACTCCGCACCAGAATCTCCGAGAAACTCAAAAGGGAAAATCATGTGAATGCACCGGTGGAGAATATCATTGTTACTCCCACGAAATTTTCAATTTATCTCTCCATGCTTTCAATCCTCGAGCCCGGGGACGAGGTGATCATACCTGAGCCATATTATCTTTCATATCCTGATATTGTACGACTTGCTGGCGGGAAGCCTGTGCCCCTCAGGTGCAACGACGAATATGAGATTGATTTTGACTATGCAGAGAAAGCCCTCACCGATCACACCCGGATTTTCATCCTGAATAGTCCAACAAACCCCACCGGAAAGGTGTATTCACGCGAGACCATTGATCGGATTTGCTCCTTTGTGAAAGACCACGGCCTGTATCTCCTCTCCGACGAGATCTACGAAAAGATAATTTACCAGGGTGAGCACGTCTCCCCCGCTTCCCTTCCGGGAATGGCTGAAAGAACCATAACGATCAACGGCTTCTCTAAGAGTTTCGCCATGACCGGATGGAGGATCGGTTATATGACTGGTCCAGGGGACATAATCTCTGCAGCGGACAAGATCCAGCAGCAGACGATTACGTGCGCTTCTTCCGTGTCCCAGGCCGCAGCGGTGGAAACCTTCAACCAGGAACCGGAGTCAGAAAAGATGGTCAGGCGATTTGCAGAACGCAGAAAGATAGTACTGGATAATCTGGGGGGAAAGGGGCTCAAATTCAGGGTCCCGGAGGGGGCATTCTATTTCTTTGTCTCTCCCAAAGGTGTGCGGGACGCGGGCAAATTTTGCTCGGATCTGATGCAAAGAGACCACGTTGTCCTGCTTCCCGGCGTCTCTTTCGGGGAAAATTACGCCAACTATTTCCGATTGTCCTATGCGATAGACGACGAGGACCTGAAGGAGGGGCTATCCAGGATCATCAGGTTTGCCAGGGAATACAGGGAGAAATGAGTTGCAGGAGATCCAGATCCAGCCAGACGTTTACCTTTCCGATCTTGGATGCGTTTTCCTGCAGGACGATAATTCCGCAGTGATATCGGATCTTCACCTGGGCTTCGAGGAGGAGATGAACCTGAGAGGTGTCTTCCTGCCGAGGATGCAGAGGAATCACGTGGAGTCAGTGGTAGACAGGATACTGGACCGGTACAACCCGGACAGGATCATAATCAACGGGGACTTCAAGCATGAATTTGCACGCAACCTTCCTCAGGAATGGGATGACATTACCCATTTCATTGACAAGTACCGCAGCAAGGTCAGTCTGGTATTCGTGCGCGGGAACCACGATAATTTCCTGCAGACCATCCTGGGCCACAAGAACCTTGACATGATCGAGTCGTACGAAACGGACAGATACTTCATGTATCACGGGGACAAAGACCGGGGTCTGAAGAAGATCACTATTCTGGGCCACGAGCACCCCTCAATTGCGCTGCGGGACGAAGTCGGTGGCGTGGTGAAGATGCCGGCGTTTGTGTACAACGCTGAATCCCAGGTAATAATCACGCCTGCGCTCAGCTTTTTCTCTTCCGGGACCGACGTGACCCATTCCCTGATGAGCCAGGATCATTTTACTCCCGTTCTTTCCAGAACAAACCCGAAAAAATTCAGGGTTTTTGGCTTAACTGAGGAATTTGGGATCGTGGACTTCGGCGACCTGGGAGATCTGCAGTCTGACCGGAGTATTTCAAGAAATCCCTGATGAACTCCCTTGACATTATGTCAAGAATCTCGTCCACCGACTTGGATCCATCTTCCCTTATCATTCTCTTCACTGCAAAAGTCAGAGGCGACAGGGTCTTACCAAGTGCGGATCGAAGCATCATTGAAGCAGCCTCAACCGGATCCCTGCCTGCAGAAATCGCGGACTCGAACTTTTCAATTTCCTCACTCTCTATTGCGCGGGAGTAGTTGTAAACCTCCGAAAGAAAGTCTTCTGCCCTGCTTTCCGACATCTTTGAGAGGAAATTCGAAAGTTCCTCATCAACTATCCTGGTGACCTTCTCGATCTCTGCTTCCCTTCTCCTTCTGTTTTCGTTGAGCTGGTCGATTATGCTGTCCGTTGAAATCAGAATATTGCCGTTGAGTTGGGCAATGGAAGGATCAATGTTTTTAGGAACCGAAACGTCAACATAGCAGCGGCTCCCCCCTATATCCCTGACCCTTTCGGCGGTGAAAATAAACTCCTTTGCCACCGTGGCAGTCATAACAATGTCGGAAGCAACAGCCCTTTGGTTCACCAAGTCATAGGGAATAACGTTGACGCCCAGGGAATTGGCCAGTTCCTTTGCCGAAGCAGAGTTTCTCCCGGTGATTGTGATCGACCCGGGAAAATAGCCAAGAACATACTTGCAGATGTCGCTCGCCATCTTTCCGGTCCCGACAACAAGCACGTTCTTTCCGTTTATTCCGAAGGATTCCTCCACCGTGTCGACCACAAAGTGCGGGATGGAGACCTTCCCCCTGGAAATCCCAGTTCGCTCTCTGCAGGCTTTTCCCACGCTGATCGCTTTCCTGAACAGGAGAGAAAGCGGCTTGCCCACACATCCCGCCTCCACGCTCCGCTCAAAGGAGTCCTTCACCTGCCCAAGGATCTCATTTTCCCCCGCTGACATGGATTCAATTCCGGAGGAGACCCGGAACAGGTGTTTGGCTGCTTCCTCGCGACTGTATTCAGAAGTGGGATCCGGAAGACCTTCTATCCGAAGAGAATTTTCTGATTCGTAGTACACTTCCATACGGTTGCAGGTCTCGAGCACAACATATGACGAAATGCCCAGGGACTTGAGACGGTTAATAATGAATTCCTGCCCGGCAGACAAAACGGCCTCAAGGGTACGGGAAGCATCTGTAAAATTCCACGAAATTACCCTGATTCTATTCATGTCTGACCAACCCGGCAAACTTGCCGACAGCAGATTTTTCAACATATGAGTTGCGTATTTAAGTCCTAACTCCATCCGCACTGAACATCCCGCGGACGGATTGTCAAGAGAATTTCTTCGTGCCGGACAGTCATCTATTTTACCATCATTCCATTCATCTTTTGATGTTCTCCAAGGATCTGCTCAAAGGCAAGACTGTTCTAATCACGGGTGGCGGGACCGGGCTTGGAAGATCCATGTCATTCGGTTTTGCTTCCCTGGGCGCCAAGATTGCCATAGTAAGCCGGAAGGAGGAAAACCTGAAGGAAACCGTTGAAGATCTGCGAAAGGAGGGACATGTGGCTGAATACGCTGTATGTGATGTCCGTGATCCTGCGCAAATCGCTTCTGCAGTGGACGCGCTCTGGAGCAAACTTGGCCCAGTCAACGTGCTTGTGAACAACGCTGCCGGCAATTTCATAAGCAGGACTGAGGACCTTTCAACCAGGGCTTTTGACACCATTATCGGGATCGTTCTGCATGGTTCAGTATATTTTTCGCTGGAACTCGGGAAAAGATGGATTTCTTCCGGATCCGGCGGGGTAATATTGAGCATAGTAACAACCTACTCGTGGACTGGGTCTGCGTACGTCGTACCGTCTGCAGTGTCTAAAGCGGGTGTTCTTGCCCTGACTAGATCACTCGCAGTCGAGTGGGGGAACAGGGGGATCAGGACGGTGGCAATAGCGCCCGGAATGTTTCCCACAGAAGGTGCCTGGAAGCGACTGGTGCCCGATAACGCATTTGAAGATATCATGAAGAGCCGAACTCCGCTGGGAAGATTCGGCCGCCATGAAGAGCTGTCTGATCTCGCTGCGTTCCTGATTTCTGATGGTGCATCATACATCAATGGGGAAGTTGTGACCATAGATGGAGGAGAATGGCTCGCAGGCGCAGGGCAGTTCAATAACCTTAGAGAAATGCCGCCAGAAATGTGGGAGTACATGAAGCAGAAGAGAAACGAAAAGTAACGGCGACATGATCATCAGGAGGCCCCTGGAAGGAAACATATTGACTGGGATATGGTGGATAAGTGGCCCCGGCAGAAAGTGATTTTAATGCGGCAGTCGCAGTGCTTTTCGACGGCGGATCAATTCTCCTGATAAAAAGAAAGGAGAGGTCCGGGGATCCATGGTCTGGGGACATTGCGTTTCCAGGGGGATTTAGGAAGGGAGATGAAACGGGAGAACAAACCGCATCACGTGAGTGCGTGGAAGAGTCTGGAATTATGCCTGCAGAAATGAAATTCCTCGGGAGGTTTTCAAGTCTCCACGGAAACGTTTCGGTTAATGCATATTTCTCAAGGGTCGGGAGATCAGATCCTGCGCCTGGTGAGGAGGTCCAGTCCGCGTTCTGGGCGCCAGTCACTGAGCTTGCGGACTCCGGAGGCTCTTACCGGTGGGGAGGGCACGTCATATGGGGACTCACTTACAGGATCATCAGACAGTTACTTTCCATTGACGGGATTCTCTCCTGAGCAGATCATTCTGTTCCTGTGATGTACCAAGTTTTTTAGCGATTTCGCGATTACCTCGAATGCAGTCAAAACGCGTTGGCGATATGATTCTCCTGAAGATCGATCGCGGAGAAGAGGTAATGCAGAAACTGGTGGAAGTGTTGGACTCTAACAGGATTTCATGCGGAACAGTCAGGTGGGGGATTGGAATGGTCAGTAACGCCGATATCGGTTATCTCGACAACGGCAAATACCTCAGGAAAAAGTATCCCGATAGGATGGAAGTTGTGGCCTTTCATGGGAGCATATCGTCGAATGACCCAAGGCTGCACATCCATGCATCGCTATCCGACAGAAACCACATGGCGAGCGGTGGCCACGTTTTCTCTGCCATTGCTGATCCCATGATGGAGGTTGAGGTGTCGATCCTTCCCGATGGCACCATAACCAGAAGTCTTAACACCGAATCTGGACTCAACGAGTTCAATTTAGCGTGAATTTGGTTTCCTGATCCAGGATCCCATATAGTCCGGATCGTCGAGTCCGAGCGAGTCGTCAGCGAGTTTCAATGGATCATAAGCCTCCACCATTACTGCCACTTCGTCCGTCCCTTCCTTGCCGATTGAATCCTCCACAGCTCCGGGCTGTGGGCCATGTATCAATCCACGGACATGAAGCGTAATCGATCCCTCTGAGATTCCCCTCCGGCTCATGAAGTTTCCAGAGGAGTAGAATATGACCTCGTCTGTGTCAATGTTGCTGTGGTAATAGGAAATCGGTATCGCCCTCGGGTGAAAGTCGAACTTCCTGGGAAGGAATGTTCCAACCATGAAGGACTTGCCAGAGAAGGTTTCATGCACCGGTGGCGGAAGGTGGAGCTTTCCCACGACCGGGGCCATTCGGTCCACGTTTATGGCAAACGGATAGAGGTAGCCGTCGTAACCTTCCAGGTCAAAAAGGGTGCCCTCGCGTTCCTCTATGAGGAAGTGGTCCCAGAAGTCAACATACGTTTCCCTGCAGCTTTCCAGGCCATCGTACGAGAACTCGGGAACCCTGATGTCTCTGGTGTAGTAAGGCGTGCCTTCCTTAAGCTGGCCGTAGCTGTTCATGTACCTCTGTGGCACGTTGATCCTGTCCCTCGATTCCAGTAGAAAGAATGAAGCATCGTCTGAAACCTTCATGTGATAGGTTGTTCCCTTCGGTACCAGGACATAGTCGCCCCTGCCAAATTCAAGTTTTCCGAACGGGCTGAAGAGAATGCCTGTGCCGGAATGCACAAAAAATAACTGTTCAGACATCGCGGACCGGAAGTAATATTCCATCTGGACCAGGGGTTTGACCACCGACAACCTCACCCTGTCGTTGTACAGCGTGTACCTCCTCCCGCTTACCATGTCGCCTTCTCTTTGAGTCATGTAGGTTCTCAGGTGCCTGTGAACATAGCTGGTATCGCCTTTCGTAGACATTGGCTTTTGTGGCTCCCGCCTGACCGAAGTAACAGCGGTTGGTTCCTGCTTGTGATACAGGAGTGAGTAGAGCCCGTCAAAACTCTCCTCACCGAAAAGCTCTTCCCTGACAAGACGAACCCTGTCAGTAAACGTGTGCCTTGAATCCGGGATTTCCCCTCTCTTTACGTAATATACCAAATCAGTCGCCTATCCTACGGTGTTAACCAGTCTTACCGAACCGTCTATCTCGATCACCACGGAATCTCCCTTCTTCAGCCATCCCATGGGACCCCCGCCACTCTCAAGGAGGGACCCGTTTCCCACTGTTCCTGACATTATCACGTCCCCCGGCACCACCCTGGTTGACTCCGATGCCTTGGATACGAGATCGCCAACAGTCCAGTACATGGAATTCAGGTTATTTCTGGAATAAACTTTTCCATTGATCGATGCGGTGATGGGAAGATCGATGACTCCTTCCCGAATACGTGGAATCAACTCATCCATGGTTATGATCCACGGACCAAGGCTGGTTGCGAAATCTTTCGCCTTTGCCGGGCCAAGACCAATCTTCACTTCCTTCCTCTGGATATCGCGTGCACTCCAGTCATTTGCGCACGTGACGCCCATGATCGAGTCAATCGCCTCGGACCGAGTCAAGTCCCTTCCTTCCCTGGCAACAATGAATGCGAATTCGGCCTCGAAGTCCTTCTCGACCGAGGTCATGGGGAATGGTACAGTCTCACCGGATGCGATCAGCGAGGACGTGTTTGAAAAGTAGAACACGGGAGCTTCATACCACTCCTTTATCATTTCCAGCCCTCTATTCCTTCGACCGTTGATTACATGCTGCTCGAAAGCATAGAAATCGCGGATGTTTGGTATCCGATCAAGCGGAACAAGCATCCGGTAATCGTTTCCAAGTGTCCTGTATGAGGACAGATCAATCCGGTGCAGCCTGTCAAGAGACTCATTCCAAACAGGGAAGATATTATCCTTAATCTGGTCGTCATCCACCGCCAGCACTTCGCTGAGAGCAACAACCCTGTCGCCGTCCCTGACAGCGTAAAGTGATCGGTCGCCCATCCAGATTCGACCAATTCTCATGATAAACCGCTTACAGGTTCCCGCGCTTATTCTGCTCGGTTTCTATGGCTTCGAATAGCGCCTTGAAATTTCCCTTGCCGAACGATCTTCCGCCTTTTCTTTCGATAATCTCATAGAAGAATGTGGGGCGGTCCCCCATTGGTTTAGTAAATATCTGCAGCATATATCCGAACTCGTCGAAATCAACCAGGATATTCAGTTTCTGGAGCGTGTCGAGATCCTCGTCAATGTGATCAACTCTCTTATGGAGTGCGTCATAATAAGACCCGGGCGTGTAAAGGAATTCGATGCCTCTTTCCTTCAGTTCAGTAACGGTCCTGATTATGTCGTCGGTGTGCAGCGCAACGTGCTGCACTCCCGGGGTCTTGTAGTAATCCAGATATTCCTGAATCTGCGATTTCTTTAGTCCCAGAGCTGGCTCATTGATGGGAAAAATAATGGATCGGTCGTTGTAATGGACGACCTTTGACCTCAGTGCTGAATATTTGGTACTGATGTCCTTGTCTTCAAAGCTCATTAGCTGTTCAAATCCCAAACCGCGAATGTAGTACTGTGCCCAGGAATCCATCTTCCGGTCGTCCACGTTGCCCACTATGTGGTCGATCTTGCCTATTCCGGTTCCATGGCTTTTTCCTTCGATGGGCTCAAATCCGGAAGGCAGAGTATTGCTGGAATCTGAAAAGTCCTTCAGCGTATGAACGGTTTCCCCATAAGTGGGAATCACGCTGACTCTCATCTTTCCGGAATGCGTTTCCTGTGTGCTGATCTTTCCAGGCTTAATCATTCCTCTTTTGCCGATCTCCACCACCGCCCTGTCAATCTCCGGGACCTCTATCGATATGTCCTTCACTCCGTCTCCGTGGGTTCTCACATGTTCCGCGATTGGAGAATCAGGATTCAGGTAGCTGGTGAATATTACCTTCACGTCTCCCTGTTTCATGAGATAAGAAACCTTGTCCCTGACACCGGTCTCAGGCCCGGCGTATGCAAGAGGGGAAAATCCCATGGCCTTCTCATGGAAATATGCCCATTGCTTCGCCGATCCAACAAGGAATTCAACGGAATCTACCTTTGCCAGGTATGGCGCGTCATCCATGAAGGAGAAGCACTGAATCTAAAATAAATATTACTTTATCGCTATGCAAAATCAGCGTTAAAGGTCTCTAACTGGCTGGGACCTTCCTCGGTTAAATATGACAGATTCATCTGGCATCAGATGCAGGAAATCATATACCAGATGGTTTTGGCAGCAAGGTTTTCTGAACAATTTCACAAGATGGATGAAAGTGGCAGGAAGGAAGCAATTCAATCAGTTGAGACTGCTATTTCCAGCCTCCGTGGAAGCCTGGTTCATACGAAGAGGTATATGTCCCTTCGTTACGATTCCGATTTGATCATCTGGGCATCTTCTGGCGACCCAGATCCGCTGCTGGATCTGAAGACAGAGATTTCGCTGGGAACCGGAGGATACCTGCATGTCACAAACGTGTTCCTTTCTCTTTATGAGCATTCTCCATACCTTGCTAAAGGCATTTCACTGAAAGAAACTCTCACACTGGAACCGCTCAGGTACGTGATAGCCTACCCGATGTCAAAATCCCCTGAATGGTACCAGATTGCCTACGAAGAAAGGAAGAGAATTATGGCCGAGCACATTGGAATGGCCGTATCACATCCGGAGAACAAGGACATTCGATCATTCACCACCTATTCATACGGCCTGGGAGATCATGAGTTTTTAGTGCTATATGAGACAAATTCGCTTGAGGCGTGGTCGCACGTAGCTGGGAAACTCAGGGAAGCGGAGGCCAGAAAGTGGATTGTGTCTGAGACTCCGCTTATCGTGGGCAGGTATTTACCCACGTTTCTTGATATCCGCTAATACAGGTCCTCATTTAAGGGAGAGAAAGACTCTGCCAGTGTTGCCCTTCTGCTTTATACGGGCAAACGCTCCATTCACCTCGTGGAGGTCCATTGTTCCGTCGGATATCGCTTTGATCTTCCCCCTCTTCGAGAGATCCAGAACTTTTGTGATGTCGTCCCTTGTGGAACTGACACTGCCCCTGATGGTGTACCCCTTCAGGATCAGCAGCCCAAGGTGCAATGGAACTGGCTGGGGTACAAGATTGCCCACGACTACCATCCTCCCCCCCGAGTTCATGGTTCTCATTGCTTTCTCAAAAGTGTGAATTCCTACGGCTTCCAGCACGAAATCGACTCCGTTCCCTGTCAACTTCTTAACTTCCTTGTCCCATGAGTCAGAGATCATTACCACGTGATCAGCACCAATCCGGTGGAGCGATTCCACTTTCTGTTTGGAGGACGTCTCCGCGATTACCTCTGCACCCAGCACTTTGGCGATCTGGATAGCATGCACGCCAACGCCGCCACCTGCACCCGTGACAAGCACTTTTTCCCCCTCAGAGAGGTTTCCCACTACCTTGAGAGCATGATAAAGCATTCCGGTGACGCACGCGGATATGGTCGCTTCCTGCTCTCCAACGCCATCAGGAACGTGCACAAGACTGCGTGAATTCACCTTCACAAATCTGGCATATCCTCCGTCCATGTCTTCCCCGTAAGTCTTGCGATTCGGGCAAAGATTCTCCTGGCCTGATTTACAGAATTCGCACTTCCCGCAGGGGAGATAAATCAGGCTAACAACCCTGTCACCTTTCTTGAATCCCTGCACTGATGCTCCTGCCTTCGCAATTGTGCCGGATATCTCATGACCAGGTGTGATGGGCAGGCTCACACGGGGGAGGTAGCCATCTCTGGTCAGTACATCCCTGTAGCATATTCCTGTGACAAGTTGCTCAATCACCACTTCATCGTCTCCCGGGATCGGCATGTCCACTTCTTCCAGGGAAAGATCCGCCTTTAGCGCTTTCAGCCTCGCAGCCTGCATGTTTACTCTATATCGCAGCCGTATATAGCCGTGGCATCAACCTTGTTTATGCGATCGCGTCACGAGTGGAAAACCACACACAGAGCATTGTGAGGGAGCGATGGAGGTTCTTGGGATCGGACCTGAGGAAACTCTGGTCGTAGGCGACGCTGAGGTCGGCTTCATCCCCGCAAGAAGTCTTGGAATCCGCCATGTTCAGGTAACTCATCCACGAAAAACTCAACTGTTCGGGGAGTACGTGGCGAAGGAGATTTGTGAAGTATTGCATGTTGCGGGCATCTTAAACACTCAGTTTGCCGATGAGGAAACTTCGGCATTCCAGGAATAAGCTCCCGAATTAAATCCAATGGTCATTCCGGGCTGAACGTTCGAAGGAACCCTTGTGGTTAAAATGACAATCTGTCCATCAGAAACGTTGGTAGGAAGGCCAATTCTTGCAATCTGCTTGTTTCCCAGAGATACATTCAGTGAGGAGAGATTTACTGATTCTAGATACTTGAATGCAACAGTGAGAAGGTTGGTTCCAGTGGAATTGCTCGTGGAAGCGTTGAATAAACCAAAAATAGACAGAAGGTGTATCGCCGTGAGATTAACGTACTCGAGATCTGATATAAGATAGGAGACAGCTTTCACGGTCAGTCCAGCAAAGTACGTAACATTGTGCAGGGGCAAGCCCAGAACAGAGGGATTATCCATATTCACTTTTATCAGTATGCCAAAGAACTTGTCTGCCCCGCCATTGAGCACTTTCTCTATCCCTGAAAAGTTAAGGTTAACCGGGAACTCTCCGGGGTTCCGGGCGTGGACAGTCGCATTTACCACTACCCCCGAAGGGAGATACTCCACCGAGTAATCTTTAACAGATATGGAAGAGGCACTTCCGTAAGCGGACTCATACATTGATGACCCGCTAACAATCAGGATCATTGCAAATATGGCAAACGCGATTCCGCCAATCGCGGAAGTCGTCCTCATCACGCAATTATAGCTTCACGGCATAAGAATATTGTCATACATGACAGCCATGATACGGCTCGCAGGCTCTCTGTAGATCGTAATTATTCTGTCAGACGAGAATCCTTTATGCCAGACACCTTCATCAGCTGTTCAATTGCCCTGCGCCTGATGTCATCGGCTTTCTCTGCTTTTTCAAGCCGCGTTCCACTCTTCAGGTACTGTGTGAAGAGCAATCTGAAACTTGATCCGCATTCGCACTTCTTTGGAATTACGCCTTCTCTCACCACAAGGCTCTTAAAGCATCCATCGCACCTGAATACAGTTTTCCTGCCGGAGAACTTGCCTCTCTTCGTTATGGCCTTCCCGTTGACTTGAACTATGTCCAGGGAAAAATCCACGACACGAGCGGAGGAAACGCTGGTACCAACCCCAAATGCCTCGGCCCCGGCTTCTCGCAGGTCCCTTACGGCCTTTTCGTCGAGTCCGCCAGACACCATAATCTTCACGCCGGAATAGCCACGCTGGTCCAGCTCCCAACGGACTTCCCTGACTATTGCGGAAAAGTTTCCCCTCCTGGTTGAGTGTGTATCCAGCCTCACGTAATCCAGGCCCGGAACGGTCTCGGCAGCATCAACAGCTCCAAACTTTTCATCCTGAAATGTATCCACGAGCACGACCTTCCTGCCGGGAATCGTGGATACCAACTTCCATGCTCTTTTCTCCCCCAAAATCAGTGCAATCGAATGAGGCATCGTTCCGACGGGTTCCTTATCTATGATCTTCGCTCCCAGTATTCCAGACACTCCGTCAGCACCGCCAATATAGGAGGCCCGGTCTATCATTGGGGAAATGGCCGGATGCATCCTTCTTATCCCGAATGAATAATAGGGAAGGTCCCCCGCGGCTAGTCTCACGTGCGAGGAAGCTGTAGCAATTCCTGTAGCCTGGGAAATAAAGCCAAGAATCGCGGTTTCTAGGCTACCTATGTCCTCATACTCTCCCATGATGGTCAGGAATGGGATCGGAACTCCCACGGAGTCCCGCGACTCTATGACTGTACCCTCCGGAATCGCATGCAGATCCAGTTTCTTCCCTTCGAGGAGCGTGACTACCTCGTCGAGGCCACAATAAACGAGCCAGGGGAAGTTATTTCCCGGGGCTGTGGCTTCCATTGTGACTCTGATTCCTTTAATAGATTCCTTCGCAACCCCTAGACTTCGCTCGAAGTAAACGTCAGAAGCTTTTCCATCATATATTTCCGAATCCGATGCAACATTGAATTTCAGGACAATTCCTCCTTTGCCAAAGACGATTCAACAGTTCTTGTTCCATAATTCCTCTCCATTGCAGAAATGGACTGCTTGTGAAGCGCAGGATCTATGGTGGCACAAAGATCCTCAATCACTGTGACCCTTAAATTCCTGAAAAAGGCACCCGCGACGGTGTGCTCAACACAGATATCCGTACTTATCCCAAAGACGTAAAGGTCCGTAATGTTGAGCATCCTGAGGATTCCGTCCAGGTCGGAGTCATAAAATGAATCGTAATGTCTTTTACTGACCCTGAATCCATCAATACCTGCCAGAGACTCATGCAGTTCGCTTCCCCACGTTCCCTGGAGGCAATGCTCGCCCCAAACCTGGAATTCCGGGTCATTGGGGAAGTGTGAATCCATGGTGAAGACGACCGGAAACCGGTTGTTCAGTTCGTGAAGAAACCTGGATGCCCTATTCGTGGTCTCCTCTGCCTGAGGACTTCCAAACTTCCCGGAGATGAAGTCATTGACAAGGTCCACGACAATTATGCCTTTCAGGTAAACCACCACTCCGTATCTGGCCCGTTATCCTGAATAGCAACTCCGGATTGAAGAAGTATGCTTCTTAGTTCATCGGAAAGGGCATAACTTCCCTTCTTCCTTGCTTCATTTCTTGCAGATATCATCTTTTCCACGATTTCCGAACCCTTCCCGGTGCCAATCTTCCTCACTATGCCAAGGATTGAATCAACTTCGTTCATAAATTCAATCCCTTCCTTTCGATCCCTGGTTCCTATTCTGTCCATGGTCCGGTTCATTTCTGTCACAAGGTCCAGAACTACGGTCATGGCGGCGTGAGTGTCAAACCCGTTGGCCATGGCATCCATAAACGCATCTCTGCTGCGTTTAACGTCAACCATTCCCGCCTTCCCGGATCCTCTGGCGGAATCCAGTTTCCGGTAGAATTCGCTAATGCGGGAAACAGTTTCTTCAGCTGCAGCAAGCGATTCCTCTGAATAATGGAGGGGGGAGTCAAAGGAAGTGTTCAACATGAAAAACCTCAGAGCCTGCACGCTATGCTTCTTGAGAGCATCTGCAACTGTTATAATGTTCCCCAGTGACTTGGACATCTTGTCCTCTTTCATGTTGAGCATGGCGACGTGCATCCAGTATCTCGACAGGTACCCGCTCTTCGAAAGCGACCTCATCTGGGCGATCTCCGCCTCATGGTGCGGGAATATCAGATCGGATCCGCCTCCATGGATGTCGTATTCCGGTCCGAAAAGGGCTTCAGTTATTGCAGTATCCTCGATGTGCCATCCCGGTCTGCCCTTTCCCCATGGCGATTCCCAGTACGGTTCGCCCGGCTTCATCTTCTTCCAGAGGACAAAATCGGAAGGACTCCGTTTGTCCTCGGAGATCTCGACCCTGGCTCCGGGACGGATCTTGTCCAGTTGCTGCCCTGAGAGCCTTCCGTAGTCGGTAAACTTGGAAACCTCAAAGTATACCCCGTCGGTTGTTTCGTAAGCGACCCCTGCTAATATGAGTCGTTTGATTTGATCGATGATTTCCTCAATGTAATTAGTAGCCCTTGCGAAGAGACTCACGCTGTCTATACCGAGGGAGGAGGTGTCCTTGAAATATTGTGACAGGTATCTGGCAACTATTTCTTTCCAGGGCTTATTCTCCTCCTTCGCTTCCTTAATGATCTTATCGTCTATGTCGGTTATATTCTGAACGTAGAAAACCTCAAATCCCTGGGACCGGAGGAATTTAGCAAACGCATCAAAGACGATGAAGAGCCTCGCGTTACCGATGTGGATCAGGTTGTACACAGTTGGACCGCACACGAAAAGTTTGACCCGGCCTTCCCGCATAGGCTTGAATTCAACAGTCTTGTGTCCCATAGAATCTTTGATGAGAATCTTCATGCGTATACGTGAATCCACAGCCATAAAATAATGATGAGCTAACTTCCTCCATACGATAAGGCGATCTCAGCAGGTAACTTCATAGATTCTAGGTGGAATACCTCAAAGCGCAGGAATGTTGAATCTTGCCAGAATAACAAGGAATCCAGCATTGCGGGAATAGTGGCAAAACATTTTGCGGACGTGAATACTTATGGAATGTGAAATCCGACCTTTACTCCGACATTCTGGCTACGGTTTCGAAAAGTGCCCATCTGGATGTCAAGAAGACGTTTGATCTCGTTTGCTCGTTGTTAAGGAAGATTCCAGGCTACGATTGGACTGGAATTTACGTTGTCAAGGGTGGAAAACTCGTACTCGTATCTTATGATGGGGAGAAAACAGATCATGACGTGATCTCACTGGGGGATGGATTGTGCAGTCTCGCCATTGTCAGGAACGACGTAGTCAATGAGTTCGACGTCAGGTCCAACGACAAGTACCTTGCCTGCTTTCCATCCACCAGATCGGAACTTGTGGTACCCATAAGGTTTGAGGGGAAGGCTATAGGAGAACTGGACATCGATTCCGACAAGACAGGCGCCTTTTCCGATCGGGATGAGAAATTCCTGCTTGAAGTCGGAGAGATGATATCGAGAAAGGTGCAATCCGTATACGGGCCTTAGGTGAATTCAGAAGCCGACACAATATTCCCGGCTAAAGGATCAACATTGTGAGCCAGTAGACCAGAAGGGTAGCTATCAGCACTGGAATCGTGATTACGATGCCAGCCTTGGAGTACGTTACATAAGAAATCCTGGCTGACTTGCCATCCTGGCTGATCCTGTGAAACCACAGCAGCGTTGCAAGCGATCCGATCGGGGTAATCTTCGGTCCGATATCGTTTGCTATGATATTGACTGGAATCAGGTAAGCAAGGTTTTTTGAGGATTTCAAGGCAAGATTGCCAAGCATCACCGATGGAAGATTATTCATGGACGCAGACAGCGCAGTGAACACAAGACCGGAAAACAAAACGGACTGCAAAGTCGAATTATTCGATCCCATGCGTAGAAGCCCAAGCAAACCGCTGCTAAGGCCCTGATCTGCCATTCCAAAGAGAATCACGTACAACCCGGCAGAAAGGACGACTATGTGCCATGGGGACTTCTCCACCACGCCAGCCACCGTTACGAGGCCCCTCTTGACAGCTATGCCAAGAAATAACATCGAAACTGGCAATGCAATCAAGGCAATGGGCAGATCATAAGCACTCACGATCGCGTAGGATATGATCAGTGCGGCAGTGGACGGGACTGCCAGGCTTACCAGCAATCTGTCCCTTACGGCATCTGATGGCTTGCCCAGCAATGATCCAGAGAAATCAGATCTCAGGGCTTTTCGATAGAACAGGAACAGAACTAAAATGCTGAACAGCGTTGAGAAGATCCCTGGGATGACCAGCTGGAACGCGTATGATTGGAAATTTGTTCCAAAATACCCTGCAGTAAGGATGTTTACAAGGTTGCTGATGAGAAGTGGAATTGACCCGGAATCGCTGATAAATCCTACAGAGATAAGGAAAGCAACATAGGTGGACCTGTCGGCCTTGATTTCCTTAAGGAAAGACAACACGATGGGAGTCATTATCAGCACAGCCCCGTCATTGGTGAAGAATGCGGCAATAAGGCCGGTGAGACCGCACAGGATCAGGAAGAGCCTTACGGTGTTTCCTTTGGAATGCCTCGCAAGGGATATTGCTACAAACCTGAAGAAACCCGCCTCGTCCATTACGAGGGAAAATATGATGATCGCCACGAGCGTGAGAGTCGGGTTCCAGACGACTTCAATCACCGTCAGGACCGTACCGACAGATGATATGCCCAAGATTACCGTGATCAGGGCACCGATTAGTGGAATGATGGAGATCTTCAGCTTGGAAGAACTGATCAAAGCCGGGGCGAGACTAGCCGCAAAGATAACCACGGATATGATAAGCAGAATAAGTGCCAATCGTGAAATGTATGGCTGCGGTCTATATTCATTTAGTGTCTTGAATTGGTATCCAAATCGCATACACTCGTATTTAATACGAAGAATCGATGAATTGGGGTGATGAGTAAATCTTCCAACCACCTGGCAGGGCAGAAGAGCCCCTATCTGCAGCAGCATGCTCATAACCCGGTGGACTGGTATCCATGGTCGGATGAGGCCTTCCGGATTGCAAAGGAAAAGGACATTCCAGTATTCCTGAGCATTGGCTATTCTACCTGTCACTGGTGTCACGTTATGGAAAGGGAAAGCTTCGAAGACCCCAAGGTTGGGGAAGCCATGAACCGCACGTTTGTTTCCATTAAGGTGGACAGGGAGGAGCGGCCGGACGTCGATCACTTCTACATGGAAGTCAGCCAGAGAATCAACGGCTCTGGAGGATGGCCGCTGAACGTCATCCTTACTCCGGACAGGAAGCCAATCTTTGCAATGACTTACCTGCCCAAGACTTCCAGAAATGGCCAGATGGGAATAGTGGAACTGTGTGATTCAGTCGGAACCCTGTGGAAAGAGAAGAGGACCGAATTGCAGGAACAGGCCGAAAATATATCGCGGTCGATGTCCCTGAACGAAATTGTCTCTGGACCAGAGCCTGACCCGGACAGCATTATGGATACGGCATTTCAACAGTTCCGGAAGACCTATGATTCTGAATTCGGAGGATTCGGAACCAGGC
The DNA here is from genome assembly GCA_023487205.1 of Thermoplasmatota archaeon. Lineage (GTDB taxonomy): Archaea > Thermoplasmatota > Thermoplasmata > Thermoplasmatales > Thermoplasmataceae > JAMDBT01. The sequence continues at coordinate 21,971 of JAMDBT010000011.1, forward strand.
CAAAATTCCCAGCGCCCCACAACATCTCGTTCCTGCTCAGATATCACCTGCGTACAGGCAATAAGGAGGCGCTGGAGATGGCCCTGCATACGCTCAGGGCAATGAGAAATGGGGGCATCTTCGATCACGTGGGTTTCGGGTTTCACCGTTATTCAACAGACTCCGCATGGATAGTGCCTCACTTCGAGAAGATGCTCTACGACCAGGGATTGCTGCTGAGAGCCTATTCAGAAGCTTTCATGGCTACCGGGGACATGTTTTTCAAGAGGATCGCCGATGAAATAGTATTGTTTCTGGAATCGGAAATGGCTTCGCCGGAGGGGGGTCTCTATTCCGCCATGGATGCTGACAGTGAGGGTGTGGAGGGGAAATACTACCTGTGGACCTTCCAGGATTTGCAGACCATTCTGGGCAAGGACTTGCAAATGTTCTCGGAGATCTTCAACGTGACCAGGCAGGGAAATTTTCACGATGAGTCCACGGGAAGGCCTACCGGAATGAATGTTCTGTACCTGTCTGCGAACATAGAGGAGATCGCTGGCGAAAGAGGGATCACCGTAGGAGACCTGCTGGGTTTTGTCGACCGTTGCAGAAAAAAATTGATTAATGCAAGAAGCGGACGGGTAAAGCCCTCAACAGACAGGAAAATTCTTACCGATGTGAACTCAATCGCCCTATCAGGTCTTGCCATTGCGTACAAAGCCACGGGAAACGCTACGGCCCTTGACCTGGCCAAGAAGATACTGCATTTCATCGAGTCCAACTTGGCGCATGGAGATCAGGTTTTTCACTCGTGGATAGACGGAACGGTTGGAAAATACGGATTTCTTGCAGACTATGCGTATCTTGTGGGAGCATACATTGACCTGTTTGACAGCACGGGGGAAAACAGGCTTCTTGAGAGAGCCGTCAAGCTTGCCAATGTCATGACAGAGAAGTTTGTGTCCGAATCTGGCGGTTTTTTCTTCACACCATCGAAGTCTTACGAGGTCCCCGTACCGGTAATGGATCAGGGGGACAGCGCAGTCCCGTCAGGAAACTCCATGGCGTTATTTGACCTTGCCAGGATCAGTGCCATCAGCTTTGATCCCGAAATTTCTGATATAATCGGAAAAGCGCTGCGCCAATGGAGTGAATCTCTTACAAGGTCCCCAATGTACTTCTCTGCCTTGCTATGTGCTCTTGATATTATTCGTGGTCCGGTATACGCACTGGAGATAAGAGCCAGCAACGAAAAGGATGCCAGGGAAATAATGGCGCTCAGCAATGGCCGGCTCTATTCTCAATTATTTGTGAAATCCTCTTTGGTATTGAAAGATCTTGACCATACCTCAGTCATAGCTTGTGGCCAGAATTCGTGCTTGCCAGAAATGAAGGGAATAGGTGCGTTCAGGAAATGGATCTCTACCAGTCCTGGTCTCAGGAAGTGAAATCCAGGGACTTCCCGCTTTGAAACTTCCTGTACTTGTAGAAAATCCTCAATGCTTCTCCCACTATCATTCCCGTGAGGACCGTCAGGAGAATTGATGGGATCAGATCAAAAAACGACCCCAGACCGTACAGAAGCTGTATTAGTTTGATTGAGAAAAACGTAGTCCAGAGCGTAATTACCACAAGCGATCTCCTGTAATATAGTACGCCGGATTTCCTGAAGACCTTAACGTTGCCACTGAATACGATTCCCAGCCAGATTCCCAGGAGAGAATCGATGAATGCAATGTACATCTCGCTCTGGGTGGCCCCAACAAATGATATAGCAACCAGAACGCAGTAAAGCACGGGCCCAAAGAAAAGTCTGGATTCAGAAAACTTCTCACCCAGTGCGCCTCTTATTAGCCGGAAGGCATAAATCGAAATAATAATGGCAAGCAGGAAATATATTTGATACGGGTATGGAACCAATCCCAGTAAGAGTGCAGGGTTAGGATCTGCCAAGAATTACCTCGTCAGGGCGAGAGCCGACCCCCTTATAACTCTTACCCAATAGG
>JAMDBT010000014.1 GCA_023487205.1 Thermoplasmatota archaeon
TGCGGAGGGCCGGATTCGAACCGGCGTATCCCTGCGGAAACAGATCTTGAGTCTGTCGCCTTTGACCTGGCTCGGCTACCTCCGCCCAGCCACGAATGAATGTGATCCTATTCTTATTTTCCTTCGCATTAGGAAGCGGTGGAAGATAGGACAAGCATGCAGATGACCTACAATCTGGACTCCGAAGAAATCTGCAGTATTGCTCTCAGGTCCCTGCAGGAAGATAACCAGGGAATGGTCACAATGAAGTGCCTCGGACGATCATTAATTATCGAATTTGAAGACGTAAAGTTCTCTTCGATCTACAGCCTGTGCGAAGAAATTCTGAACCAAATGAAAATGGTAAATAAATTGGTGAAAAAGACTTAGAGATTTACTGCTCGACCTTCAACTGCAATCTCTCAGTCAGTTCCTTGTATCTGTTCCTGATAGTAACCTCGGTGACGCCTGCAACTTCCGAGACGGACCTCTGTGTCCTTCTTTCACCGAGCATCAGTGACGCTATGTAGATCGCGGCAGCCGAAACGCCCGTGGGTCCCTTTCCCGAGATCAGGTCGTTGTCCCGGGCATCTTTCAGGATGTCGTTAGCCTTCTTTCTCACTTCACCGGATAGTTTCAGCCTGCTGCAGAACCTGTTTACGTAATCTTCCGGTTTTGAAGGGAGGATGTTCAGCTTGAGATAGCGGCTCATTATCCTGTAAGTTCTTCCGATTTCCTTCTTCTTGACCCTGGTTACTGAGGCAATTTCATCCAGTGTCCTCGGAACATTCGTAAGCCTGCAGGCTGCATAGATTGAACCTGCAACCACTGCCTCTATGCTTCTTCCCCGAATCATGTTCTGTTTGACTGCTTTTCTGTAAATTACTGCAGCGTTTTCCCTCACATCGTTGGGTATGCTCAAATTGGAAGCCATTCTCTCCAATTCCTGTAACGCCTGCGACAGGTTCCTTTCTGCCGCATTCGAAACCTTGATCCTCTTCTGCCATTTTCTGAGTCGGTAAAGCTGCGCCCTGTTTCTGGTTGGTATGGATTTCCCGTACGAATCCTTGTTCTTCCAGGAAATGTCTGTTGAAAGACCCTTGTCGTGTATAGTAAAAGTCATTGGGGATCCCGTCCTGGATCTGGATCCGTTTTGCTCGGAATCGAACGCCCTCCATTCAGGTCCCTGGTCTATGTAGCTTTCGTCGATGACAATTCCACATGAATTGCAGATCAGCTCACCTCTCTCATAGTCCCTTATCAGCTGCGTTGAGCCGCATTCAGGGCACTTTGTAATCTCTTCCACACCCTTCTTCTCGTCCTTCCTTTCATTGCTTAACATTTTATCACCACTTCCTTTGCGTCGAACCCAGTGTCCCTCACCTTTATCAACGCGCTGGGATTAGTTGTGGGCCCCATTATCCTGATTACTTTTCCAACCTCCTTTCCAGTGATGGAAAGGACCCTTGAATTGATCTTGATGCACTCACTCACATGCACTAGTAATTCGTCGCCTTTTCTTGCCACTATCGACACTGTCTCGGTCATTCTATAACCAGTGAATGAAACTCACTGATATAACCATTACGTAATTTTATTAATCAAAATCGAAAATAGTATTTAAGCATCGGCGCATAGGAATGTGCACCAGACCCTGAAAAATAGCCAATTTTGAATGATTATTGAGAGCCCAAATTCGGCGAAACAGTTTTATATATGAAGATATAACGACTATAAATACAACCTTGTGGGTGTTTTATGAACGTTGAAAATGTGGCTCCAGTTGGCAAGCGGTGCCAGGAATGCAATTCTGAACATCTTGTGAGAGACTACGAAAGAGGAGAATTAATCTGCAAAGACTGCGGAATGGTCTTGGAAGATTCCTTTATCGATCAAGGTCCGGAGTGGAGGTCCTTCGATTCGGAACAGGATGAGAGAAGGGCCAGGACCGGTTCACCGATGACTTTCCTGAGCCACGACAAAGGATTGGCAACTGAAATCTCTTGGTCGAACAAGGACTATTATGGCAAGAGAATACCGCACAAGAACAGGGCCCAGATTTATAGGGTCCGGAAGTGGCATCAGAGGATTCGGGTGAGCAATGCTGCTGAGAGAAACCTTTCTCTTGCTCTCCAGATGCTCAACGACAACGGCGCAAAGCTCGGGATCCCAAAGGACATCAAGGAAACTGCTGCACTTATTTACAGGAGGGCGGTTGAGAAGAACCTCATCAGGGGGAGAAGTATTGAAAGCATCGTATGTGCTTCTGTCTACGCAGCTTGCAGGATGGTAAATCTGCCCAGAACCCTGGACGAAATTTCAAAGGCGTCCGAAGTAAATAAGAAGAAGATAGGCAAGTCATACAGGCATCTGGCCAAAGAACTTGGGCTGAACCTGAAACCTACTACACCGTATTCCTACGTGGCTCAGTTTTGCAATAAGCTCGACCTCGACAAGCAGGCAATAGTGATGAGCGAGGAAATTGTCAGGAAGTCCATCGAGGCTGGGATTTCATCCGGCAAGGGACCGACCGGCGTTGCTGCGGCTTCAATCTATATTGCATCTGTCCTGGTGGGGAAACCAAGAACTCAGAAAGAGGTCGCAAGGGTCTCGGGGGTAACGGAGGTTACCATACGCAACCGGTACAAAGAAATAACTAAGCACCTGGGGATACCAGGCTTAGAGTAGATGAAGATAGACGTAATCGATAACGGCGGACAGTGGACACACAAGGAATGGCACCTGCTCCGCAAACTTGGGGCGGAGTCCGAAATCAGGCACAATACAGTCGAACCGTCAGCCCTGAATGGGGTTGACGGAATTGTTTTGTCAGGCGGTGCCCCGAGCATAGTTTCTGAGCTAGACAAGTTGGGCAACATTTCCCAAATAATGGACGAGGTTCCGGTACCCGTATTCGGCATATGCGTAGGTGCCCAGTTCATGGCACTGAAATTCGGCGGGAAGGTCGGCCCCGGATCGGTTCCTGAGTATGGAGGGGTGGATGTGCGTTTCAGCGATACCGGCTCTATTTTCAAGGGGATGCCTGGGAGGATGACGGTGTGGGAAAACCATAATGACGAGGTCAAGGAACTTTCGGGAGATTTCGTGCTCGCTGCTTCGTCGGAAAACTGCAAAGTACAGGCATTTTATCACCGCAACAAGCCATACTTTGGTGTACAGTTTCATCCGGAAGTGAAGAATACGCAATTCGGAGAGGAAATTTTTAATAACTTCATAGAAGTCTGCAGGAAATAGGTGAAAAACGGGATGCTTGCACAATCCTCAACTCTAATTGGACTGAATGTGTACACGCTGGCAGGTATATCCGTGGGATCAGTAACAGATCTCATCGTTGACTTCGACCGGATGGCAATTTATGGACTATACGTGGAGGAAACTAACCCGGAATTGGTCGAGGGAGGAGTTGCAATTTCAATACCCTACAGAATGGTCAAGAGCATTGGAGAGATTGTAATCCTGAAAGATTTCCCACCGTTTGTCAAGGTCAGAGGCGAAGATTCGTCCTCTCTTGGATCCTAGGGGTGAAGGAACAGCCCGTACTTTTCCTGCAATTTCACGTAGCCATACCGTTCAAGCTGGCTGATTCCCTGGACTTCCGTGTGCTTCGGCTCTATGACTCCCTCATCTACGGTTCCGTCTGGCTTGAGAACTTCGAATTTGTCGGAGTTGTCGGGACACCACTGTACAATCCATATCTTTCTCTCGCCGTATGACTGGTCCTTTGAAAACTTCAATGACATTCTATTCTTCTCCACATTGCACAGGTCCTTGAGCCTGAACGTTTCCCCTTCAGAAATCCTGTCAAGATCAGACCTTGACACGTATACGTGTGGGTTTGGCGCCAGTTCATATTCACGCACTCCCAGTTCCTTGCGTTCAGGATGGAATGGAATCTTAGCGACCATTTTGCCGGCCCCTTCCACTTTCAATTTCTGCGCAGACGGCACAAAGAACAATCTCCTGCTGTCATGATCGATCAGTTCTCTGTTCATAGAATTGAAAATCTCCCAGGAAAAGGTTGCATTTTGGGTTCGCATTCCGCTCTCAATCCAGTATCTTCTCACAGTTTCTGGCCGGTACCCCCTCCTTGCGAGCGCCATCAATGTTTGGAGCCTGACATCGTCCCAACCTTTGAATTCGCCGCTGAGAATGCCCTTCTTTACGATGGAGGTCTTGATAATTAAACCGGGAATAGAAATCAAGCCGTAGTGAAAGTATTCCGGAACCTTCCACCTGTTATACTTGAAAATGTAGGACTGCTTCTCAGTGTTGTTGATATGGTCGGTGCCCCGGATCACATGCGTGAGACCGAGCAAGTGATCGTCAACCGCGACACTGAAATTCATAGTAGGGTAGAGGTATGCTTTCTCACCCGTCAGGGGATGAACTGAGGAAGAAATCCGGAAGGCTATCCAGTCCCTGATTGAAGGATTGCTGTGTTTCAGGTCCGTTTTCAGGACAGCAACAGCGTTCCCGGACGCATATTCACCCCCAATCATTCCTTCAAACTTCTCCAGATTGGAGTTTGGATCTGAATCCCTGTGCTCGCAGGCAACTCCTTCCTGTCTGGACTTGCGGAATTTCTCCCTGGCGCACTGGCACACATACATATGTCCCTTTTCGATCAATTTACGTGCTTCAGAGTAGTAGATTTGCATCCTACTGCTCTGAATGACGATTTTCGAGACCTTAACGTCTAGCCACTCCAGATCCTTCGGAATCTGGTCGTAAGCCATGGGATCAATGTTCGCGGGATTTGTGTCTTCAAGCCTGAGAATCAGCGATCCCCCGTACCTTTTCGTATATTCATCGTTAAGAATGGCCATCCTGGAGTGACCGACGTGCAGAGGACCTGATGGTGACGGAGCAAGACGCATCACTACCTTCCCGGTGACGTTCTTCAGGTCGGGGAGCCTGTGTTCCTGAACCTTCTTCTCCTTGACGACAAGTTCAGGATATCTGATCTCTGCTTCCTTTCTCAGGGATTCCTCCGGGGTGGAGTTGATCTTCTTGATCTCGGATTCCACAAGAGGCATGATCTCCTTCGCCCTCGCCCTGAAATCTGGATTGTCTCCCAGTATTCTGGCAACCACTGCTTTCAGGTCAGCCTTTCCTCCGTGATCGAGTGCATTCCTTAAGGCAGCCTTCCTGATTGCTTCCTCCATTTCGGTCAAACACGTGCCCCCAGAGCAACTGACATTACTTCCTTCAGCTTATCCAGGCCATATCCAGTGACCGACGAAATTGCGTTTTCCTCGGACATTTCCTCTCCGAGATCCACCTTTGACTGGACGCGGATCACGTTCTTACCGGTCTCCTTCTTGACTTCCGAAAAGAGAGTTTCCTGACTCTCTCTTGTGTAGCCTGACGTACCGCTGTTGTCAAAAAGGAAAATAATGCTCCCGTCAATAGTGTTCAGCGCAGAAATGGCTCTTTTCTCCATTTCGTTTCTGTCCGTCTCCGGCCTGTCAAGTATTCCGGGAGTGTCGATGATCTGTGTTCTGACGTGACCAAGGAACATGTATCCTATATTGATGTTCTTGGTAGTGAAGGGAAAAGTGGCGATCCTGGGCCTGGCGGTAGATAGTGCAGCCACCAGCGAACTTTTTCCTACATTTGGCATTCCCGCAACGAGGAAGGTGGGAACCTCGGGCTCGATCTCCGGAATCTTGCGCATCTGATCCCTGCACGCTGAAAGCATAACTAAGTCATCCGACAGATCTTCAACTATGGAGGCAAACCTGCCATAGAATTGCCTGAGGACTGCGTTTGCCTCTTTCGCTGTTTTCTTGGATTTCAGCGACCTGATGTCTTTGCCGGCCAGCTCAACAATCTTCTGATAGGACCACTGGACTCTTGAGAGGCTCTTCTTGTAGTTATCGATGTCAAAGCTCATGTCCAGAACGCTCAGGTAAAATGGGTGAAGGTGGTCTGTTGAGGGGAACTTCTTAATCATTCTTTTGAGGTGGGCAACTGCAATTCCTTCCACCGTTGATATTTTCGCAATGCACTGTGTTCGCACGTAGGCTATCCAGGGCTTCTGTTCAGGGATCTCTATCTTTGATGCCTTAGAAAAGCACCTGTTCACTAACTCTTTTGACTGTATCACGGTGGGAATCTTGTTGAACACGTCCGTGGATGCAGGGGTGAATAATCTATCTTTCTGACCGATTCTGTCTTCTCAGGAAACTAGCTTGAGTGCCATTCCGTTGCAAAAGTATAATGGAAAGACCGTTGGAGCCTTATTTCTCTTCTTTGAATGAACCCTGAACTTTCTTTTCCATCTCGGGCGACATCTCAAAAATATTGTGAGCATACCGCGCGTGTATGCGGATACGCGGCATCAGGTCCTTTTCCATTTGAGCCTTAAATTCAAAGCTGCAATCATAACCAATGTCCCTGCACTTGTAAACATACGGCATTGTTATCCGAGGGTTATTCCTAGACCCTATTAAAGCCTACAAATGCTTTTAACGGTACAGGCACTTTTTGAGAGTGCTAATTGAAGATCACAGAAACATATCCTGTGGCGGCGACCCCTTTAACTACCTCAGGAGCGTAATGAAAGGGCTGTCAATCCAGCTTGATCCTGGACAGGATGCCACCGTTCTCCTGCTTTCCGAGAAATTTCCGTATGATGAGCCGTTCTTCAAGTCCATGTCAGAGGCCATGAAACTCAACCTGGTCGAAATGCGATCAAACGGCACTGAGGTATCGCTTCATCTGCGAAAAATGCAAGCTTCGCAGAATTATTAACGTAATGCGCATACCCGTCTGTTCAGGTTAGGGGATAACTCATTGGAAAGCTATGACGCTTCTCAAATTCAGATAATGGAGGGCCTAAAGGCAGTCAGGAAGGTCCCTGGAATGTACATAGGATCCACGGACGAGCGAGGCCTTCATCACCTGATTTATGAGGTTGTGGACAACAGCGTGGACGAATACACCGCAGGAGTGTGTTCGAAAGTGGCCATAACGCTTGAGGATACGGGCTTCATAACGATTGAGGACGACGGACGGGGAATACCAACCGACATTCACCCCAAATACGGGAGACCCGGACTCGAAATCGTCCTGACTGAGCTTCACAGCGGGGCGAAGTTTGAGAAGAAGGTATACAAGATCACCGGAGGCCTCCATGGGGTCGGGGTTCACGTGGTTAACGCCCTTTCAGACGAATTGCAGGCTGTTGTCAAGAGAGGAGATTCCGTTGAGTATGAGATCTTCAGGAAAGGCATTCCTTCCTCGAAATTACTGAAGATCCCGGCTTCTTCCATACCTGAATCTGACTTGGCCGGGCTCGATATCAAACTGAATCCACAGCACGGGCTGATAATACGGTTCAAACCGGATCTGGAAATCTTCCAGACCGTCGATGTTTCTTACAGGACGATCCTGTCAAGGATGAGGGAACTTGCGTTTCTCAACTCCGGAATCACAATTGAAGTTGAAAGCAAACCTGAGAATAAGCGCGAATCCATGCATTACGAAGGTGGATTATCGGAGTTTGTCAAGTACCTCGGCGAAGGTTTTTCCCACGTAATCAAGGACCCCATTTACCACAGGGAAGAGACCCAGGATATGATAGTGGAATTTTGCCTCCTTTATACGACAAGCACGAGCGAAGTCATGCAGAGCTATGTCAACAACATAAGTACCATTGATGGAGGGACTCACGTCGCTGGATTCAGGGCAGGATTGTCACGGGCCATTCAGGATTATGCCAGAGGCAAGGAAGCAGACAGGAAAGTTGGGTCCATTGCCGGCGAGGACGTGCGCGAGGGCCTGGTCGCTGTGTTGCACCTCAAGATGCAGGAACCGCAATTCGAGGGACAGACTAAATCAAAACTGGGAAGCAGTCAGGCAAGAGGCGCAGTTCAGTCAGTCACAGAAGGCCATATGAAAACGTTCCTGGAATCATACCCAAATGCTGCTGATCAGATATTAAAACGGGTTCTGGCGGCTGCGGAGGCAAGGGAAGCCTCCAGAAAGGCGAGGGATCTTGTCAGAAGAAAATCAGCACTTGATGCTTCCGGGCTGCCGGGCAAACTGGCAGACTGTTCCTCCAACGATCCTCGGGAAACCGAACTTTTCATTGTGGAGGGAAATTCTGCTGGTGGAACCGCCAAGCAGGCTAGAAACCGCGAAATTCAGGCAATACTTCCACTGAGGGGAAAGATCCTGAATGTGGAGAAAGCAAACGATCTGAAGTCCCTGGCAAACCAGGAAATCAGGAATTTGATCACTGCAATTGGAACGAACATAAAGGAAAACCTGGACGTTACGAAACTGAGATATGGCAAGATAATCATCATGACCGATGCAGACGAGGACGGCGCCCATATACGGACCCTCCTGCTTACGCTCTTTTTCAGGTATGCCAAGGAACTAATAACAAATGGCAACGTATACTTCGCCCAGCCCCCATTTTTCAGGGTGCAGAAAGGAGAAAAAGTCAGGTATGTGTATTCCGAGGCGGAGAAAGAGGCAGCGGTCAAAGAACTCGGCGGGAAACCAGTGGTTCAGAGATTCAAGGGTCTGGGCGAAATGAATCCTTCTCAACTCTGGGAAACGACCATGGACCCGAACACCAGAAAAGTTGTTCTGGTCACGATTGAAAATGCTGCTGAAGCTCAGAGCCTGTTCTCCATCCTCATGGGAGACAGAGTGGAGCCGAGACGAAAATTCATTGAAGACAATTCAGGGGAAACAATAAACATCGATTTGTGAGTGTTCTAAGATGCAACAGAAAGCCATTGAGGAGGAAATAAGGAAGTCATACCTGGAATACGCCATGAGTGTGATCGTCAATCGCGCCATCCCGGACGTGAGAGACGGACTGAAGCCTGTTCAGCGCAGGATCATATTCGCAATGAACGAGCTTTCACTCTCGTACGGAAAGCCCTACAAGAAGTCCGCCAGGATTGTAGGAGAGACCATGGGAAAGTATCACCCTCACGGCGATGTTGCATTATATGACGCAATGGCTAGAATGGCGCAGCCATTCTCTTTACGATATCCACTGGTGGATGGGCAGGGAAATTTCGGTTCGTTGGACGGTGATGAGCCTGCAGCAATGAGGTACACGGAGGCGAGGCTGACAGAGATTTCGGATCAGATGCTTGAGGACATCGAAAAGGAAACCGTCCCGATGCGCCTGAATTTCGATGGTACGCTCCCTGAGCCTGAATACCTTCCTTCAAAGGTGCCACAGCTATTGGTCAACGGCACCTCCGGCATTGCTGTGGGAATGGCCACTAACCTGATTCCCCATAACCTTACGGAAGTATGCAGTGCGATAAAGCACCTGGTGGACGAACCCAATGCCTCGACCAAGGACCTGATGAAATTCGTGAAAGGACCGGATTTTCCAGGAGGGTCCATCGTCTTTTTTACTGATGAACTTGTCAGAGCATATGAAACCGGTAGAGGCAAGGCAACGGTTCAGGCAGATCTGGACCTTTCACACGAGAAGAAGATCATCATACGAAGCATTCCATATGGAGTAAACAAGACCTCACTGATAGAAAAAATTGCATCCCTTGTGAGAGACGAGGTAATTTCCGGCATAACGGATATCAGGGACGAGAGCGACCGAGCTGGAATCAGGATCGTTCTTAGGCTCAGGGAAGAATCCTCCAAGCCACTTATTGAAAACCAGCTTCTCCAGCATACGGAGCTCGAAACATCCATTGGGATCATAAACCTGGTACTGGTTGATAACAAGCCCGTGACCATGAGCCTCAAGGCACTCATGGAAAGTTTCATCGCCCACAGGCTTACCACAATTCTAAAGAGCGGCAATTTCGACCTGTCGAACAATAAGAGAAGAGATCACCTCCTTTCGGGCATTTCGAAAGCGGTTGATGATATAGACAACGTGATCAGTATTATCAGGAAAGCGAAAGACACAGAAACTGCAAGGTCCGGACTCATGAAAATGCTTGAGGTCTCAGAGGATCAGGCAAATGCCATATTGGATATCAGGCTGCAGCGACTCACGGGCCTGGAGCGGGAAAAGTTAGACGCGGACCTCAGGGAGATTAGAAAAGAAATCGAGAGGCTGACCAGAATCGTCGAAAGCGATTCTGAGAGGAGAAGGATCCTCAAGGAACAGATGGACGATCTGATAAGAAAATACGGAGACAATCGCAGGACCAAGATAGTGCATAAGGAGTTGCTTCTGAGGACGGAAGAAGAACTGATACCAAACGAGGAAAGTCTGGTGGTGCTGAGCCAGCAGGGATTTCTGAAGAGAGTCATGCTCGAAGAGTACCGTTCCCAGCGAAGAGGCGGAAAAGGGATCGCAGTAACGGCGTGGAAGTATGACCCTGTGAGGACCATAGTCTCATGCGACAGCCATGATTCCCTGCTCTTCTTCACGAGCTCCGGCAGAGTAGCTCGCAAAAAGGCTTACGAGGTAGAAAAGAGGTCGCGCACTGCAAACGGGATCATGGGAAGCGCGGTACTGAAACTACCCGAGAATGACGTTGTGAGGCAGATAATGAAGAATCCGAAGAACCTGGAATCCAGCATCATGATTGTTACCAGGCGCGGGAAGGTAAAGCGCGTAGCCTCGAAAATCCTTGTGGGAATGAGGAGCTCAGGTTTCAGGATTATTTCCCTCAATCCAGGCGACGAAGTGGTGGCAGTGGAGGAAGTTGCTGAAAACGAACGACTCTTCGTGCTTTCCAGTTCTGGAAAGGCTGCTCTTTTCCAGTCCGAACAGGTGAGAGAAATGGGTAGAGCTGCTGCCGGCGTCAGGGCAATACGCCTGGTAGATGATGATTTTGCTGTCACGGCATTTCCCGTTGCTGAGGGACAGCAGATTCTCTCGGTAAGCGTTCGTGGGATAGGCAAGAGAACGCCAGTGGAAGACTTCTCCACCCACGGCAGAGGGGTAAAAGGCGTTATGGTTTTCAAGCCCTCTGAAAGAACCGGAAATATTGCTGCATGCGTGCCAGTGGTGGAGGATGACGAGGTTCTAATAATATCGAAAGGGCAGAAGTCTATCAGGATCAGGGCGGGAGACATCAATGTTCAGTCAAGGATAACCTCGGGTGTGAGGTTAATGCAAATCGGGGAAGATGACGAGGTCATACAGGTAACAAAACTCTGACTATACTGATCCGGTAAACACTTTATACTGACCAATTCATGCTATAGATGAGATGTTTGCAGATAGAGTGTCCAAGGCACTGGATATGCAGTGCATAGTGGAGTACCACGGAGCCAATCCGATGGTCGACTTCTCAAAAAAGTTCAACATTGACATACCTGCGGCATTCGTCAAGAATAAGGATGAGACTTACGGCATTCTGTATTTCATTCCGGGAATTGAAAACCTAAGCAGGGATGCAAAGCTCTTCATAGACATGTTCAAGGGCCGCGATCATAACGGTATCTGGACTATTTATGCTCGAGCCGATAAGTATGTGCAGATGAGTTATCTCTCCCGGCTTTCCCAAATTCCTTCGGTGGTGCTAGACGTCTTTCTCCTGAAGAACGGGGTGCACAAGTTTTACTTCAGGTTCCACTCCTCCGTAATGGTTGAAGTCACGGATTTCCTTGGAGACCTGATGGGGAACAATAAGAACTTCGGTATCGCATACTGTGGACCGTCCCTTGGGCTATCTAAATCCGTTGAAGATTTCTCGGCCGTTTTTCCCACCATTCTCGTCGGACTTCGCTATGATTCGGTAGAGCCTATGGCAAAGAAGAACGAGTATTATCTGGAAACCAGATTTCATACAGGAAGTGGGATAATCAGATCTGTTATCTACATGAAGAAGGGGGATTTCCTTACACAGAATGGTAAACAGGTTAAGTGCAATACACTTGACTTTGAGGATAAGAACTCAATAATTGACTGGATTTTCAGTATGAATGACGGGATGACCATTTTGCCTCAAAGCATAATCCGCAGGATGCAGGACGGTACCACTGAACTTGAAATCGTAGTCCCGACTTTCTTCAGAAGGGAGCTCCAGAACAGGATATATTCCGCGATGTCTAAGTTCAGTTCAAGTCATTTAAGCCTGCTGTATGTAAGGGACCTACCGGAACTTATGTCCACTGTCTCCTGACCTGAAAAGCACTTACCTTCCCGGGACTCAATCTTTCAAGGAAGTGAACGTGCGAGTCAGACCCAATGTTTTCAGCTGTTTTCCGATTTTTGAGATTCGACCAAAACATTGATGCCGATCTGAACTTAATAAGACCATGCACGTCAACAACAAAGCAACCGCATCATTGTGCCATACCATTTTTGCCGCTATCGGTGGATCTCTGGGGGAGAATGCACTTCTCCGGCCAGTTCCTTGCTATCGTTTTCAAAGGGGGATTATGGGAGAGCGATTTCGTTGAAGAGCAGAGATGCGAAAATTTCCTTGAGATGCTCGTCATGGGTGAAGAGAAAGCTACAGGTGAAAGCCGAAAACAATGGTCTCACTCTGTCTGAGTTTCTGGTCCTTGCTGGCTTGCAGATCAGTTTCCCTGCAGAAGATTGATGCTCTTGAATATCAGATCATGTTTAACTGCAAGTTCAGGAATTCCAACAGTGCTCTCAAGGGAATCTTTAAGATTTCCCTCCCTCGAAGTTTTCCACCCGAGAAGGAAAATACTGAGGAAAAAAAAGACGCCCCGAACGGAACTTAAAACGCAAGTCAGAATCCCTTCCAAATTTTTTAATACCCTGACGTATTGAATGATGCATGTCATTCGGACACTTGACAATAGAATACGAGAAAGAATTGCTGCAAAAGGAAAGCATACCCGGAGTGGTTAAAACGGCAATCATTGACTTTGTGGACGGCGATCTGGTACTTGAGAACCTGTCAGAAGAGAGAAGGAAAAATTACATTCAGCGATTAAGGGTTTTAGCACGCTGGATACCGGATGAATTCCTGGATCCATCGACTAAGGCTCTGAAGGCTGTTATCATACACTTGAATGGTGATGACTACACGGAATCCACAAAGTCAACCTATCTTAAGATGTACAAGAAATTTTGCAGGGTTACGCTCCCACGGGGGAAATTTGAAAGCGCGTGGGAGAAGATCAAGATACCGAACCCAAAGACCAAGGTCACACGTGCCGATCTCATAAGTTTCGAAGAGGTCCAGAAGCTGATAGAAAATGCCAAGAACGGAAGGGATAGGGCTCTCTTTGCCCTGCTATACGACTCTGGATGCAGGATAGGGGAGGTCCTTAACATGCGAGTTAACAACCTTAGCTTTGATGAATATGGTGCAGTACTTGAAGTCCCGAAGGGAAAAACAGGGCAGAGATTGGTAAGGATAGTGGGAGATTCCATACCATATCTGAGATCCTGGCTGAACGATCACCCCCTGGCTAACAAACCCGATGCTCCTTTATTCTGCGGCATCTCGGATGGGATAAGAGGAAGGGCCCTTACCTATGACGACATATATGCGATCATAAGGAAGGCGGTCAAGAGGGCGGGAATGACAAAGAGGATTCATCCCCATTTATTCCGGCACAGCAGGGCTTCAATCCTTGCGGGAAAGCTGCCCGAGGCCATACTCGAATCTCAGATGGGATGGGTGCATGGGACCAAGCAATCGGCTACCTATGTGCATCTATCAGGACGACAACAGGACAGGGCAGTACTGCAGGCTTTGGGGATAGAGGTCAAAGACAAAGAAGATGTACCGAAACCCAAACCATGTCATAGATGCGGTGAATTGAATCCTTCCAATGCCATACGCTGCAAACATTGCTGGCTCCCACTGGATGAAGCAGAGGCCATAAAGGAGAGCCGGAGGCTGAAGATGGTTGAAAGTGCCATGCAGGTGATGGACATATCTTCCAGGGATAAGGAAAGGCTGCAAAGCTTCGGTGATTCGGCAAAGATAGAACTCATTGCTGACTTACTTCTGGATCTCGAGAAATCGGGCCAACTGGATAATCTCAGAAAGATACTCGCAATATCCAATCAGAAGGAAGGGGAGTGAAGGAAGAGACTCACGCTTATGCCGGAATCGACCATAAGGCAATCATGAGGCTGCCTTAGACTTCAGGAGTTTTTCATAGACCTCATTCAATTTCTCTTCCAGAATGTGATTCTCAAATTCCACATCTCCATGCCTTCTGGCATATTCCAGATATGTCAGAAAATTCTCATTCTCTGTATAGAATTTTCCTTCCTCAAAATACTCTTCCAGTTCCTCACATCTGGATAATGTCCACTCAGGATCCGGATTGGCGTCTGTTCTCTCATATATCCAATAACCATCCCTGCCTTTCCATTTCTTGAAGTTCTCACCCATCTTGTCGATATAGATATCCTGAAACCTGTTCAGCTGGTATGACAGGTGAAACTTATCGTTGACTGCCATGACAAGGTCTTTTTCGCTGATCACAGATGTGTCGGAGAATGAAGTGTAGAATAAGATGAACTTCCTGATTTCTCCCTGTTTCACCCTGATTGATCCCGAGCATCTATTTAAGGATTAAATTTGCATTTAATATTCATTCACTTTAATGAAATCATATTTTTCGCTTAAAATAATATTGTAGAATAAACCGTTATTCTTCCCGTGAACAAATTGGAATTGAAGAACCTGAGATTCAAAAGGAAA
Organism: Thermoplasmatota archaeon; assembly: GCA_023487205.1. Taxonomy (GTDB): domain Archaea; phylum Thermoplasmatota; class Thermoplasmata; order Thermoplasmatales; family Thermoplasmataceae; genus JAMDBT01. The sequence continues at coordinate 14,604 of JAMDBT010000014.1, forward strand.
TTATCCCGAGGGAAACACAGTATCATTGTTGCAGTTCCGAAACTCTTTCTGGAACTCATGAACGCCGAGACCTGTGAATCTGTGTATGTGAGCATTTCAGATGAGAATCACCTGTCTCTGGAGGTGGTCCGGTGATGGCAGAACATCCGAGAAGCCGCGAGGAATTGATGGGGGAGTTGCATCGTCTTATGAGTTTAATTTTTGACGATCCCCCAGAGAAGAGGGGCGAAAAAACATGATCCGAGAAGAGGGGTGCGGACCCCTGATCCCGGCAAGCAAACGAGTAAACAATCCAAATCCAGTTTTTAAAGATTTCTATCAAAAGCTCTCATTATCCGAAGGAGCCTGTATGATGCTCGCCTATGTTATCAGGCCAACTGAAAGAGGGCCTTATAGGTGGTGCAATGAGAAAGGAATTGGGGGGTTCAAGAAAAGACCCATTTCAGTTGTAGACATAGTGGAAGGGAGGAAAACTAATTATGAAGACAGGCAAGAATTCTGTGATAAGTTTGCTTCTGGACTGGAGAGACGGCTTCTCGAATTTTCAATAGCGAATATTGACCTCCAGAATGGTTCAGAGCTGGACGTTGAGTTCATAAATCACCTCCTGGGGAATGAAATCAGGATAGGGAATGTTGATCGGAAGTCCCTCCCATATAAGGGAAAATACCTGAAATTTCGCAACAAAGCCATTACAACATTGGGTCCATGGATGGATGATCTGAGAAGTAAGCAGATGGAGATATTGGGAATTAATGAGACCCCCAAGTGGCTTGCACAACTCGAAATTTTGGAAAGACAAATGTTCCCGGGTGAGAGTGAGATCAGTGAAGAAAATTTATTGGAAGCATGGGAGGAGGACGAATGAGCAAATCAGAAGACAACGGAAAGGAACAAAAAATATGCGAGAAACACAATGTCCCGATTGAGATTTATTATCCCGGTGCAACAATTGAGAAGACTGTCCATAATGAGGATGGCAGTATCCGCATCGAGGATGTCGAATTAGAACTTGAGAGATGTCCCGAGTGCGAGTATGAAAAGGATTTCAATTCGCCTTATCCAGATATAGTTGAAGAAGCCATAGATACCCACAGGCGGAAGGAAAAACCCCTGAAGCTGAATCCACACACCGAAAACTTCATCATACACTATACCCCAAAGATTCATGAACTCACTGGTGAACCGGAGTACATCTGTCAGGCGGCTCTTGAATGGATTGTGGGAGTTGCATTGTGTGATCTGAACTATGTTGACAACATTGGAAGGGTTCGCACAAATCTCATGATCAGGCTGTTGCAACAGACTTCAGAAAGAAAGACTGCCCTCTACCGATTGATTAAAAGGATTGTCAGGGAACTGGTTGGGGAAGAGTTCATGAATCTTGCAAGGGGAACCCCGAAGGGATGGCATACATACCTTACCAAGCCTATGAAGGGGGTGCCATATACTGAACTTTCGAAAGCGCTTCTCATGAAAGATGAAGAAACCCCTATATTCATAGACAGCAGAAGTACACCTGCAGGAGATATGATATTCTTCTTTTCGCAGGCATGGGATGGTATCATGGAATCCAATGCGACGGTGACGCATGGATACACGCCAGAGAAGCCTGTATTCCTTCCAGTCTTCCTTGCGGGAGTTCCAGATGCATCCGTGAGCTACATTCAAAAAATCTATTTCAAACAGGGAGTGGCACAGAGGTTTATTCACCTCTATGAAAGGAATACAGATCCTAAATGGATAGCAATTTGGGATACCAACCTTCCAAAGATAAAGGGAATGGTTGATGAAATGCTCAGGGACTTGAGAGAAATGAAGAAACTCAATGTGGCCAAGACTGCTTCAGGCTTCATGGAGGCATACAATTCCTATTGTGAACCCATAGATATTTGCGGGAAATTGATGAAAGCCAGGACAGATGTGGATGATCTCTCCCTGGAATACATGGAAGCAACTATGCCTACCAAGGTTCCTGAATACCTGTTGAAATTCAGCATGATCTATGCAGCATCGAGATTTCACACAGATGGAACAGGAAACCTGATCATGGATTTAGAAGACCTAGAGATCGCAAAGGAGAGATTTGAACTCTATATGAGGAAAAACATAGATTACTTCAAGTTCTGGCTTTCCAACACAGAAGATTTCAAGGATGTAAACTTGAATGTCCAGAAAGTTCTCCGGTTGGTTGCGGATGCAGAAGTAAGATATTCATTCAGGAGAGTTCCAGAAAAAGGGGATTCTGTTCAAGAGTATTACATAGTGACACCTGACAAGAGTGGGAAATGGGTGAAGCACAGTCCAATATTCAAGAGGATGAACATGGATAAGATGAGATTCGAACCAATAGTTGAAAAGGCTATAGATACAGGGCAGCTTTTCAAAAGAGAGCTGAATGTTCCTCTCAGGCCAGAGAAGGATGGGACTACAAAGATCAACATGTTTGCGAAACTCATTCTATACATGCTCCCAGAGAAAGAAGAAAAGGATGATCTCTCTGGGATATAGTATTTTATTATTATTTCGTTAATTTCCTTATTTTCTTTATTTCTATACATTCTTCTTCTTTATATACCCCATATCATGATTGATACTTCTCCGATCATGGAGACATGTGCCTTGTAGTTCGTTAAGAAATTAAGAAATTAAAGAAAGTTCGTTGCTTCAAAGGTTCTCCAATGATTCAGAGTGGTTTTCCGGCCTGTATAGGATATTGTGGGTTCATTGTCGCCCTTTGACTTCTATAAGTCTCCGATCATCGTTCTAATGATGGGCTTACCCAGATATCCACTGTAGTTTTAGTATTATTCTCAATAATCCAGAAATCAACTGCTGCAACAATAGCAATGACGAGAGCAGTAACAGGAGTTATTGAACTGAGAATTGCGAAACGAGCCAATGTACCGAAGCCCGCGCCGATGTACATAATGGAAAAGAACCACATTGTGGATAACTGAACCAATCCTTTATTGATCAATTTTTTTTTGATTTTAAGAAGCCAAACTCTATACCAGGTGAATATTATCATAGCACCAAATGAATAAACTAACACAAACGCGAATCCAAAGGGGTAATCAGGCCCGTATGTACCTAATCCTAAGTATCCAGCAAAAAGAGTGAACCCTAATACATAGAAGAGCATAGCCATAATCAAACCTGCGACCCAAACGGACCTGCGAGGGTTGATTTCTCTTTCTGTCATAGAATATAGCAAACACAGACCTATATAACAATATGTTGCACGCCATGTGATTTCCGAAGTGAGAAGTGCCGTTGGTGAGTTTGCCGAAGTTCCAGATGTTGTATATGGGGAGTTGGAAGTCTGGGTCTTCAAATTTCGCAGAAAGTATTTCCGTTTTTTCGAAATTCCGGAAAAAGTGTCACCAACAGCACCCGAATCGCCGCGGTTATCTCGGGAGAACCTTAAGGCAAAACTCCCACACCCATCTGATCAAAACAGGATTTCTAAATCAATGGCAGATAATAATAAAAGAAAACGTTTATCCAACCTTGCGGCAAAATGAACGAACGTACGTGCCATCGGGCCTGTGATATCCTTCGACAAATTCCATGCCCATGCTCTCGCATTCTTCCCTTGATACCATTAGAACAAGCCCCCTGCTCTGTCTTCGACTTCCGGACCATCGCTGATCTTCCTGCAATGCCCGGCAACGTAAGCCTTGCCGAACATGCCCTTTCTCGCTTTGTAGGAATTGACCCAGGTATATCCATCAGGACATTTGTTTGAGCCTTTGTAGTTCACGTCGAACTTGTTGCCCAGGATTTCACCCTGCCCGCCGATCTCTTTCTTTTGATAGTTCTCTGCCATCTCTATCAATGAATAGAGAACAAACATCTATATAGGTTTCCCGAAGGTTCGCACGTTACTTCATTCGCTATACTCTTAGCATAAGAGTATAGCGGGATGTATTTTTCACTCTGGAATGGGTTAGAAGGGGAGATAGTAGAATACAGTATCTGCATCAAAATCTTTACTATACTTTTGTCGCCTTTACTATATACCACGAGTCTTCACTTATACAATAATACATGGCAGTTTTTCCCTATCCGAAACCATATAGATTCTCTATAGATGCATACTTTCAATTTAGAAACCACTAGGTAAATAGAATATAGAAGGTTCTAAATATGACTATATATTGTATAAGGCATGAAGCAAATCAACATACAGCTGACGGATAAGGAAAGGCAACTCATAGATGCATACGGCGGACCCACTGCATTCAAGAACAGGGCACTGGAGACATTAGGCAAATCATCCGGGATAACCAATGACAAAGGTGAGGAGATTCCTGCTTTCCTTTTCACCACAGAGGCAACCAATGAGGAGATATTTGCCTATCTGAAGAACAATCCACAGTACAGTGAATTTATCTATAAAACCTACACAAAGAACCAACCGTTTATCATGGAGCTATGCGATCCTGCCAGTTCGCTCCACCTTTCAAAAGTCAGGGAGTATCTGCAGGACACCCTGGATCTCGATAAGGAAAAGGAAAAGTTGTCCGGGATTCAATCTGAGATAAGAAGGATGGAGTTCAACCGGGATAATCTGAAAGATGATATTGACGTACTGGAAGAGAAGAGAAAAGACCAAAAGAAAATCTCAGATGAGAATGAGAAGCGGATAAAGGAGATATCCGGGATCATAGGCAGGATAGGCGGGATAGAGCCGATGATGATCCTGGCAAGGATCCGGGATGATCTCAAGTCATACATGGATGCCCCGGAGGATGACCGGAGTTATTACCGCCTGAAGCCAAAGGTGCAGTCCGCCGTTGATGACATTGCGAAGCTTGTACAGAAGATCAGTGCCCCGGAGATCACCGGACTGGACATAAGCAGGGCAAGGAGTGAGCTGGAATCGGAATATGAGAAGATCGAGGATTCGAAGATTCTCGACAAGTTTCCATCCATTCAGAAGATATGGGAACGCGGGGCAAAGAGCAGGATGGGAAACATGTATTCGTGGTATGTTGAGGATTATGACAAGATCGACGGATATTTGCGGTTGATACAGAATGCGAGGGAAGCACTCAGGGAAGGAAAGAAGCCGGAGGGGCTATACGAGAAAGAAAACGCTGATTGAAGTCCTGATCCTGCTCCTAGTCATTCCTATTCTCGTGATGTACTTCTCCGGGGTCAATACCAATACCATAATAATCAGCCTGATCAGCCTGAATGTCTTTGATCTGCTCCTGCTCGATGCCCTTGTTGCAAAGCCGGGATTTGCGGAGGGACCCCAAATATGAGTTCGTCCTGCCGGAGGTCCGGGTTTCTCATACAGGCATTCAAGGGTCTCGGAATGTTGCAGGTTTCCGGGGCGGTTCTTGGACGCGACAGGGATGAAAGGATCAGCACATGCATGAAATGCCAGAAGGCTCTGGGCAACAAGGCCATACTGCATTTTATGAGATATCATCCCGATGTCTACGATATCATCTCCAGGCTGCTGTCTGTCTGGGGGCTCATCGATTCCGCTGATTCTCATGTGATTGAACTGGAGACTGGATGAACGGATGCCGATCATGCGGACGATGGGATCCCTTTCTGCACTCATTAGAAGCTCAAGGTTGCATCCGGGATGCCTTCATGGTGATTTCATACAATGCCACTCGGGACATTCAACCTGAAGCGATCTCTGATTTATGAAAGGAAGAATGGCCTTCTGGGTCGATTACAGGTGATTTAAGACATACGGGATAGTGGAAAGGATAATCCCTCACTCTGAGTAATCCGGTCACGGATAAAATTAAAAACCAGAGATTCAATAAAAGAGAGAGATAGAGAGAAAATATAATACGGTAGTTGACATTAATTTAACATATGACAGTGCAGGTAGCTGGGAAAGAAGAACACAAAACTGCCAAACGCATCCGTTTTAAGGATCATTTTAGTACAACTTATCAAGCTGCATCAGCACTGGTACTCAATGGCAAGATCACTATCCAGAATTTGGATGAAGCGAGGAATACATACGATAAGAAAGTGGTGGATTTTGCAGAAATCTTGCTTAATGAATAGCAATGATAGATTTTACAGGTCTGATTGAGGCTTCGGTTATTTCACCAACGTTGATTATAGCGATTGTTGCGGGTGTATTAGGCATCAAAGATTTATCATTTCCAGACTTGCCTATGTTTTCTGGCCTTGTTTCAACGCCTTTTTTCATTGCAACTATTTTAGGAGTCTTTGAACTTTGGTACTCAGTCATTTTTCTCATTCTCGGATTTTTGTCCTTGGTGGGTTTTCTATCATGGGTATCAAGGATAATCGCAAAGGAATTGTTGAAACGATCCAAGGAGACTACGTTACGTGCTTAGATGCCCTTCTGGATCGATTCTAAGCCCAAGGTTGCACTCGGGATGCGAACGGATGCCGTTGTAATATTCAGAGATTATTATATCCCAGAATCCGGTGGGGGAGTATATAAGGAAACGGGGGAAACCGCCTGTTTGTGAGTGTAGGAACTCTGACTTTTATATGAACGCCCCGAACGGGATTTGAACCCATGTCACGGGCTCGACAGGCCCGTATGATAGGCCGCTACACTATCGGGGCAGCCACGGGTGATTTGCAGAATTTATTTAAATCTTTGAAGTGGTGGTACGGGTCGAACCTGGAAGTGAGTACTCATGGATCATCTTTAATTAATCGTCTTGAGGCTAGTAAATTCGATGTCCCAAGCCAATTGCCTGAAAAACAGACCGTTCCAGTATGTTGCTTTGCGTTACTCATAAACGTATTTATAGGGATGCAAATGGAGGTTCCAGATTGGCGGAATATTGTGTAGAGACCAGAGACCTGAGAAGGGAATACCTGAACAGGAACTTTTTCGGCAAGGTGAAGTCGAGGACAAACGCGCTAAGTGGCCTTAACATATCGATAAAGTATGGCGAACTGTTTGGAATAATTGGACCAAACGGCGCTGGTAAGACAACTACCATCAAGATCCTCTCCACTCTGCTGCTTCCCACTTCTGGCTCTGCCTTTGTACTGGGAATGGATGTTACACACGACCTTTACAGAATAAGGAAGAGGATAGGAATCGTGTTTGGCGGAGAAAGAGGGCTGTATAACCGCGTAACTGGGTTGCAGAACCTACTCTACTTTTCTGACCTGTATGGTGTTCCTCCATCCGTTTCGAGAAAGCGGGTGCCGGAACTGATAGAGATGGTTGGGTTGACGGGCAGGGAGAATGAACGCGTCGAAAAGTATTCCAGAGGAATGAAGCAACGCCTGCATATTGCCAGGGCTTTGGTCCACGATCCCGAATTAATGTTCCTGGACGAGCCCACCATCGGATTGGATCCTGCCGGCGCACGGGACATAAGAGGCATTATCAAACAGCTTAAGAAGGACGGGAAATCCATTCTTCTCACAACTCACTACATGTTCGAGGCGGACGAACTTTGCGAGAGGATTGCCGTTATATCAAAAGGAAACTTGGTGGCGTTGGATCGCCCTTCTGGACTGAAGAAACAGGTCAGGGATATCACCCTGGTTGAGTTGCACGTCTATGGAGACTCACGTGCTGTGAGTAGTTCAATTTCCGAGCTGCCGTCCGTGTCCAGGGTCTTTTCCGAGGATAGTGGAGACCGGACTATTATCAGGATCCAGACACCTGACGGGTCTGAAGTCCTCGAAAAAGCAAAGGTGATTGCTTCCCAGAATAATGTCAGGATCATTGAGTCTTCGATCAAGGAACCAACCCTTGAAGACGCTTACCTGAGGATGGTAGAAGAATAAATGGCGCTGGAAGTCAGCAGAATTCAGGTCGTCAAGGCCTCCATGGTTCTCACCGCAAGGAATTTTTTTGCAGACCCGCAGTGGGTGATTCCCAGCATAATAGCTCCTTTTGTATTCACCCTCGTGGCCCTGTTTCTATTTTCCAACGTGACGGGTCCTATCCTCCTTTACGCGGTCCTCGGGGGTGGCATGATGGGTATGTGGGGTACCACAGTTTATGGTTCCGGGGAATCTATAAGCTTTGACAGGTGGAACGGAACAATGGAATGTACGCTCTCCGCACCCTCACCCCTTATCTGGATCGTACTCGGGAGAGTCATATGGAATACCCTTGAGGGTTCGATAAACGCCATATTCATCCTGGTCATTGGATTCCTCTGGTTCAGGGTGGGAGTAAGTCTTGCAGATCCTCTGCTGTTTGCCGCTTCTACGTTCGTCACTTTCCTTTCCCTCTCTGCCTTTGGAACACTTCTGGCAAATGTTATCGTGCTGAGCAGAAAAGGCGGATTTATTACAAATGGAATAGAAATCCCGGTTTACATTGCAACCGGGACCATGTTCCCCATAGGCCTTCTTCCTTTCTACGTGGGTGCTGTATCCTATTCCATTGGCCCTACTTGGGGCATTGACGCCATTAGAAAGGCTGCCATCGGGAGCTATGTTGGCCAGCTTCCGTTCTCAATTTTCGTAGATATAGCAGTTACTATCATAATTACAGTAGTCTATTTTGCGATGAGTTCTGTGCTTATGGTAAGGGTGGAAAAGATCGCCAAGCGGAATGGGACCCTGGGTGACTTTTGATGGGATCTGAAACTGCCGCGAGGCTGGCGGAGAGCTACCGGTCCCTGATAGGTTCCATGCGATTTGGTAGCCGAGGCACCATTATCTGGGATTCCTGGGACATGTGGTTTCTGGAGATTGTTATTCTCCCGCTTGCCCAGATTTCTTTCTTCGAAGTCCTTGCAACTTATGCAGGCTACAGCCCTACTATGGTTCAGTTCGTGGTGGTTGGAAATGCTATCCAGACCATGTCATTCTCATCCGTGTTTGCTGTGGCAAACATTACTTCCTCCGACAAGTGGCAGGGAACGCTTCCGTCTATCCTGGTAACGCCTTCAAGCAGAGCATCCATGATTCTGGGTCGCGCCCTTTACCAGATAATAATGTCTCTCCTGATAAGCGTCACAGGGCTTCTCTACGCTGCGTTCCTGTTTCATGTCAGTTTTGCATCTGCTAATTACTTGCTGCTGATGATTTCCCTGTTTGTGACCAGTATCTCAATGGTAAGCTTCGGGCTACTCATAAGCACCATTGGGCTGTATCTTCGGACAGCCCTTATCGTTGCTAACGTCTTTCTCTTCATCGGCTTGCTTGTATGCGGCGTCAATTTTCCGGTAACAGTATTGCCTTCCTGGTTGAGACCCCTGTCCTACGTGATTCCGTTGACTTATGGCCTTGACGCAATCAGGTTCTCGATCGCAGGATCAGGAATTTCCGTCATAATCTACTACCT
>JAMDBT010000038.1 GCA_023487205.1 Thermoplasmatota archaeon
GGCGTTGAATCCAATTAAACCGCACGCTCCTCCCGTTGCGGTGCTCCCCCGCCAATTCCTTTAAGTTTCAGCCTTGCGACCATACTCCCCAAGCGGCCCACTTAACACCTTCGCTCCGGCACTGCCGCCCTCTGAAAGAGAGGCAACACCAAGTGGGCAGAGTTTACAGCTAGGACTACCCGGGTATCTAATCCGGTTTGCTCCCCTAGCCCTCGTTCCTCACCGTCGGATCCGTTCTAGTTGAACGCCTTCGCCACCGGTCGTCCTTCAAGGATTACAGGATTTTACCCCTACCCCTGAAGTACCTTCAACCTCACCCGGTCCCTAGCCCCGCAGTCTCTTCAGACGGTCTCCCGTTAAGCGGAAGAATTTATCCAAAGATTTACAGGGCCGGCTACGAACGCTTTAGGCTCAATAAAAGTGACCACCACTCGAGCTGCGGGTGTTACCGCGGCGGCTGGCACCCGTCTTACCCAGCTCTTATTCCTCAAGTTTTTTAGGCTTAAGAAAAGCCTTGACTAAGTCAAGGCACTCAGGTTTCCCGTGTCGCGCTTTCGCGCATTGCACAGTTTTCGCGCCTGCTGCGCCCCGTAGGGCCTGGACTAGTGTCTCAGAGTCCATCTCCGGGCTCCCCCTTTCAGGGCCCGTACCCGTCTTTGGCTATGTGGTCCTCTACACCACATACGACCTGATAGGCCGCAGACTCATCCTCTGGCGTCGGAACTTTCATCACCGAAGCATTCCAGCATACGGTAACTATGGGGAATTAGCCTCAGTTTCCCGAGGTTATGCCCCACCTGAGGGTAGATTGTCCGCGTGTTACTGAGCGGTACGCCGGTGTCTTGCGACCCCATGACTCGCATGGCTTAATCGAAACCTGATAGCAGTGGCCGCCGGCAGGATCAACCGGAGTTAATGCCTGCACACTAAATGGTAAGTTCAAATTGAATTGGCAAGCCACAGTTTGCACCATTTCACTTGTCAGAAGTAAGTGTTTCTCCTTACATCCTCATTTCTTCCACCTCTTGGAAATTCCGAGATCACCCATGACCGCTAGGTCCAATCACTCGACTGCCGATGAGGTGGTTCTGCACTATTTCGTATAGCGCGGAGTGCGTAAGTCCGCCAATACTTCCGACGTATATAACGCTTCCTTGATGGATTTCACCCCGGGGGTTAATCCAAACGTTACCGGGCACTGCGAAAGTAATGCTCAGCGGAGCCAACGGAGCGCGCCTCTGAGGTAATAATGGACGCCACAGAACGACCCATAATCGCTTGCACGTTTCAGCTATCCCGTTTGATGGTTTATGTGCAAAGCCGCCTTGCCTTAACCCCCCTTACACGAACAACTTCAGATGTTTACGACAGAATATATCTCTTCTTCGGCCTCGATGGGTACGGGGATTGGCAGGTGCCACAACAATAACACTTCATCTACAAATCATCCTCTCCATTAGATCAAGTTCTACTCGATGCGCGTCAATCCCCTGACAATCTCAGAATTGAGAAACATTGTTAAATTGGTTGATTATTCTGCTAGGTGCAAGGCGTCATCACTGCAGCAGGTTTGGGAATCCGGTCTGGATTGAATGGAAGATTGCGGAAAGAAATGCTTCCCATATACGTGCAGGAAAGCGGAAAGATCCAGCTCAGGCCCATCCTGGAGGCAGTGTACAGGCGGATGATCTCATCCGGCATAGAGTCTGTGGGCATCGTGCTTGATCCCTCCGATTCTCGCACGATAGATTACGTCAGGTCGTTTATGCCAGATGCGGAGATAATTTTCCAGAAGATCAGAAACGGATACGGAGGTGCGGTCCTTGCAGCAGAGAGTTTTGTGCAGAGCGATTTGTTTGCTCTCAACGCGGGAGATGGAATTCTTCTGCCCCACAACGCGTTCAACAGAATGGGCATACCTTCTTGCGATAATCCTGTACTTTCCATAATGAAAGTTGACAATCCCGGGAGGTACGGCAATGCACGAACAGAAAAACAAGGGGCAAAAACCATGGTAACCAAGGTAATAGAGAAGCCCAGCACGCCTATATCCGACTACGCTCTCTGTGCATCATACGTACTTCCGAAGTCAGTTTTTGGTTATCTTGATAGCGATTCAGAGAACGTGGAACTAACCCCTGCCATCGACAGGTGCATCTCTTCCGGGAAAAAATTCAATGCGGTGGAATTCAGCAGGGAAGACTGGATCAGCGTAGGACTCGCAGAAGAGTATGTGAAAATCCTCAAAAGGAGCCTTGACTCTCTAAAGCCCTAATGCGTAATCCCGGAGCTCTTCTTCCAGATGGTTCTAGGCATGATCACTTTCTTCAGTTTCTCTATCCTCCCTCCATACCTGTTCAGGTCTTCCATGATTCTTATCAGGTCTTTCTCCAAGTTGCCCTCAGGTTTATATCCCATTGATCTGAGCTTCTTTGATTCCGGGTTATAGTAATGCTCCTCCTTCTCCACTCTGGGGTTTGGCACGTTCTCAATCACAGCCTTCCTGCTGTATTCCCTTTCATAGACTTCCTTGACCTTTCTGGCAAGTTCGCCTACTGAATAGTGCTGGTCAAACTGGTTAAACACCCTGTATTCTCCCTTCTCAGGAGGTTTCTCAATTCCCAACGTCAGGCATGTGATGCTATCCTCGAGGGACAGAAATCCGCGTGTCTGTCCTCCCTTCCCGTATGGGGTGATAGGGAGTCCGATCACGGCCTGCGCGCAAAACCTGTTCAGTGCGGTTCCCCACACCTCGTCAATGTCGAATCTCGTGAATCTGTCATCGCTTGTGATATCGGAAGTTCTGGTTCCGTAAACTACTCCCTGCATGACGTCCGTTATTCTGGTTCCCCACACCCTGTTTGCGAACATCAGGTTGTTGCTGTCGTGGACCTTTGTCCAGTGGTACCAAGATCCGGCGTTCTTGGGGAAAGGCAGGGTATCTTTGCGTCCACGGAATTCTATTTCAAAAAAGCCCTCAGGAATGTCAATGTTGGGGGTGCCATACTCACCCATGGTCCCGAGCTTCAGGATGTGCGATTCCGGAGTTACATCCTTGATAGCATAGAGCAGGTTCATGGTGGAAATGGTATTCTTGTACATCGTTTCAGATGCCTGTTTCAACCCAAGCATTGAATAGGGGGCGGACCGCTGTTCGGCCAGATGAACCACTGCGTCCGGTTTCTCTCCTGATATGATTTCGTACATGAAATCAGGATTGCTGACGTCTCCCCTGTGGAAGCGTACCTTCCTCTTCATCGATCTTTCTAGGTCCTCAGTGCGTTTCGAAAAACTTGGAATTGGCAGGACGGAATCTGAAGAAACCTCTTTTACCCTTTTTCTGGTGATGAAATTATCGGCACCGCTCACTGAATGCCCTCTTTCAAGAAGCCTGAGAGCCAGTGGCCATCCAATGTAGCCGTCAATGCCAAGTATGAGAACCTTCATTATCACGGGAATGTATGTACGAACATAAACTTGCCATCTGTCTCACTTCATTGCTTAATGGTGTGCACGGCCAGGAAGCGATGAATCCATGAACAAAGAGCCCTTCAAAGCGGAACTTGAGGATCTACCATTCATTGCATGGCTTCCTGATTCCACGCCAATTGCCGATCTGACCAGGAGGAGGGCAGATCAGAGATGGGACACCTTACGCTTTTTCGTGGACGGCCATGGATCGAAGATTAGGGTCAAGGAGTTTTTTCTTGACTGGTTTTTTCCGGGGTTTCCAAAGAGCCTGATGAGTTCATTGTTCGGAACGTACTCGAACGTGGAGGCCGTCAAGACCGGCAGGAAGGTGCTGTTCCTTGGAAGGAATTACAAGGGAAACCCCGCAGCGTCGACGTACCTTGACGGCACTACGGTAGAAATGGAATTAATCGAGGGAAACTCCAGTGAAGATCTCCTGAAGCTATTCGGTGATCTGCGGCCATATGATCGGGAGAACAGAATATGCGCAGAGCGGTTCCACGAAAGATCGTTCTTTGCCGGGGGGAAAAAGGGAACCTGGTTTGAGGACGATAGGATATCCAGGCTCCAGTGGATGCCGCCACAGAAAGTCATTGAATTTTCCGGCTACAGGTTATCGTCAGTAGGCAAATTCACCATGGAGGGCAACGTAGTCCAGGAGATTTTCGTCTTTGAGAGGGATTGCTTCCGAAGGGGCTTCTGGATCGAAATTGTCAGGGAGGATGCGGATATTCCTTACGCGTATTATGCCTTGAGGGAGGAACCTGGAATAATGGACAGATTCTACAGTGAAGATTACTTCCTGTCGTGGAGGCATCCCGATGGACCATTCCTGGGTCAGATAAAAGCCGGGAATGGACTGGTCATTACGGTAGGGGGTTCCCCCTTCGTCCTGATGAACGACGTCAGGAAGATTCTTTCCGATCCAGACAGGATTCTAAGACTGACTCACTGAAGAGCGCGCGTCAACTACCCACCCCTGAAGGAGTGGGCTTGTTGCTGGTCTCCCCCATGTCCGTGGACATGGATTCATCGGACCGCAACGATTGGCTGGTTGACTTTCCTTGCGAGGGTCAGAGGGCTATTGACTATTTCACGCCTCGGCAGCCTGATTTCAGCAGAAGGCTTGACGCATTCATCCCTTCTCCTCACGGAGAACATGCCGCTGAAACCAATGTGTTCCTACGAACAGTCCATCTTAACCGTCTTTCTCCTCAAGGGAGTGCCTTCCCGTTTCAGGGGTGGACAGATATTCATCCCTTGAGAAAATAAGAAGGTTTCCTTTGAGGGAAGTCCGTGTATCCCACGGCTGAAGCCTGTGGGTTTTACAGCTTCCCTCAAACTCCTAACAATATTGATAACAAAGCCGCAATTACGTCAATAGGCCGGATTGACTCAGATCGTTTCTTCCTGGGACGAGCACCCACAGCGTATGTAAAATCATCGCTCAGGTTCAGGCCAAATGCGGGAGAACTTCCACAATGCTCTTCGCTGTGATATGGGGGTTTCCCGGAAATTTTCTGTTGAGCGGGTCAGTATTCTTATTATCAATCCACACCCCCCTAATTCCCAATGACTGTGGCTGCAGTACGTCAAACAGGAGATTGTCGCCAACCATCCACGCGTCCTTGCAGTCAACTCCAAGCATCGATAAGGCAGTCAGATAAATTCTGTTATCGGGTTTCCCAAATCCCATTT
>JAMDBT010000029.1 GCA_023487205.1 Thermoplasmatota archaeon
GGACTTCCCTCAAAGGAAACCTTCTTATTTTCTCAAGGGATGAATATCTGTCCACCCCTGAAACGGGAAGGCACTCCCTTGAGGAGAAAGACGGTTAAGATGGACTGTTCGTAGGAACACATTGGTTTCAGCGGCATGTTCTCCGTGAGGAGAAGGGATGAATGCGTCAAGCCTTCTGCTGAAATCAGGCTGCCGAGGCGTGAAATAGTCAATAGCCCTCTGACCCTCGCAAGGAAAGTCAACCAGCCAATCGTTGCGGTCCGATGAATCCATGTCCACGGACATGGGGGAGACCAGCAACAAGCCCACTCCTCTTCAGGGGTGGGTAGTTGACCTAATTCCCAGCAACATTTTTAGAGTTCTCCCCATCAGGTTTCGAAATGAAGGTAATTGTTGACGGCACCGCGAAAACCATGCTGGCGGTCTGGTTTGAGAACGGAATTGTCAAGCTCATCGACCAGCGTAAAATACCTGAAAAGCTGGAGATATTTGATGCAAGGAATTCCGACGATGTTGCTTACGCCATAAGAGACATGGTGGTCAGGGGCGCGCCTGCTATTGGAGTTACTGCCGCTTACGGTCTCGCAATGGCGTACAACAACAAGGAGAATATGGGTGAGGCGGTCGAAAAGATTAGAAAGACAAGGCCAACCGCACACGATCTTTTCAAGGCCATCCACTATATGGAGGAGAACGGTTTCTCACTGGACGCTGCAAACAGGTATTCCCAGGAGATGATAAACCGATCCAGGAAGATTGGCGAATACGGCAATACCCTAATACCGGAAAAAGGAAGGATTCTTACACACTGTAACGCCGGGGCTCTGGCGGTTGTGGATTGGGGAACTGCTCTAGCCCCCATGAGGATTGCAAATAACGAGGGAAAGAAGATCTTTGTGTACGTTGACGAGACCCGTCCCAGATTGCAGGGAGCCAGGCTGACCGCCTGGGAGCTTGTTCAGGAGGGAATAGATCATGCGGTGATTGCCGATAATGCTGCCGGGTTTTTCATGGGTAAGGGTGATGTGGACCTGGTCATAGTTGGAGCAGACCGGATCGCGGCAAATGGAGATTTCGCCAATAAGATTGGAACTTACGAAAAGGCGGTTCTTGCAAGGGAGAACGGAATCCCGTTCTACGTGGCCGCTCCGGGTAGCACGTTTGACTTCACCATACCCAACGGAACAGGAATTCCAATTGAGGAGAGGTCCCAGGAGGAAGTGTTGAATGTTGAGAAAATCCGCATAGCCTCGGGCGGAAGCCGTGCCTTGAATCCTGCATTTGACGTTACCCCATTCAAGTATGTTGCGGCTTTCATCACCGAATATGGGATTTTCACGCCTTCAAAGATTGGAAGCATCAGGAAGATGATGGATCAGGACCTGTTCATGCGCGTCTGATTCTATTATACCAAGGATCACTTTTTCAAGTATTCCGAAGGCATGTAGTTTTCCGGGCGCACGATTTTTTCAATGTCGATGTCGTCATTTGCCATTATCATCCGCGCCATCTGTTTCTCCGTAACCTTATCATAACTGGTTTTGAACCGATGGATTCTATCAAGCAACTTTTCAGTCAGAAGTGCCTTCATTTCTCCACTCAGCATTTTCCCGGCGCGATATCTCTCCGAGATCTCCTCTGCTTCCCCGGGAGTAAGAAAATAGTATTTCAGGTACAGGAAGGAAACGTCTATTTCTGGGTCTCCGCCTAACTTCCGGTGCTCTTCCACCGAAACCTGTCCCCCTGAGAATGCCATTCCAATCCTCTTCTTCAATTCCTTGTCGGAATCGGAAAGCATGATGGCATTATTTCGCATGGACTTTGACATCTTGAAACCGTCCATTCCCGGAAGGAACCGCGAATGCAAAACTGCCGGTCTCCTGTATCCCAGGTTATCGGCCACGTCACGGCACACCCTCAGATGGGCGTCTTCGTCCGGTCCAATTGGCACAAGGATGTTGTCGATTCCGAAGAGATTCGGGAGGTATATGTGTGCCGACTGGACGCTCGGGTAGAACTGCAGGCCAATATTATGCTCTCCCTGGTAGCCGTAAGTCGCTCTCACCGTGGATTGCGTTATGTATCTGGATATCCTGAATGAAAGATTGTAGATGTTGGTGTATAATTGATCTATGACTATGCGGGTTTTCGAGGGCGAGAAACCCAGGGCTGCAAGGCTTCTCGTTATCAGGAGTGCATTTCTCAGTCCGGTTTCCTGATCTTTGACTTTTCCTGCCACATAGCTTTCGTCGTCTGAAATCGGGATATATACGTCAATTCCATATTTTTCCTGGAAGAATCTGTTTGTGTCGAAGACAGCGAGATGTGCAACGTGTGGTGATGAACTGGCATTGAATCCTGAAACTATCGCTGACCTTTTTCCGCTCTTAAGTCCCTGCAGGAAAGCGTCGAAATCCCTGTGGGAATACATCAGCCCTCCTGAGAATGTGTAAAAATCAGGAACCTCGGGAAGATCGCTAACCAGTTTAGCGCCGAAGTCATACACCAGCTTCCGGTTCTCTTCGATCAGGGACCTGATCTGGTTCTTTCTCTCTTCGTCGTTGGTTTCGGATTCTTTTGTCAATTCTGAAGGAAAGCCTCCACGGATAATTAAAACCTTAGAATTGAAAGGGATGGCGACAGCGAGCCATATTTCCCGTCCCCTCGCGGAAGACAGTACGCGTACGGTACACGGTGGGCTTTACCGTCGGGTTCGGAATGAGACCTGGTGATTCACCACCGTTATGGCCGTCACCGACTCAGGATATGTAGAGGATATTTAACCATTTCAGGCTGGTTCAGCGAGATTGATCCATACGCAAAGAGGTCCGCTTGGTGATCGGGATTTCCACCATTCTGCAACGCAATATGACTTGTAACCGAATATATCAGGTGTAAGCTTAATAGGAAGCCGGACCCTCGAATCGTGAGTTTATTGTTTGAGACATTGTACGACGCGAAGTCCATAGCTATTGTGGGTGCTTCGCTGGACAGGCAAAAAATAGGAAACGCTGTGATGGAGAACCTGGTGAAGGAGGGCTATGGCGGGAGGATATTGCCAGTCAATCCGTCGCATGATGAAATTATGGGGTTCAAGTGCTTTAAGTCCGTTGAGGAACTGCCGCAGGAAGTCGACCTGGCGATCATTGCGCTGCCTGCAAGGGCTGCAATGAATGCCCTGGATCAGTGCGTCAGGAAGTCCGTGCGGTTTGTTGTCCTTATCGCGGGTGGGTTCTCAGAGACCGGGGATGAGGGAAGGGAGCTTGAACTGCAGATTCGTAACAGAATCGCGGGGACTGACACCAGGGTCATTGGACCGAATACTGTTGGGGTCCTGTTTCCACCTTCCAGGATCAACACGGCACTAACGCCATGGGAGAGGATCTTTTATCCCGGAAAAGGCGAAGTGGCTTTCATATCGCAGAGTGGAGCCCTTGGACTTCTGGTGATGGATTCGATCACGGAATTTGGAATGGGAATATCCGGTTTCGTCAACATCGGGAACAGGGTGGATATCAGCGAAATCGACATGTTAGAACTTTTCTATTCAGATTCAACCACCAGGTCCATTGTTCTTTATCTAGAGAGTATCTCTGACGGCCAGAAATTCTTTGACACACTGAAAAAGGTCAATCCGGTCAAGCCGGTTGTAGTGCTCAAGACAGGAAGGTCGGACGAGTCTTCCAGGGCAGCTTCCTTCCACACTGGAGCGATGGCTTCGGACGATCGCGTTTTCGATGGCGTGTTGCGGCAGGTTGGAGTAATCAGAGCCTACGATGAGACCGAACTCCTCGATTACGGAAAGGTGCTCGCGTACCAGAAACCGCCTGCGGGCAACAGGATAGCTGTCGTAACCACGGCCGGTGGCGTCGGGGTCGTTACCACCGATGCCCTCACCTTTTCGGCGAACGGAGACGGAATGCGAATGGCCACCCTGAGCGAGGAGGAAAAGAACGAATTACGGAAATACGTCCTTCCATTCGCATCCGTCAACAATCCTGTCGATCTGACCGCAGACGGCAGCGGAGAGGCCTATGAATCGATTCTCAATATACTGGCAAGGTCTGAAAACGTGGACGGGATAATCGCCTATGCACTTCCGCAGACGCCAAAGATCGATATGGGAATAGTTCCCTCGCTGGCAAACACTTCGAAACTCAAGCCTCTTGTAGTGGGATCCATTGGCAACAAACTTGCTAAGCCCATACTTTCCAAGCTTGAAGAGTCCAGAGTTCCAGCATATCCATCAATCGAACGCGCAGTCAAAGCCATGAGAGCACTGAACCGTTACGGAGAGTACCTGAGGAGGGAGCAGGTTGCAAACTGATCAGAAAACAGGAAAAACTGTTACCCAGCTGGTTGAATTCGATGCAAAGCAGTGGCTCAGGAGACTTGGCATACCGGTGCCAAGGGGAATCCTTGCGCATGCAATTTCTCCAAATTTTAAACTTTCTTTTCCCCTCGCCCTCAAGGTTTCTGACCCGGCGATACTGCACAAGACGGACGTTGGGGGAGTAATGCTGAATATCAAGAATCAGCCAGATCTGGAAGCAAAGTTCAAGATGATGAAAGAAAAGTTCCCTGCATCAGAGTTCCTCGTAGAGGAAATGATCCCTCCGGGAATTGAATTCATTGTCGGGATAATTACCGATCCCACATTCGGCAAGGTGATAATGCTGGGGGCTGGTGGCATATATACGGAAATCTACGGGGATGTGGCATTTAGAAAGTTGCCCATAAGCCCACCGGACGCCAAGGACATGCTGAGAGAAATCAAGCTCGGAGCCGTGTGCAGTGGTTTTCGTGGTATTAAGGCAGACTGTGAGGGCTTGCTTGGTCTGCTGGTGAGCGTGAGCAGTCTGGTCACCTCCGGAAAACTCGGGGTGGAATCAATGGATCTAAATCCGGTGGTGGTGACTGAAGCAGGGGCGTTTGTTGCGGATGCCAAGATTTCACTGAAGGAGACCAAGGCGGAAGCCTGATTTT
>JAMDBT010000032.1 GCA_023487205.1 Thermoplasmatota archaeon
TTTCCAGCATTTACGGGAAGAACCACTTTGAAATCGATGGACCATTGCAGCTTATTGGCAGGTATTTTGGGCGTGATTTTTCCGGTCTCTCAGAACTGGGGCTATATGCGGGTACCGATCTGTATGAAATAGCAGAGCACGTGGACAAGAGGGGTAGGCCACAACACGTGATGTGGAGCATTGACGGGGAAAGGGTGGACAGAGTCTGGCTTGATCCATCCGAAAGGGAATCCCTGGATGCCCTCGTGAGCAGGTACCATGTGAATCTCTTTCCCTACAGGGACGGGGACTGGTTCAGCCATTTTGCCTCTGAATACCTGATTTCTGATCCTGGAATGGCATGCGTCCTTACCGTGACGAACCAGACGGCGTATGCAATTTTCAAGTACGGGTCCAGCGAACAGAAATCTGAGCTTCCCGGACTGACAGGCGGTTCTTTACCACTAAAATGGGGTGCAACCTGGTTCACGGAAATCCAGGGAGGGAGCGACCTCGGATCCAATACTGTAAGTGCAGCAAACGTCAACGGAAAGTGGTATCTTAACGGAAACACGAAGTATTTTTCCAGCGATGCTGGTCTTGCGGATCTGGCACTGGTTTCTGCTAGGCTAGAGGGGTCAGTCCCAGGCGCAAAGGGTCTCTCTTTGTTTCTTGTTCCAGAGTTCTCCAGCGACGGCAAGAGGAACTTCAGTATCAGGAGACTCAAGGATAAGAGCGCAACCGCCGCAGTGCCCACTGGAGAGGTTGAATTCCAGAACTCCGAGGCCTCTTTTATCGGCGATCCGGATAAGGGAATTTACTACATAATGGAAGACCTGATGGTATCCAGGCTGTCCAACTCTTTTGGCGCACTCGGCGTTGCGAGAAAGTCCTATCTGGAGGCATATTTCTACACCGGTAAGAGGTCTGCCTTCGGAAGGAAACTGTCTGATCATCCCCTGGTTCGTAGGGATCTTATGGAGATGGAAATTTATCTCGAGGGTACGCTGGCACTCTCTTTCCTTGCAGTTGACGCTTTCCAGAAGTCCTACATGGAAACACCTCCCTACACGCCGAAATATCATTTTGCGAGGCTGCTCACGCACATTGCGAAAAACCTGACGGCAGACATGGCAGCATTCGTGTCCCAGATGGCCATGGAATTGCATGGAGGAATAGGATTTCTACGGGAATTCCCCATTGAGAGGCTCCATAGGGAGGCTCTAATAACGCCAATCTGGGAGGGTCCGAGCAACATCCAGGCCCTGGACATGCTGGAATCCATGCAGAAGAAGAAATCGCATATTCCACTCCTCAAGTATTTGGAAGAAATGAAGAGTGAAGTCGCAGATGGAAAAGATCTATTCCAGGAAATGACGGACAAGATCAGTTTGGCGATTCAGCAATCAGAGTCGCTGCCACTCGACCAGGTCCAGTTTATGGCAAAGGATACCCTGAGTACAATCGGCCACTCGCTGGCTGTTGCAGTCCTGATCCACGCAGGAAACAAGCTGGATTCGGAAAGATTTCTCAAGATCGCGAACCTTTACGCCGCGCGATTTGTCTACCATAGGGGTTTCAGCCCGCAGTCAATCGAGGATGCTGAAGAGATAATTCGTATGGACCAGATTGAAAAAGTCAGTGCACAGTAATTGCGGGTCTGATTCGATCAGAATAACGAATATCGGCTTGCGAAAAGGTTCCGCTGCAGAGCACATAGTTTATGGCATGGAACGTACTAAGCATTAGCTTTGAGGGCTCAAACGGTCACAGTTGGCAATGATGATGTTATTCTTGTATCAGGTTGCAAGACACAAAAGAGAAAAGGAACTCTCAAACTGGACTCGAAGGGGCTGTCATTTATTTCGACTTCAAGCTCCCGAAACAAGGAGTTTCGGATAGACCTGAAATTCAGTGATATGGTTTCAGTTTCCGTTGAAGGCGGATTCAGAAAACAACTGGTGGTCATAAGCAAGGGTAGCAATCTGAAGGAGAGTTTCTTCAGGGTGAGTGATCCGAATACATGGAGAGATTATGTGGCAATAGCCACCAAAGTATACAAGTCATTCACCGGTTCTGGAATCAAGCCCTCCAATCCCGGTCCATCAGCACAACAAACCGTGAGCAGGGCTCCCTCACCAAGTACTCCTGCGCCTCCCCCTTCATCTCCACCTCCAAAGCCACAGCCGGCAAGAGCCCCCACACCTCCGCCACCGCCTCCCCCGAAGGCTCAGCCGGCACCAAAACCGGCTCCTGCACCGTCCGTCACTCCCAGAACTGGAACCGGGGGAACATCTGGAGAATGGCCATCCGGGCAGGACTACGAGCAATCATTCCAGTCCATCAGGTACAGCTTTAACAAGTCGCTTGGCGATCTGACTCAGGGAAAGCCGGTCAAGAACCCGAAGTCTCCCGTGTGGTACGTCTACGCTTCTGGAAACTACGGTTCAGTGTACAAGATGCAGGTGGGAAACAGCTTCTACGCGCTGAAATGCTTCACACGAAGGACTCCCAACCTTACGTGGAGATATTCGAAAATCAGCGATCGCCTCGGCAAGGTGGGCAAGAAGGTGGATTTCCTTGTGGAGTTCAATTATTACGAGACTGCCATCAGGACAATGAAAGATCCGGGGCGGTATTACCCGGCATTGAAAATGACCTGGATGGACGGAGTTACCTTGAACAGGTACATTACGGACAATATCAACAAGCCAAAGATTATCCGGGCACTTTCGGACGGATTTATTGAAGACATGGCGGGACTTAAGAAATTCGGAATCGCGCATGGAGACCTGGCGGGGGACAACCTGATAATTGACCCTCACGGTACCTTAAAGCTCATAGATTACGACGGATCATTTGTACCAGATTTCAAAGGAAACCCGGCACCCGAGCTTGGACATGCGGATTTCCAGCATCCGATGCGCGGGGCAAAAGACTATTCGGAAGAGACGGATAATTTCTCCTGCCTTGTGATTTATCTTTCCCTCATTGCGGTCTCCGAGGATCCTTTGTTATGGGAAAAATACAATGGAGACGATCCCGATTGCCTGCTTTTCAGGAAGTCAGATTTCATCAACCCCAATGGGTCCAAGGTCATCGCGGAACTCTCCTCAAGAGGAAGCAAAAAGGTGAGGAACCTTACTGACCTCCTGGTCGATGCGCTTGGAAATGACCCGCTGTGGAAAGGGTGCGGCGCTCAAGAAATCAGGTCAATTTGATCTTGGAGGAAATCAGTTTGCCGTGAAGGAAAGAACTGCGGCGGTTATGTCATCATTCCTCATGGATCCCTTGTTGATCAGGTCTGAAATGGACTCCCTCAGTTCCCTTGGATTGTCCAGCAAAATGTCCCATGGGTCGTCGCTCTCGTTCTGGAGGAGCCACTTGGACACAGAGTCAGTGGCCAGAATCATCCTGTCCCCTCTGGAAACTGTCCCCCTGATGGTCTGCACCACAGGCAGTTTCAGCTTCACGTCCACCTTCGCAGGAAAGCCCTGTCCGCTCCAGACAAGTTTCGGGTTTACACCGAACTCCTTGTGGTCAGTTATTGGAAAAGAAACACGCAGTCTCTGATCGATGACAAAGAGGCAACTGTCGCCTATTGCGGAGCAAATAAAATCAAGTCCCTTGTTGACCTTCCTCATCTCGAGCAGCAGTAGAGTAGAGTAGGAGCCGACCACCGACTTGTTCTTAAGGAACCACGGCATAGAATTCCAGTTTATGCCGGTATACCACTTTTTCCTTGCACCGCCCTGCGTCTTGGAAAAAGCTCCTACAGGATCCTCGAACAGACTCTCTTCAAGGTTGACATAGGTGTCAGTGAGCGCAGAAGCCCAAAGCTCAGCGTAAGCAGATCCGCTTGCCCCGTCAGCGATGGCGAACCGCATGCGATCTAGATCGTATGCTATTGCATCCTCGTACTCATTCTCCTTGTTTCCGAGTTTGCACATGTGAAAATCAAAAATTTTCACACAGTGCCCTCTCTACTGAAGGTTGCTCGAAGGAGCCCTGGTTCCTATGTCCAGGAGTTCGATCAGTTCATCAAGCCCTGCATTGTAGGCATACCCCCTTGAGCTCGGAGATACCACCAATTGCCGGTCCTCGGCTGCGCGGATAAAGGGTTCCGGAAGAACGCTTGACATGTCAAACAACTGCTTTGCAAACTTGTCCGCCGTCGGAAGCACGCCATCGGAATCCGGAAATATGAGGGTCTTCTGATCCTTAGACTCTGACAGGTGGCAGTTCCACAACAGTATTTTGCCGTCTCCGGTTTCCAATTTCATCAGTTCAACCGACGGGTCCAGAGGATCACCGTCTGTTGCTGCTCCATCCGTGATGTTAATCAACACAGGCGGGAAGGAATTCGTGTGCTCAGCGATCCAGTCATCCAGCCAGCTCTGTGCCAGCTTTAGTGCCTTCACCATTGGGGTGTTGGAATTTGCGACGGGCTCGAACCATATTGGGAACTCGAACTCCGTCTCCATTTCGTTGCCTTCAGGATCAAGCATCTTCTTAGTTCTTCTCTCCATCCGCAGTGGCGTTTCCGAGAGTTTTGAAATTGGCACAAGGGTGCCCTCTTTCAAGAGGGAATCAGCAGTATCGGCTTTGAATCCATATCCAATGATGCCGATGTCAAAGTAGTCTCTAACTCCATCCGTCTTCGTGCACCTGTATATTAGTTCATAGATCTGTCTGTTTACAGCATCACAAGCTTCCTGGGCTTTCGATCTGTCAGATCCACCAAGCTTGTGGCTCATCGATCTTGACTGATCAAGCAAAAAGATGAATAGGCCGGGGCTCCTCCGGCTGATTTCTGACGAATAAGTCATGCTTAGTCAAGGATTCCTGCATATTAAATCATTCTGAAGAATCCTTTTCTCGTATAAGAGCCTGAGAGGGCGATGGGCACAGAACTCGTAATTGCTGGTATTGG
>JAMDBT010000008.1 GCA_023487205.1 Thermoplasmatota archaeon
TGATGATCTGCTTTATCTTCTCCGGAATGCTGGACTTATCCCTGTATTCTATGCCCTCCTGGAATTTTGGTAGAATTAGTTTGTTTTCATTTGCCTTGAACCCGGATGGTACAATGAAATACTGGTTGCCTTTCTTTGACCTGAAATTTGGATACCCGGAGTTCTTCCTGAAGAATGCCGTGAATGCGTTATCCAGTTTCCTCAGAGTTTGCTGGAGCGATGGATTGGATATTTCATACAACCATGCATACTCCTGCTCTTTCTTCAGTTCCGTAAGCATCCTGCATGTCTTGAAATAATTCAATCCCTGCGGTTTTCCCATGGTTTTGCTCTGTGCGTAATATTCGCTTCGTTCCTGGAGAAAGTGATTCCAGATGAAGCGATTGGCCCCGAAGTGCCTTTCCAGAAGCACTTTCTGTGCTTCGGTTGGATACAGTCGCACCTTAAGGACCCTAATCATTGTAATAGAAGTACTTTCCATGCTATTAAGCATTCACAGGACCTCGCTTAACCCACGACTGAAGTGTGTGGGCTTGCGCTCGGAAATTGGGTCACAGATGTGCGCAATGTTCGCTCTGCAGCCGCGATAAGGAAACTGGGTGCTACCCCGGAGGGGCTTCTCAGAGGCCATCAGATACGGAGGAATAGAACCGTCCGCGACTCACTGATCTTCTCAATCCTAAGCGCAGAGTGGCCGAAAATCAAGAAGTCACTGACGGAAAGGATTTCGCCAAAGCGCTAGGCACTGATAGGCTCATTTGGATGAGATTCAGAGAAACAGCTTAGGCACTTCCTGATCTGTGTTCACAATCAACACCTTGGGATTCTCGCCTTCTCTCAGCCAATCCAGGTCATTGAGGTCCGGCCCTGCGGTCCTTGTTTCGATCCCGAAACCCTCGGAAACGCCCGTTAAAGGCAAATCAGGTTTCAGAAAGTCCCTGTTCTGAACATCCGGGTAAAAACTCATTGAGAAACTCCTGAGGACATTGTACGAACGGTTGTTAAGAACCAGTATCTTGATCGGGAGAGAGTACTTCACCGCGGTCCACAGCGACTGGACGGAATACATGAACGATCCGTCCCCGATTATCACCAAAACCTTCTTTCCTGCCAGGGAGGCCCCCATGCCTGCCGGGAGTGCCCAGCCAAGTTGTCCCCCAGAGGCGGTAAAAAAAGAGCTTTCGCGATAACCAAATAGTTCTCTTGTCAGCAAGGTTGCGGAAATTGACTCGTCAAACAGGACGTAATCCGTGAATATTCTGGCTGCTTTGCGGAGCACGTAATAAGCAGACATCCTCTTCTTTTCCCTGACCAGCCTCGAAGCATCAGATCCCGCAGGTGGAGCAGTAAAATTGCCCTTCCTGTTGATCATCGGCAGAATATTCTCCAGGAAGAGTTTCGGATTCATTGCATAACTAGTGCCGATTCTCCTGGACGGAGACATCCCAACCATTGTTATTTTCTTCCCTTCCAGCAAAGGACTTGGAAGATAGGGGTAAAGAGTTATTTCTCCCCCGACAAATAGAATTAGGTCATGCTGGATCAGCTTCAGGTTAATCAATGTGGAAGCAGGAGGAAGTTCTCCGGCAAATTGAGGAATTGAAGAATCGCACGGAGACCTGGACGATAGAGGTTCTGCATAGACGGGACATCCTGCCTTTTGCATGAACTGCCTGATTGCATCGTGGGCTCCGAATACGTCGATTTCCGAGCCAACAACTATGCAGGGATTCCTGGCATCGTTGAAGATCCCGGCAATCTCTGATACTGCTTCACGGTCAAGGAGATTGTAATTCACTTTGTCCGGAAGCGGAAGAGAATCTGATCCCTCCTCGTCCATCACATCCATTGGGAACGAAAGGAATACAGGACCCATGGGTGGTGTTTCCGCAATCGCCTTTGCCCTTCTCAGAACATTTGGTATTTCGGAAGCATGCTTTATTTCGTACTTGAATTTGACAGAATCTCCCGCAAGCGAGATAAGATCATGATACAGGAGGGGCTCTAGGTACGCGTGGCGTGAATCCTGCTGACCTGCTGTTATCACCATAGGCGACCTGTTCATCCGGGCCGTATGGATGAAAGCGGTCGCGTTTGCGACTCCGGGCAAGGTATGCAGATTGACAACCGATGATCTCCCCGTAACCCGTGAATAGCCGTCTGCCATCCCAACGGCAAGACCATCGTGCAAGGTAAGTACGTATTTCTCAATTCCGCGCAGCATTGGGAGTTCCGTTGAACCGGGATTCCCAAAGACAGGTTTGAGTTCAAGGGATTCCAGGGAGGCTTTGAATGATTCCCATCCCTTCATCAGGCCACCCGGAACTGAGGTTCCAGCCCTTGCACGTACCTCAATACATTTGCCACAGTCTCTGTGATGAATCTCTGCTGGCTCTCCATGCTTACCCCTGCAATGTGGGGAGTAAACAGAAATTGGTCCATGGAGAACATTTCTGAATTGAAGTCAGGCGGTTCCCTGTAGAATACATCGATCCCTGCCCTAATGCTCTTCTTTTTTGCCGCCTCGATTAAGGCTGCCTCATCCACAATTTCTCCTCTGGAAGTATTGATGAGGATCGCACGATCTTTCATTAATCCCAGCTTATCAGAAGAAATCATTGCTCTGGTTTCTGGAGTAAGCGGAACGTGTATGGACACAGCGTCGGATAGCTTCAGCAATTCATCGAGAGACGAAAACTCTACTCCCAGGGTTTCTTCTTCTTCCGGAGAGAGCCTTCTGGGATCATAATACATCAGTTCCACCTCGAAGGGAACGAGGCGCTCCGCCAGCTTTTTCCCGATCGCACCCATTCCTATGATTCCGAAAATCTTGCCCTTCAATTCCTGGGTTCCCGAAAGCATTGGCCACCTGCCGGCACGAATTTCGGAGTCCATAAAACGTATGTCTTTCATTATGGAGAGCACTAGCGCAATAACGTGCTCAGCAACTGTCTCCTTGTTTGCTGTCGGTATATTGCAGACCGCAATACCGCGCTTCTTGACCTCTTCCAGCAAAACATTGTCATATCCCGTGCTCGCAACCTGAATCATCTTCAGTCCTCTTACCCGATCCAGCAAAGCGCTGTCCACTCTGGTAAACGTGGTCACAATTAACACCTGAGCATCCAGAGGTTCGAAGTCCGCATCAGTTTTAACTTCTATGTCTGGCAGTATTTGTTGCACAGTCTGTCTTATTGCGTCGACAGGAAGAAATGGTGGAAGTATTGCCAAAACCTTCATTTCTAAGTAACACTCGCTTCGCATATGCTTCTTTCGGATCGCTGCCGCCGGAATACTACGAGAGCAGCCAAAGGTATTTTTGTGTGATTGTATATCATAACATTGCTTTCCTGAGGCATGCTGAGAGAGTTTTCGTCAATCACCGAATTGCTTTATAGCAAACGCTAAATACGATGTTAAGGTTGTTGCCACATGACAAAATCGGAAAAGGGAATGAGCCAGGGCTTTTGCCCCCGTTGTGGGGCAAAGTTCGGCAGTGACTACGAGGCTGTACAGTGCCAGCATGGCTGGGATTGAACAGTCATCAGCAAACTCAAACTTTCGGAAATGATTTGAATATGAGCAAGTCCTGCTGAGTTCAATCTTTTGGTACCTCATTGTGCCGGCGGCGGGGTTTATCGCTGCACCCGACGGACCAGCACTTCCAATGGATGCAGGGATTTAGGACGTAGGGAAAGAAATATACGGCATCGGCGTTATTACTGAAAGGGAAAATCCCGTCGAACAGATGTGATTCAAATGTGCGACACCCTATACATGCGTTTAATGGGCACGTCAGCGGAGGGCCCAACTATTTTTGCCAAGAACAGTGACAGGGAGCCGAATGAGATACAGCTAGTCGAATTCTATCCAAGAACGGAACGGGAGGGTAAACTCAAGGTCACGGATTCAGAAGTGGAGTTTGAAGGTAGAACGAACGCAATCCTGATCTCAAGACCTTGCTGGATGTGGGGCGCTGAAATGGGAATAAATGAATATGGTGTGGCAATAGGAAATGAGGCATTGTTTACCAAGAGAAAGCACTCCTCGCACGGTCTGCTCGGCATGGATTTGCTAAGGATCGCACTAGAAAAAGGTCAAGACACTGAACGAGCAACGGAAGTCATAGTGGGGTATCTTGAAAAATATGGCCAGGGTGGAAGCAATAGCGTGACCAGTAAGCTCTACTATGACAACTCTTTCCTCGTCGCGGACAGGAATACTTCCGCAGTGATCGAAACCGTCGGACCAGAATGGAGAATCATCAAAACCGGGTCCAGAGCCGCCATCTCGAATATCTCACTGGATTTCGCGGTCGGCCTAGCCAAGGACGCGGAACAGTCGGCCAACTTTTCATTGAGACACGACAAACTGTATACCGGATTTGGAAAAGGAATACTCAGGCAGGGTTTTACCTCCTCATCCGTTGACAAGCTGTCCCAATCGAATAGCAACCAACTCGAGGGAATCATGCAAGTGCTCAGATCCCATTCATCGGAATTCGTCCACCCCTCGACTGGGAGTAACAGCGACGTTTGTATGCATGCGGGTCCATTGTCAAGAATAAACCAGACAACAAATTCTATGATTATTGAAATTGGGCAGAAGCGTTCCGTAGTTTGGTCAACCTTCTCCTCAAATCCGTGCCTTTCCCTGTTTAAACCCATGGTTTTCGCAAATGCAAAGGTATGGCCTCCTCCGTACAGCGAAGCATACTGGGTTGCTTCCGAGAGAACTCATCGTGCCCTGGCAAACTGCGATCCAGATACATTCCAGGCGGCCATGAAAGCAACAGAGAGATCGCAGCGGGTGGTTAATGAGGTTTTCGCAATTGCCAGGCCAGCGGCCACACAACACACGGAATATGGCAGACCACCGGCCGTCAACGAGGAAATTGAAAGAATCGATAAGGACCACGTAAGTTCTCTCTTTTCCCTGTCTTCTGAACAGAACCTGTCCGGAAAGCCATTTTATAGAAACTG
The DNA here is from genome assembly GCA_023487205.1 of Thermoplasmatota archaeon. GTDB lineage: Archaea > Thermoplasmatota > Thermoplasmata > Thermoplasmatales > Thermoplasmataceae > JAMDBT01. The sequence continues at coordinate 4,983 of JAMDBT010000008.1, forward strand.
GTGGAAGAGGATGGACAAAGGGCTCTCAACTGGGACGATCGCTACCACTTCGTGAGAGATACATTCTTCTTCCCATAATGTAAAAGAGAATCAGAAACATGGATATCACGGTAACCAAGGTAACTACCACAGATACCGAAAGCAGCAGCAATATCCCCAGGGAGAAAAATATGACCGTTGTGAGGGGAAACAGAAATTTTCCGGCGAACACGCGGAATGGAATTTCCTCGGCCTTCAATTTTCTAAGATGCCAGAAAGCACTGTAGGCAACTGCCGCGTACATGAACGAATCAAATCCAGCAGCTACGTAAAGAGGAACGGCATAATTGCCTGTTTCATAGACAAGGGCGAGAAAGGTAAGCACTACAATTAGAAGGAACACCAACGCCAGATAAGGTGTGAAATGCCTGCGCTCAATTACACCAAAAAATCTCGGAAGCAGTCCTTCTCTGCCAAGCGCGTATACAAGTCTCGAAGTTCCAAGTATTCCTGCATTGAATGCTGAGAAACTCATCACGACACTTACTATCGCAATAAGGATGGCGAGGCTCCGGTTAGGGATCAGGTATTGTCCAAGCAGAATCTGAGGTATCGCCGTATTCTGAAGGCTGGCGTAGGGAACGTCCCTGAATATGGCCATTGAAACCAGGACAAACACGATTCCAAGCAAGAACACGGCAAGGGGCAGCGCGCGTGGTATACTCCTCTCGTAGTCAACTGCCTCCTCCCCGAGTGTAGTAACTCTGCCGAAACCCAGGAATAAGTATACTCCGATCGCAGTTGCGGTTAGCGTAGCTACAGGATCAAAAGGACCCATGGAGACTGCATTTTTTGCTGGAGTGATGAGTGCAAAGATGGACACCAGGACAAGGACTATCACAACTGAATACGTGACAATGGTCTGGAAGTTGCCAGATAGTTCCACCCCCATAATGTTAACAAGTACTATGATTACGAGGGCAAGAACAGACCACAGGAAGGGATTCATGAATCCAGTCAGGTAATAAAGTACATTGCCGAGAACGTAGGACTCGACCCCGGCTGCAGCGAGTATCACGAAAACCCACATCAAGGACATCGCTATGGCTATTGTGTCTCCTAAGGGTTTCTTCAGGAAAATCCTGTTTCCAGCAGCAGACGGGTAGATGCTTACAAGTTCTCCGTACGTGAGCGCAGCCAGGACCGTTATGGCTGTGCCTATTATAACTGAAAGAACCAGGTTCACCATGTTACCAGCCACTCCCACCATCAAGATCATGCTAAGGAAAGCGGAAGATGCCAGGGGAGTTCCCATGGTAACCGCCAGAAGTCTGTTGAATTTGAGCGCGCGTTTCAGCCTTAGTTCCATAGCAGCCTCGCCACCGCATCTAAAACGATCTGGTCTTTTTCAGAGCCGTACGTTTGGACTACGCCGTCCATGTAGAGATGCGCCAGGTTCTCCTTTCCCTTAAACATGTTAGTTATCACGTCGGATTTTCCAATAACTTTCACCTTGCCATCCTCCCTGGTGGTGCTTTCTATAATTTGGTGAATTTTCCCGTTCTCCACTTTCAACAGAAATCCTGAATCAAGGTCTTCAGGCCAAATCAGGACTGTTGTACTCCACTTTCTTATCAACTTTTGAACTTTCTCATTGGAATTTGTGTCCCTAGAGAAAGCCTCGAGAGTCTCCCGGAGTGTCCGCGTTTTCTCCCGACTCCCCATCATAAGGTTCTCACCGACCTTGCCGAGGCTATGAGCGCCTGGGCTGCTGGGAGGTACTTCATCAGTTTTGGAATGCTACCAGCTACCTTCACTTCGCCCTTAAGTACTGAATTGACCAGATCGCCTTTCCCGGAAATTATTGCCTCCCAAACTGAAGCATTTCCCTCAAGCAGATACTCGTGCTGTCTCTCAGGAATAGCATCAGACACCGAAATGCCAGTGCATTTCCCATGGCTTAGACCAAGAAACACATACAGGGAGGATCCAAGTTTCATGACCGAGGACTTCCCGTCGCCCCGCATTGCAAGGATTATGTCCCCTTCCCACGTTTCCGCCGTCCTTTGATATTCTGGACTGGTGTTAAGGGCATTCTCAAACTCATTGAACCATTCCCTGGAAAACAGGACGACCGGCACCATCAGATATACCCCTTTTCGCCAGCCCACTTTCTGTACTGAATCTCCGTAGGAGTCAGGGATTTCAGAGTCAGTTGCTTGACAATATCCTCCATTCTCTCCAGGGCACCCTGGAATTTCATCGCTGCCTTCAGTGATCCCTTCACCACGATCCGGTCATCTATCACCATGGACACAAAGCTCTCTTCTCCTCGGCTGATTCGTGACATGGTACCAAAATCGTTCACGTAGTATATCAGGTCCGATCTCTGTTCGTACTGCGGTACCTCTCGCTTCGCTATAATTCGCATTTCGCCGACTTCGCCATCACTGGTGGCCTGCCATATTCCAATGCCCAGATCCTTGACCACCACCAGTTCTTTCGCGTAGTAGCATCCCTTGCCAAGTTCCCTGAATTTCACATCCGCGTTGAGCATTGCCTTCAGTTCGTCAAAATATTCCTGTGTGCCGTATCTGATCATCTGAGATCACCGGATCAGGATTCCTCAACAGTGACTGACTTATGGATTCTGATTCCCCTGGAGGTCAACTCCTTGATGAAAAATCCAGGGTCTATGATCCCCTCAGGTGCATATAGTCCCGGCTTGTGATTCCTGTTTGCGGCCAGGTACTGTGCGCCAATGCTTGCGGACCAGCCAGTCAATTTGAACATTCGATCCGCGCCCGAATACCTAATCACGGCATTGGATCCGTTCCTTTTTCCACGGGCTTCAACGTAGAAACCTGAAACCTCCGCTCCCCCTGCCTTAAATTGATCCATTGTCTCGTGCACAAAGGACGACAGGAAATCTCTGGCAGAAACGCTTGCATTGCCCACCCTGATCTGTTTGTCCTCCGTAAGTCCAACATCGGCAAACTGGCTCACAAGATGGTTCTGCCACACTGGAGTGAGCGCTCCTCTCAATATCACGTTCTTCAGCCCTTTAAGGAATAAGGGAACCGTGAGAGGCTCAGGATGGCCAACCACATAGGTTTCCAGCTTACCGACCGGATCTGGAAATTCTATCTCCTTTCTCATCTGCCTTGCAGGTATATTCTCTATCCTTCCGTCAAGAAATACTGGCACGTCGCCCGTAACCACGTGAAATACGTGAGATATGACCGCGATACCGGCAGCATCCGCGGCGCTTCCTGACCAGGCAATGTCTATGTCAGTCACATTCTCGAGTTCCAGGTATGCCGATCTTGCCAGCACATTGGTTATCCCGGGCGTCCACCCCATTCCAACAAGTATACGAGATTTTCCTCCATCAATTTTTCCTTTCTCCTCAAATACGGCGCGCGTTGCATCGTGGTCATCGCAAATGTCCACATAATCAATAGAAGCTCCCAGTGCTGCGCTTATAATGCCCTTCTCAAACTTGTAGAACGGCCCGACCGTGTTTATGACCACATCGGAACCCGCAAATGCAGATTTTAGGGAACTGGAATCAAGTACATCTACCCTGACAAAGCTCACACGAGATCTCTCGCAATCCTTGTACTTGGAAACCAGTGCAGAACCTCTCGCTTCGTTAATATCTGCTATTAGAACCTCGTCCGCGCTGCTGTTCACCAAGTCGTTTACGACTGCCGATCCCATATCCCCGGCGCCGCCAAGCACAACAAACTTCGCCATTGAAACTAATTATCACAGATGTATTTGAATCCTCTTTTATTCGGAATGCATCGGAACCGGTGTTGACCAATCCGGGTGGATGGAGTTAGCCGGATGAGCGGCATGTTCAATAATCCTGCAGGTCATTCCTTCTCGTGGGCAATGCGATGGTTACTTCCCCCGAAATATCAACCGAGAGCGGTTTTAGTCTGTCGGGCAATTACTACCTCTCCATCGTTGTAAAGGAAAACAAGACAAAGGTTTGTTTCCCTCTGCGTTCACAGAATTCGCTGTTCTGTTTTGAATTGGATGGACTTATTGACCAGCACCGGATAGGGCATCATCCCTGGTTCGGATATGATGACGGATCGAATGTGATTGTACCACCCGACAGACCCGGATTCATAATCAGGAAAAGTAGCCCTGCATACACCGGCCAGCCTACTGCATTTTCCAAGATATTCTGGAAACTGCAGCAGACGGTGAAGTCGGTGAAGACCCACTGGTCTGAAATTCCCGTTTTGTACAGTGAGTTCGGTTCCGCGTCTCCGGCAATTGCATTTCTTGAAGCGTCAGGGGATCTTTTCGTTTCAGTGGGGGATACCCCCGACAGGTCAATCCTCTCGGCAATTCACATTTCCAGAGCGGGTAGAGAAACAATTAGGAAGGAGTCGGCGGAATTCGCGAAAAGGTTCTCCTTCCTGCCGAACGAGTGGCTGAAACAGAATGCATTCCTCAGCCTCTTCTATTCGAACTCCAGATGCGTCGATCATGAGAACAGCTGTATAATGGCATCAAAGAGCCCGGAGTACTACGTGTCCTCAGGTTTCTGGTCCAGGGATTTCGTTCTGTGGTCTCTGCCATTGATTGAGTTACTGGATCCGCCACGTTCCCGTGAATTGATTCATGTACTACTCACCGAATATTGGAAGAATCGGGGTACGCATGCCCTTTACCTGGACGGCCGAATTCTGTATGAAGGATTTGAACTGGATGAGCTTGCAGCATATTTGATAGCCCTTTCAAAGGGCGTCCGGTTGGGTATAGTCGGAACAGAAAACGCTGAAAAAAGAGTTGCTGAAATTCTGGCCGATCTGGAATCCAAAAGATCCTCCTCGGCGGTCCTTTACAGGACAGATTTGAACTCATCAGATGATCCTGTTGTATATCCCTATGTTACCTACGACAACGTCCTTTTGTGGCATTCACTCAGAATGATGGCTGACTCAATTCCCGGCACACGGTCCGGAGTCGATTTATCGAAACTGGCGGAGGGGCTGCGATCCGATATCATGAGTAAGCTTGTATCCCCAGAGAAACGCTTGTTCTGTTATTCTTCTGATCTCAATGGAAATTTCGAGTACTACGATGATCCCACTGGAAGCTTGCTGTTGCTGCCTTCTCTTGGGTTCATAAGTGCTAATGACGGGAGGATGATCGCCACCGCCAGATGGATCAAGTCCTCTTCCAATAGATACCTGAAGAATGGACGTTTTGGCGGTGTTTCCAACAGGCATGTCGCCCACCCCTGGGTTCACCATTCTGCAAACCTCCTCTTGGCTGGTGACAGAGACGGCCTCAGGATAGCTGAAGCCCCCCTGGACAATAGATTCGCCTGTGAGACTATTGATGAGTTGACCGGTAGTTGCCTTACTGGAATTCACTTTCCAGGATCTGCGGGGTTTCTTGTCAGTTCTTTCCTGTCTTTTGCCAATGCCGGAGGCGCTTCCAGGAATCCCATTAGGAAAAAACGGGAACGGAGAAGCTGAGTGGCATCTCATTTTTCCAAAGTTCGGCACGGATAAATTCTTCCCCAGGATCGAATTCGAGGATTCCGGTCTCTGGGCAGTTCTCCACGATCTGCCTGGTGTTCTTCTTGCGTACCCTTAGCTGAAGGCCTGATAAGTAGTTCTCCACGTGAAACTTTATCCCCCCGTCACTTTCGAGAAATATCGCTGGAGAACCCGGGCTGAGTGAGATGGCGTAATTCCCCCCTCTTATCAGGCGCATAGTTTCCTGAGCCGAAGGCCTGCCTCTTATTACCATGACCGGAGAGGCGATGTTGAATAGCACTTTGACATGAAAATCCGCGCCAGCGACTGGGAGTATCCTCTTTCCCTCGCCCAGAAGGTCTTGCCAGTAGTCAAGTGCCATCTCATTTTCGGGGCCCCATTTCCCGTTCCAGATCTCCAGGCCGTCGACGAGTTCCAGGCTCTCAGTCCACTTCCAAGAATCCGCTTTGAAGGGGTGATTGATGGTTATGAATGCCCCCTGGCTTCTCGCGTCAGCAGCAGCAGAATTGAAATCATGGGGTTCGACAGGCTCCTTTCCGTTGTAATACCCTTCCTCTGGGTCTATGCCGGATGAAATTGATACGAAGTTCGCATGTCCCTTTCTCTGCCCCCACTCCTCTCCGGGAATAAGGTTTGAATGTCTCGAAGTGTCGGTGAGGGTGTTGTGGTCGGTCACGGACACAAAACTTACCCCGGACCTTGCCGCGTACTTCGACATTTTCCTGGTTGAAAGCATGAGTCCTCGCATGATCAGCCGCTCAAGTGGCCATATTCCTCTATGGAAAACGCCCTCCCCACTAAGCCTGTTGATGGAGTGCCTGGTATGCGCATGCATCTGGATGAACGTGAGTCCAGTCCCCTGACCCCCATCACCCTGTTTCGGAGCCACTGATCTCCCTGGACTTCTCCTTCAATGGAACCCTCAGGAACAATATTGCGGTTGCAAGCGTTGACGCTCCAGCAACGACCCCAAGCAACATTATGTACACCGGATCAGACGTCGGTCTGTACAGGAAATGTATCCATACTCCCAGTATGAACCCCGCAAGCGCAGAAGGGACCCTTTCAAGGAATCCCTGTACACCGAAATACATCGCTTCTCTTCTGAAGCCTGTGTTTTCCTCATCCTCATCTATGATCTCGCTAAGTATGGCGTTGGGAAGGATGAAATATGAAGTAAGTCCAAGCCCGGTAACGAGCAGGATTGGAATGAGCGACCAGAATCTAATAGACACGGGGAGAATGCCTACAAGGGGCATAAGGAAGAAGGAAAGCGATAAGATTGACGTGAAGAGGATGAAACTCTTCTTTTCCCCTCTTTTGTCAGTGTACTTAATTAGAATTGGAGACGACAAAACAGTGAATATCACAGCCATCAAAGTCACGAGCCCAACGTATGCCTGGGATGAGGTCGAAGGCAAGTTGGGGAATACCAAGTCTTCAACCATGTAACCTATGGCCGAGAGTATGAAGTAAAAGCCAAACTGGAAGAAGAGATACGCCACAATATATCTGTTAAAAGTATGGTTCTTGAAGGTCTGGACAACTGCGTCAATAAAACTCATGGCCGCCGGCTTCTTTGCATCATCGACTCTTTCCTCTGTAGTTGCGTAAACAATCAGGAACGTTACAAGAAGAATCGCGGTCATTACTCCGCCCACAGTATTGAAGCCAAACCCAACGCTGAGAAGGACGAGAGGAATGAGCGAGGCGAGAACCAATCCAAGTATGGAAAAGTAACCCATTATTGTGGTCAGCCTGACCCGGTCCTTCACTGTAACCGAGAGTTCCGGAATAAGGGCCAGGTAAGGAAGAACCACATAGGCGAAGAAAAAGTTGTACCCAACCATATCGATTAACAAGAGAATGAACTGATTAATGGACGAAAAGAAAGGCACCCAGATAAGGAAAAAGAACAGCGCCAAAGGAGCAAGACCGGTGACTATGAAAAATCTCCTTCTGCCGATCTTATAGGAAGCCTTGTCGGACCAGTTTCCTATGAATGGATTCGCAACGGCCTGGATGAGTGTACCCACGAAATAAGCGACTCCCACAAGCAGACTGCTGACAATTACGACAGATCCCTTTGCAGTTGGCGCATAGAAAATGAAAAGGTACGTGGACAAAAAGAAAGCGGGAGCATAGAAGCCGGTGGATCCCAGGGAAAACAGGATTTTCCTACCGATCGGAAGCTTGTCTTGAATCATGGCTTACACCAATCAGGTTGACGGAAACATGGTTCCAATTCACTGATCTGGAAAGAACTCAGGAGTTTATGCACTGACCGGAAAGGAGGTTTAACAGTAATTAATGTGTCGCTCACCCTGAACCATAATTCCTAAACTGCATGGCGCGCGGGACAACTTTCCCGATAAGCAAGATATACACCGAGCGCGATTCACAGCCATGGAAGTGCATGCCGTTCAGTTTCAGATTCGGGAGACGGATTTCTCGCCTGAGGGATTCAGAAGACACGTTGAGTCGTTTTACAAACTGGCTGAACCGAAAGACATCCTGGTATTCCCGGAGGATCTGGGCCTGCTAACCGCGTTCACCTCTCTCCCAGAGGGTGAAATTGGTACCGTTATCTCCAATCTCTATCAGGAGAACCTGGAAAATGTGGAGTCCTTGTCCGGTGCATTCAAGGACGCTGATCCAAGGGAATCGCTATTTGTTTCCCTGACTGATAAGTTTGTTTGCGATTTTTATAGTGTCTTCTCTGAATTTTCTGGGTCATATGAAGTATATTCGGTTGCCTGCAACAACATGGCAAGTTTCCGTAAAGTGGAACAGTCCTATATCCCAGTGTCAAGCAAGATATTCAACACGGCATATGTCTTTGATACAAATGGAAATGAGACATTCAGGCAAAGGAAGGTGTACTTGACTGAAATGGAAAACTCGCTTGCCCTGTCATCGGGGGAGCTTGACAGAGTCAAGACCTTCGACATTGAAGGAAGAAAATTCGGGATAGCCATCAGTCTGGACGCTTTCATGCCGGCATATGTGGCCAGACTCTCGGGAGCAGACATTATCCTGCAGCCGGATGCAAATCCTGGAAAATGGGCTTCCTACCTGGAGAACGGGAGGTGGCAACCAGAAGAGTGGATGGAGTCCGCACACTACATCGCACAGCGCCTCTCCTCCGTCAGGTACGTTGTAAACCCGATGATGGTTGGAAACTTGGCGGACGTAGCCTTTGAAGGCCAGTCGTCAATTACAAAGAAGGCCTCCGCCTCAGATACGAAAATGGCATATGTTGGCAACATTCCGGCTGTCGGATTCCATTCCGTCTCTGAGATTTCGGGATTCGATCCAGCGGCTCCCGTTCCAAGGAATACCACAGATTTCGGCTCTCTGATATTTGACGAGAAAGTCTTGAGTGTGGAGATATGACCGGCTATTCTGGCTGGAACTGCGGGAAGATGTTCATATGCATCTCTTCAGCTGTGAGGGCAATGAACGGTTCCGCGTATCTGCACCCAATCCTTTTGCCGTACAAAGCACTGATTTCGCGTACTGTATCCAGCAGATAGGAAGAGGAATCCATCTGGGACTCGTGCGCCTGGATGGACTGGATTTTCTTCGGGAATACTGTGTCAATGTTAACGATCACGTTTGGCCTTGAAGTAGCTGCCAGTGCCAGGGTCGGCCTCTTTGATGTTACCGTGCCAGGTCCGATTCCGGGATGCGAATGAAGCAACACACTTTCCATCACTGCCCTGCCAACATAAACGTGGTCCAGATGTGCTTCATACGGCAGGTTCGGGTCCAAGGTAATTACCAGGTCCGGTTTGAAGGAACGAATTGACTCCATTATTCTTGGCCTGAGTATCCGGGGTTCCGGGATTTCGCTGTCCCTGAACCCGAGCCATGTCAATTTGTTCACGCCCAGTATCTTGGCGGCCCTGTCCTGTTCACGTTTCCTTGTTTCGACTAGCCTGTCCTCGTCCACTTCTTCTACGGAACCTTTTCTGCCATCGCTTACCACCGTGATTCCTATGTAGGAACCCCTCGCGGCAGCCTTCGCCAGGAAACCTCCAGCAGAAAATTCCGTGTCGTCCGGGTGAGGAGAGAAACACAGTATCCTGGCTGCAGCGTTCATCCTCGCAAGCATTGGTCCATAGTCTCCGGCGATCGCCGTTGTCTCGCCAAAGTTCTGTTCAGGAGACCTCAACTTCACCGCTCCTGCATATGCCTTCAAAAATAGTGGCTGACTGCCTTTTCTTCCTTTCTCGTGTTGAGTAGTCCACCTCGAATAGACCGAAGCGCATAGAGAAACCCTTCGCCCATTCAAAATTATCCACAAGAGACCAGTGATAATAGCCTTTTACCGGAATCTCCTCATCCTGTATCGTCTTTCCAAGCCAGAACAAGTGTTCCTGAATGAACCTGCTCCTCTTGAAATCAGATGAGTCAGCAATCCCGTTTTCAAGGATGTAAATGGGGATCCTGTACTTGTGGAAGATCCATCTCACCACTTGCGAAATTCCCTCCGGGAAGATATCCCATTGAAAATCCGTGCAGTCGATGCATGGAAGGATATCAAAATTTAAATTCTTACCGTGGTTCTGTTCACTCTTGCTGCTGACTCTCACTCTCTGGTAGTAATCAATCCCTATGAAATCTGATCCAGACATTCCATCAATCCTCTGATCTGCGACTTCGTCAAGGTCCTGATCCAGAAGCCCACTCAGGGCCGCATTGAGAAACCATTCATTGTTAAGGTACCTGGCATATTCTGCAGCATTGGAATCATAGACATTATCAGACGCAGGCGAGAAGCAGGGGGGAGCGCAGCCGATTCCCACGGGCGATGAAGGGCAGGCGATCTTGATGTTCTTATATGCCACTGTGTGGGCATATGCAAGGTTCCTCTCAACCTCGAAAACTAACGCGGGATTATCAAGCGCAGGGGGGAACCTGCCAGAAGGGGCCGAATAATATCCGTTAATTGCTATCACCTCGGGTTCATTGATCGTCTCCCAAATGTCAACCGCCTTACCGAACGTTTTCGCTGCAAATTGAGCAAATTTACCGAACTCAATAACCGTTTGTTCATCCAGCCACCCCTTTTTCCCACTCTCTGCGTTGGAATTGTGCACCTCAACTGGATCGTGCAGCCAAAGTGGAAGTGGCCAGTGATAGAGCGTGAGGAAGACGGATAATCCCACCCGTTTAGCATGATCCATCATTTCAAGATAGTGCTTCACTGCCACTTGGTTTGCCAGTTTCTCAATCTCGGACATGCCTTTCTCCATCATCACCACGCCCACAATGCCTCCAGCTTGGTTCCTGGTTACTATGCATTCAACCTGTTCTGTAGTCAGGGGAAAGATCCTGGCCCATTCAATGCTGATCCTGATTGAGTTCGTACCCAGCGAAGCTGCATTCAACATGTCCTCCTTGTACAGGTCCCAGAACCCGTCTCCATGCTCCGGACGATCTGCGCTCACCAGTCCCTCCTTCCGAATCTGATCGGAATGGGTCCACTGGAACCAGTCCGTTCCCCGGAAAATGGATTCTTCTGATGAACCCATCTCTGTCTGGAATGCGGAAATGGCTGTTCCCCAAACAAAGTCCCTGGGAAACTTAACCTTCATCGTTGACCATGGCTCTCTATCCTAAAATATATCCGGACCCTCTTCTACCGAACAACCTTGGAAAGCCTGGAGGGATTGTCGGGGTCCAGACCACGGTTGAGTGCAACAAAATACGATAGCATCTGAATCCTCACAATCAGACCTATTGTTCGGAGAAAGTCACTCAGTGGTTCTGCAGCGTCTGTGATCGGTGACCCGACCCTGATAATTGAGCGTGAATGGGACGACAGTTTTGAGAGTACCATCTCATCTTCCTCATTATGCTGACGAACCAGAGAAATAATTGCAGTCACATGATCAAGTGTCTGTAAGTATCCATGGAGGTATTCCCGGTGTGCGAAACCCTCAGTGTGGATTCCAGCCGTTTCCCTCAGTTTAAGCGCTGATTCAAGCGCGGCCTGGTAGTATATCCCTGACCCAAGAACCACAACGCGTTCGCCAAGCAGCTTGGCAAGTTTCGAAACGTTAGTGTTGTCCTTCAGAGCCTCAGAGGCGATTCTCTTTGCAATGGCCGGAATCACTTCGACATCCATCCTCCTCAGAGCGGCCCCGATAGCGACTGAAACTGCCAGCTGTGACAGATAGCTCTTTGTTGCAGGTATAGCCTTTTCTTCTCCGGATTGGGAATCAATCGAGAAATTCGAATCCCTTGCCAGCCTGCTCGCGCCAGAACATGTTACGCCAACTACCCTGATGCCTATATTCCTGCCCCTTTTCAGCGCTTCCAGCGAGTCTGTGCTCTCCCCCGAATTGCTGAAGATGACCATTAGGGAGTCCTGCGGGATGTATTCACTGATAAATTCTCTATTCTGCGAGGACTGGAAAGCAACTGCCACCTTACCCATGGATAATAGGATAGACTGTAAGAAGAGTGCTGCGTGAAAACTTGACCCACTGCCAGCAACGAAAATGGTACCCGATTCTCGGATAATATCGGCTAACTTTGTCACAGCAGTTCTGGTGTGAACCAGCGTCCTGTACACAACATCTGGCTCCTCACTTATCTCGGCGAACATGTGATACATTTATCTTAACCGATGCCCAAACTCTGGCTTCAATTTGTATTACCAGACAAATAGCGTGTTGAACAGTGGAAAACGATCATACCCAGTCCCATATTGACCTACTGTAATTTCTCACGACAATTAGCCTGAAATCGATGTCCGGGTAAGATCTGGCAGATTCAAATATGACTTTAAGGCTCTCGTCAACAAACGCCAATGGGGTAAACTGGAAAATTCTGAGCATCAGCCCGGATGTCAAACCCATCGTCGCTGCAGTCGGAATGCGCAGATCGTTAAGTTTCCGAAAAATATCAGTCAGAAGTGGACCCCGCCCGTGAGTTACGTAAATCCCATCCTCCCGAGAAATGACGTCCTTGTAATCTTTCCACATGCTCGCCTCTGCGGGATACATGACCACCCTGTATTTGTCTGATTCAAGCAGTTTGCTGTTGATCTCGCCATAGTGTTCGAACATCTGCTCCTTTGGGAAGTCATATTTTCTTCTGTATTCAAATGAAATGACAGATAACCTTATCCTGCTGTTAATCTCATCCAGATCGTTGATCCCGCCAGCAGAGGGCCCTAGATCCTCAAGCCTTGCATCATTCCCGGATGCCGTAATTTCTTGCAAAAAGGACGAGATCGCGGGGAGATCGGAATGATGGAACCGAACCCAGAAATAAATCCTTTCACCCTTTACGTAAAGCTGGCCGGGAATCGCGGAAGGAAAATCCATTATTCTCCCGGCAAGTTGGGAAATGCCAATAATTTCTTCTCCTGACAGCCTTATGATCAGGTAGTCCCCGACCCTTATAGGCTTAAAGCGAACGAGGATCCCCATCATTCGCAATACATCGCCGGAGCGCACCAGAAGGTCGACATATGAAGAACCGTCTGCGCGATACATTGAAGCGGGCATGGTTTCCACATCCTTCCCTATCAGAGTCAGGATATCATGCTTGAAGGGAAGTGAAATGCCAAGCGTCATGTCGAGCTTCTTCTCCACGTCCTTAAAAATGATGTACAACACCTCCAATAAGGATGTGCCCCCGCAAAGGTAACGCGTGTATTCTTCTGGATTGAAATTTCACAGTTACTAGGGATACTATCGTTGACTATATTTGCATATTGCTTTGCTTCTTGATTTGCAACTTAAGCATCTTCCCCGCAATGCAAAGGTAACCAGCGATGCGTGACTATAGCCAGTTCCAAATCTCATGACTGAGCGGGCAATATAGTTCCAGCACAGGCTTATTTTCATTCAGCTTTGACGTGCCAGAAAAGAAAGCGGAAATGTATTCATCGGACCAGTCAGCGGGCACAAAGTCCGTGCATTCGATACGACCCCCGAGCGACCTTACGAATGATGCTACACCAGGAGCAGTACTCCCCTCACTCCTCCCAATGTTTGCAAGAACCAGACCGCCTGCATAAGAACTTTCGAATACCATATCATCTTGCGATATGGTCGATAGATTTCTGCCGGAGCTGGTGTCGGAATAGACGATTACCCTTGAACCTTGTTCCGTCCTGTATCGGTACTCTATCTCAGCCAGGGCACCAGGGTCTTTAGCTTCGAGGAAAGGAAAATACTCGCTGTAAACCTCCTGACGGAAAGTGTACCTGATTACGTTCAAGGCTCCTTCATCGTGAATGCCCTGAAGGAGCTGCATTATTCCTGGAGACGGCCCAACGTAGGATATCCTCGTGCTACTTCCCCGATTGATTAATGTCTCCAGCACTTCATTCACCTTTTCTGAAACGGAATGGTGGAACCTGAACTGCATTGTCAATTCCCCACCATATAACTGGAACCTGGAAGCCACGACCGAAGGGACTTCCATCAATTCCGAAATATGAGAGAAATCTTCAGAAGCATCCACTTTCGAAGAGACCATGTAGAATGACGGCCTCTCCTCGAAGGTTGTATCCGAACTCGCAATGGGTACTTCCAGCACAGGAAGGTCTACCTTCTTGAAGCAGAATTGCAAGATTGAACCACCGGAATTGGAAAGCAAGTATGCGGAGGTGGGTTTCTCCATTTTCTTTGCGGCAGAGAGCCACTGTGGATCATACGCTTTGGCGATTCCACACATCATGTCCAGTTTCTTGTCAGCATCTTTTATCAGCAAATCGGTTACCCTATCCTTTATCTAATTCGAAACACCGCAGCGACGCCTCGCAAACTTCAGAGAGATTGATCCTTACATTGAATCCTTCAGACATCCCCATCATATGTAGGACGGGAGACCTATTTGACTTTTTGACTTAATGCGTATTGGCTCTATGGTTATGGTCAGATTATCGCTCAGAAACTTCCAAGAATCAACCAAGTGCGATGTGAAGGTCGCAGCAATACACGTCGTACGCGATTTCCACTCCCACACGGTAATAAGCCATAGGTACAGACACTTGTTACATGCCACTATTCGAATCCCGGAGAGAAAGAATACCAGAATCATCCTTGAAATGGTGGATGACAGTTTTATTCCTGAAATGCGTATCCGAAGATGTGACCGGCAGGACAGTCACGGAGGAGGACTACCTCAAGTCCATAGATGAGCTCACCCTCTATTATGGGTATGCCACCCTGAGCGACATATCGCAGATTCTGGGAACAAGGAGGCAGAGCGTATATGACGAAATGAAGATCCTACTTTCAAAGGGACTAGTGAACAGGCTTGATAAGGGAGAGTATGCCCTGACCGACGTTGGACATACTGAAGCAAATAAATTCCTGCGAAAGCACAGGATCGCTGAAATCCTCCTCTCGGAAGTACTTGGTCTTCCATGGAGCCAGGTAGACCAAGAAGCCATGGGTATAGAGCACGGAATAACCGAAGAAATTGCGTCAAGGGTCTGTGAGAAGTACGGCTGCCAAATCTGTCCGCATGGGAATCCCGTACCGGACACAAAAGGACACGTTCGCGAGGTGAATGATTTGGCGTATGACGAGCTTAGAGGATTGACAGGCGTGAAAGTCTCGAGGGTGATTTTTGAGAGCAGGGAAATTCTCCAGTACCTTGAATCACACCGAATACTGCCTGGCACCGCGCTGCCAGTAAGGAACGGAATCCCTTTTCTCCGGGAAGAAGAACAGGCAGGAGAGATTCCCACTCAAGTGCACAGAGCGCTGAGATACCTCAGAGATACGGGATAATAGTTAATATACGTAAGGACATCCTTACATTTGAGCCTACATCTGCCCGGAAGAATCAGCAGATTAGCAGGAAAGTTTGGTCCTGCCTGGATTGTAATGATAGCAAACGTTGATGTCTCCAGCGTCGTGACAGGCCTTCAGACAGGTTCACTCTACGGATACCATGCTATTTTTGTGTTGGTGGTTCTGGTCGTTCCGCTTGCAGTTATTCAGTTTGCTTCAGGATATCTTGGTCTTGTAACCGGCAAGGGACTTGGACAGCTGATGAGGGAGAACTTCAGCTTTCGTGTTTCTGGAATTTCCTCGATTCCCATGGCCGTGACTGACTTTCTTTCTTATGTTGCGGAGTATGCAGGCATCGGGATAGGAATGGCGATTCTTGGAGTTTCGCCTCTTCTTTCGCTCCCGGTCGTATACGTTGCCCACAACCTGCTTGTTCTCAAGAGGAGATACGGAAGCATAGAGAGAGCTCTGCTGCCAATATCATTCGTCTTCCTCGTGTCCATAATCTCAGTGGCTTTTATCCTTAGGCCTAGTTCTTACGGAATAATTGAGGGCCTTTCACCAATCCAGCCCTACGGAAACACAGGATTCGATTACTACATAGTGGCCAACGTGGGAGCCGTGATAATGCCCTTCATGCTGTTCTATCAGGCTGGTGCCACGGCAGAAAAGAGGATGGCAATTCCGGACGCTAAATTGGTGAAGTATGAGACCTGGTTTGGGTCCGTTGTCAGCGAGATTCTAATGATCTGCATTCTCGTCTCTGGAACCGTGATAGGAGGCTACCTGTCCGTCGCAGGCGGATCAGATTCGGTAGGATCGCTTCCAGGGTCGGTACGGTACCTTATCGCAATCGGGCTGGTGGCTGTTGGTTTTCTTGCCCTGGTTGTCATCTCACTGGCCTCCTCGTGGAGTGTTGCGGAGGTCTATGGATGGATTTCCCATGAAACGTCTGGAAAAACTTCATTGAACAAATTCTATGCAATGTATGTTCTTGAGAGTTTTCCAGCCCTTCTCCTGGCAATATGGTTCGGCCCTGATCTGGTGGGTCTTATAATAAACCTGATGGTTGCATTTGTTATCGTCCTGATCCCTTCTGGGCTCCTCCTGGGAATGCTGGTCAGCAACGAAAAAGTGATGGGTAAATGGAAGCTCGGGAAGCGGTATATGAGTCTGTACTGGATCCTGTTTCTCATGGTGGAATCGGCGGGTATCTCTGGAATTCTGCTTTACCTGGGAGTCTACTAATATGCGGTGCTGTGTATTATTATGCACCGAGGGATTCCACTCCAAGGGGGATCGGATAGCACTTGGCTAATTTGAGAGTAAGCGGATTCAAGCACGTTTCCTTCTGGGCGGAGCACGACATCGGCATAATTGCGGTAAGAACCGACACAGGCGGAAAGGCGAACGTGGAAATGCTCGGGGAACTTGTGATTGCCGTGAGCAACGCTGCAGTTGATGAAAATGTTCTGGCACTTGTTATCACCGGAACTAACAACAATTTTCTCGCGGGACTACTGTGGAACCCGGAATCACAGGACTTCCTGCATACTCTTGATACTTCCCATACACTTGTCAATTTGCTGATTAAATTTGAGAAGCCGATCTTTGCTTTGCTTAATGGTGACTGCATGGACTTTGGGTATGAACTAGCCCTTATCACCGACTACATTATCGCGACCGAAGGGTCCAGGGTAGGGTTCAGCCGTGGATATACATTCATTGCAGGTGGTTCCGTTACGTGGAACCGGTTCAGGTCGCCAGGTGTCCAGTGCGCCGAAGAAAGGGTCAATGTGGACCGGGTACTGCCCATGGACAGTTTTCTTGACAAATCCATGGATACAGTGAGGGACCTTTCATCCTTCCCGTTTTCGATTATACGGCAGCAGATGGCAAGCCAGATTGTTCGTGGTACCAGCCTCGAGGCGGATCTCCTGATCAGAAATTATATTGAAAAGAATAAAGGATGATTAACATTTCCGAGCGGGAAATCCCACACCATTTATGGGTGGGATGAAAGCGAACCGTTTTATGTCGTTATTGGATGTAATTTCTGTCCGCTGGCAGACAGAAGTGAAAGAGGTCGGATCGCATATTGCT
>JAMDBT010000049.1 GCA_023487205.1 Thermoplasmatota archaeon
GCAGTGCCGGAGCGAAGGTGTTAAGTGGGCCGCTTGGGGAGTATGGTCGCAAGGCTGAAACTTAAAGGAATTGGCGGGGGAGCACCGCAACGGGAGGAGCGTGCGGTTTAATTGGATTCAACGCCGGAAAACTCACCGGAGGCGACCTTTGGATGAGAGTCAACTTGACGAGTTTACTCGATAGAAGGAGAGGTGGTGCATGGCCGTCGTCAGCTCGTACCGTAGGGCGTTCACTTAAGTGTGATAACGAGCGAGACCCCCATCTTCAATTGCTAGCATACTAGAGATAGTATGTGCACTTTGAAGGGACCGCCAGCGCTAAGCTGGAGGAAGGAGGGGTTGACGGCAGGTCAGTATGCCCCAAATCTTCCGGGCAACACGCGCGCTACAAAGGACAGGACAATGAGTTGCCACCTCGAAAGGGGGAGCTAATCTCGAAACCTGTTCGTGGTTAGGATTGAGGGCTGTAACTCGCCCTCATGAATGTGGATTCCGTAGTAATCGCGGGTCAACAGCCCGCGGTGAATATGCCCCTGCTCCTTGCACACACCGCCCGTCAAACCATCCGAGCTGGTGTTGGATGAGGGTATGTCCGAAAGGGCAAACTCGAATCTGGCATTGGTGAGGAGGGTTAAGTCGTAACAAGGTATCCGTAGGGGAACCTGCGGATGGATCACCTCCTAAGATAGGCGAGCCACAGGCACAATCATTTCCATTTATTTTTCCACGGTTGTCTGGCCGAAGGCAACATGAACACTGCACTCATTTGAATTCGATCTTTGCGCGGGGCGATGTAGAATGGCCAGAAGGTTATCGGATCAATATTTTGCGAATTGTGGTGACGCAGGCTGTCACTATGAAAATTCTTCCGTATATCGAGAATCCTGGTCCCATAAATCTCATGGCTTCCGGCATTTCGATTATTATTGGCAGCTAATATAATGCCAGATCCTCTCATTGTATCCCAGTCTCTGGTATATTCCGCTTCCAGAGATAAGCACGGACCTGACCTATATTGCTTCTGGGTCTGGTAAATTTTCCCAAAGAGCCATCCCGTTCAGAACTGGGTCAGAGCAGCAAATCGAAACGTTGTGCAGGGATTCAGGTCTCAACTGGACTCTACAAATATTTTTAAGCTGAATGTGCTTAAACCGCCTTGAGGTTATTTCTTGGCAACAACTCGTTCTCAGGCACCTGGCGCTAAACTTGTAGCTATGATTGCGTTGATCTTGCAAATTGTGTTCCTTGTGCTGGAAGTAATCGCCGAAACTGATAAGTCGTTCAATACAGGGCTTGGTTCCTTCAGTGGAATGCTTTACAGCAGCCAGTTGGCATTTTTCCTGGTAGCCGTAATCCTCATGGTCGTTTTCATCATAGTCAACTACATACTAGTAATTACTCCTCTGCAGCAACAGAAGTACAAGGGCACCGACCTTCTTTGCATAGTTCTCGGCATAGTTGAACTTATTCTGGTCACCGTGGCGCCAGCTCTCCTGGTCCCCGGAATTCTCCTGGTAATCGTGGGAATCCTCCTCCTGATGTAGTCGTCCAAATAGTGCGGAGTGTCGATCGGTGATTTCCAGTCCAGAGTCGCAGAACTCTAGAATTGGCAATGCTGTCGTTTATCAATCCCATTAACCCGGACAGTTTTTACGCTTACCTGTAAATCATTGCCGGAATTCGGCTTTTAGTGATTTTCCCGGTTGTACTTCTTGTGCTTTCCAGGATTCTCACCTATGGAGACAGATTGTTTTTCACTTTACTGTCTGAGGTTGCGGGGGATTAAACTGGTGCTATACTGGATACACTCGCATTCGACTGGATTTTCCCCATAATTATCTCTCTTACTCAATTATCTGGAAAGCTTCTAATACATTGCAATTCCCTCGATCTCCTGGAGCCCTTGTCACGGGATTTGTCGCCTTCGGATGGTTCTACTCCGGGAAATTGAGTTCTGGATGTTTTGTTGTATTCTATGTTGTATATTTAATGGCAAAAAACCACTGGGCAGTGCGTATTATTATAGGTTTTTCACACGCAAGATTTATAAATTAATTGGGTCTCGTGGATATTACAGGGTGAAATGGATGACCCGTATAGTACTGGTATCAGATTCAACGCTTGCATACGATTACAGGAATTTCCCTCTCCTGGATTTTCTCCCCTGTTCGCCAGCGAGGGCGATACCTGATTCAGTGTATAAGTTCCTGAGGGGGCCTCCACCGAAGGCAACCCAGAATGGGGAACTTATCAACGCTCCTTACTCTCTCAGGAAACTGGAAGCGGCCTTACTGAGGAAGTACAGGCGCGAAGAGGTTGTTATTGCGCATGAAGACTATCTCCCGAATTTCATAAGAGACGACACCGAGATCATTGGCGTTACTACAATGGACCCGCTAGGCATTGGACCTACGACAATGTCCTATTATGCCCTGATGGGCGGGGAGATGATGGCCTGGGTGAGGCGGGACTGGGACTCGCTTATAGAAAGGATCAACACGATAAGGAAGGGTACAAAGGCAAAGTTGATGGTTGGCGGCCCCGGTGTTTGGGAGTTCACAGTCCTGAGAGACGAGATCGAAAAATATCACTTTGACTACATTTTTCAAGGAGAAGCGGACGACATTGCCTGTGATCTCTTCGATCAGGTTTCCAGGGGAGACATAGATTCCACTCAGTTCTTCACTGGTTACCTGTCATACGATGATCATTTCCACAGGGTGCAAAAAAAAGACGAACTGTTCATTGCCAGAGGAATGTCCATTTCTGCATACCCCAAACTGGAGGAAATTCCCGACATTGTGGGACCCACAACGAAAGGTCTTGTGGAAGTGATGAGGGGCTGTGGAATCGGATGTGACTTCTGCGAAGTAACCCTCAGGCCGCTGAGATACTATTCACCAGAGAGGGTTGCCAGAGAGGTCACGGTGAATGCAAAGGCTGGAAATGGTAATGCCTGGCTGCATTCTGACGAGATCTTTGCCTACAAGCACGGAAACTTGTACGAACCCAACGCGGATGCAATTGATGACTTGTTCAAGGCAGCGCTGTCAGTAAAGGGTATCGTCACTGCAAACCCCACTCACGGGAGGATCTCGATTCCTGCAGGTTACCCGGAGATGATTGAGAGATTCTCCAAGACCCTTGGAGCTGGCCCGAGAAACTGGATCGGAGTCCAGACCGGCGTCGAGACAGGCAGCGACTCTCTCGCACTGAAGCACATGCCCAACAAGACCCTGCCTCTCAGAATTGGTCCGGACGGATCCTGGCAGGAAATTGTGTGGCAGGGCGTACACAATGAAACGAAGCACTACTGGAGGCCGGCATTCACGATACAGGTGGGCCAGGAAGGCGAAACCCTGGAAGATTACAAGGATACAATTGCCATGATAAACAAACTCAGCAACTCCTTTGTCGATGGAAGGCCTTTCGAGTTTACGATCACACCGTTGCTCAACGTCCCTCTTGGCAGGATTAAGTCTAAGAACCTGAACAAGAACCTCCTGAGCAGGCCGCAGCTGGCAGTATACTATGCCTCTTATCTGCATCTTGCAAAGGTGGCAATGAGAGACGGGCTCATGGACACTCACGGGAGGTTCTTCGCGAGGCTTGGTACGGGTTCCATAATCTCTGTGGGAGGTTACCTGATGCTGAAGTATGTCGAGCGGCTGGCCACAAAGGCAGGCGTGGACATAGAGAAGGTGAAACGCTACTCGGTCCCCTCCTCGGGCGAAATCCATTCGTTCAGTACAATGATGCGGGCATAATTGGGAATTATCACGCGCCCCGAGGCGCTGGAATCATCCTTCCTTCCGGAGAAGCTGCTGCACAGGGAGAAGGAGATCGAGGCACTCAACAGCATTGTTGTGGAACCGCTAGTCAGGGGCAATTCCGCCTTTGCGGTTGTCTTTGGTCCTCCCGGTACTGGGAAGACCGTAACCTGCAAGCATGTGGTGAAACAGCCCGGCGAATGGATCGGGGTATACGAGAATTTTCTCGCATTCGGCAGCATCAAGAACCTGCTCCGGGACGTTCTGCTCAGGGTCGGGAGAGTCACATTGCCCGGGGGAATGAATATGGAATCACAGTTCAG
Organism: Thermoplasmatota archaeon; assembly: GCA_023487205.1. GTDB lineage: Archaea > Thermoplasmatota > Thermoplasmata > Thermoplasmatales > Thermoplasmataceae > JAMDBT01. Next base: position 4,094 of record JAMDBT010000049.1, read on the forward strand.
GGCCCTCAAGTCATACCAGTCCAGAACCGGGAAAAAACTCCTGCTTGTGATAGACGAATGCCTGAATGCGTTCAGGGACAAGAAGGGGATCTATAACCTGCTTCGTGCTAACGAACTGCATTCCCTCGATATTGCTGTTATATTTGTTTCCGTAGACAATCCGTTCCTTGTTATGCTATCCGGTACCGACAGGAGACTTTTCAGTCCGGGAATGATCAAGTTCCAGAAGTACTCCACGGATGAACTGGAAGGCATACTTCAAAACAGGTATTCCACAGCCTGCAGAACCGGATCGGTTTCACCGGAAACGCTGAGGTTCATCGCGGAAACTGCCTCCGGTTCTGGAAGTGCCAGGGTCGCCATTGAGCTACTCCAGAAGTCTGCGTACCTTGCAGCGCACAGGTCTTCTGATACCGTGGATCCGGAGGACGTCAGGGCCGCTATGGCGTTCATCAACCCTTACCTGACAGAGAGCAAGCTTTCCGAGCTTGATTTTACTGATCTCATAATTCTTCTTGCGGTTTGCAGGAGCCTGGGATCGCAGCCCGAAACGGGTGTTACAGCAGTCAGGGAAACACTTGACATTGCATGCGAAGAGTACGGAATTTCGAGGCTTGAACCGCACGCCGTCTATGGAGGGCTGAGGGAACTGGAGAGAATGGGCCTCATCGAATCAAGACTGGAAAAACCGGATCGCGACATGGGTCCCACCAAGATCATCAGGCTTTCCGATGTGCCTGCCGCGCTACTCAGAGAAAAGATAGAGACTCTTATTCGGACGGTTTCCTGATCCTGATTTCGTAACGCACTGCATCAGATAGTCAAATGGCTCAGCAGCCCTTTCCAGATATTTCCCATAGAACCCATAGTCTATTCCGCCGGGCCCGTCGACCGGTTCCACAAGCCTCATTTTCCAGTTCACCACTTTAACCAGGACGTCCTCGCCAGGGTTTATCTCGTACCCCATGGATTTCCATTTGCTCATCACGATCCTTGACATGTTCCTCACAGCATAATCCTCCATGTGCTGCGAAGGGGAAACCATGAGGTAGAAGTCTTCATCAGGGAAACTGCGGATGTTCTCCGAGAACCGCCGTTTCAAAGCGTAATATTCCCGCCTCTTCTCTGCAATGGCCGTCTTAGTGGCACAGTTCTTGAGCAGTTCCATTGCCTCATGCTGGAATCTCTTTGATATCTCCGGAACGTCATGCCTCCTAGCGTCAAGCCCCCTTACCTTGAAAGACCCGTCTGTGCGGAGGCCTATGTACCTGTTGAGAGAGCCCGTTCCCGATCTTGAGGGCAGGAATAGTATCCAAGAATAATGACCGTCGACCACGATATCGATGGACGTTTCCTCCAGGATTTTGGAAAGCAACTGGTTCACGTCTCCATTCCCGGTTATCCAGAGCGAATCCACTATGCCGTGGATAACGCTGAAGCCCATGGACTCTGCCAGCCTCATTGCCCGAGTCAGTGCCCATCTTCCAGTAGCAGTGATTGCCTCATGGACCTCTATTTTCCCAAACTTTGCGTTCTTATATCCTGTATAACCGAATGAGGTGAGGAGCATCCATTTCAGGGCTATGTCGCGGCGCGCATAAATCCTGTTCAGGTGCTTTACTGATTTATAGAAGAGTCTTCTTTCTAGGAGTCCCTGGAGAGCCTCGGACAAGAATCCCCTCTTGGCCTTGTTGACACGGTAAGGCGTTCCCGGTATCTGCATTCCACGGTCCCGGGACAGTGTCTCCGGGGAAAGGTTGTGCCTTACGATTATGCTTGGATACATGGAAGAGAAGTCTACCTCATGCACGTCTTCGTAGAGCCCTGGGTCCGGTTGCAGAACCAGTCCACCCCGGTCCGTGGCAAGCATTTCCCTTATGGTCTTCTCCCCCTCATGATCGTTCTTGTAAAGCGGCACAAGAACCCCCTTCCTCAATGCATACGACACTTCAAGCGCGGATACCGCGGTACCGGGTGTAATTAAAGATGCAGTTTCCAGAGGCATGGATGAAATTCTTGACAGCTCCACGAGGCCATTAAGGCCTGCCTCCGAGAACATGAAGGATGAGGATTCGATGCAGATCTTGCCAGGTATCGATATCCTGTTGCAGTTGTAGTGAACCTGCCCATAGGACTCAAAACTCGATCCCGGAATAACGCGGGGCTGGAATTTTCCAGATCCGAAATCCCCTACCTTACGGAGTATGGACTCCGACTGCTTGCCGAAATTGCCGTAAACAACTATGCTCGACTCCCTGATCCTTTCCTCTATTTCCCCGTAACTTTCCCTCCTGGAGGGATCGAGGTTCTTTCCATCCATGGCTATTGATTTCAAGCCGTTCCTGGACATTTTTCCGTCTATCGTGACGATCTCCGGAACGAGATCAGCAGACATGAGAGATTCTATCGGAAAAAGGGTGAGATTGTTTTCAGAGAGATAGCGGAGACTGGGGTTGATGTCCCCGTTGTAGACCATGAATTTTCTTCCATAGCCTATGGTTTCTATGGCTTCGATCATCATCTTGATCCGGGAAGGCCTGAGGTCTATCCTTATTCCTTTAAGGAGACCATAAATGTCACTCTGTGCGTCCCATGAGTATCTGACCCAGTTCACCAGGTCAAGTTGCCTTGATAGGAATTCAAGATCGTATGCAGATCCCGAGACAAAAATCCATGTTGTGTTGTTAACCCACGTTTTCCTTATCCTGTCATGGTCCATGTGCCAGAGGATCAGGCGATCTGCCCCAGTCACATTGAAGAGGTGGTTCACACTTTATCACTTTGAGTCAGATCATCCATTTTCTTCAGAATCTCCATAAGTGCAGATATGAAGAAGCCAGTCTCCGGATCAAGCCCTGCCTCTGATATCTCTGGAGAATGCTTCCTTCCCATTCTGATAAGAGCGTCAAACCATTCCATGTCAGACGATCTCATGCATGATTTCATGCGCGAGAATCGTTCCACGAGGGTGTCTGTGGCCTGCCTTAAGGTAGGGGTACTTCTTCCCATTGGGACAGATCCTCGACTACACTGACATCAACCGGATTGTTTAGCTTCCCGCCGAGGTAATACTGGTAGACACCTGGTTTCCCGACCATGATCAGGTCTATCTTGCATCCATAGTAACTGGTCTTTATCATAAGTATGTCATGGATGCTTTCCAGAGATGCCCTTGACCATGACTCAAGCACCTCCGATTTAAGCAGGAGTATGTGCGGGTTGTTATCGGAACCCATGAGTATCTTTTCAAGCTGGTAAGGCGTGAGTATTCTCTGGACGTACATCTTGTCCATTGCGTCCTCGCTAATTAATCCCGGATAATCCAGCACTATGCCGTCCGTTATGAGAAGGTGTACCTTTTCCCCTTCAAGCCTCGCGGAAAAAAGATCTCCTAGGCAATCATACCTCATACCTTCTTCTCTCCTTACCTTTAGTGAACCTCTCATAAGGATGCCAGAATGGTTTAATGAAAAACCTTTATTGTTCAATAATAAAAATAGAAAAACAGTTCAATATGCGGCATCTGCAGCAACCTTATGGGTGGAAATTAATTGGATATTGCTCATTAGCGAAGCGTTTCTCTCAATTTGGGAAATGCACATTTCATGCAGAATCTTCCCTTTTGTTTTCCGCATGCTGTATATCCTGTTTAGAGACTTTCTTCCTTCAGATCTGCAATTCCTGGAACTGATACGGTCGTTCTGGTGTCCAATTCTTGGGCTAGATCGATCGAACCCGCAAAAAGATTAATGAATTGAAGCCTAATTTCAGCGCAACCGGGGCAACACCACACATCAATCCCGGGAACCGTAGGAGTCAAGCTTGAAATGTCGCTGAAAGGAGTCATAATGGCAGGGGGGAAGGGTACAAGGCTTCGTCCCATTACTTATTCCATTCCCAAACCGCTGGTCCCAATTGCCGGAAAACCATGCATCGGATACATGCTTTCCTCGTTCCACAATGCAGGCATCAATGACGTGATTATCACTACGGGCTACAAGTTTGATGCCCTTATCACCGGTGTTCTCGACTTCAAGGAGAAGGATCAGCACGTACTCTTTTCGGTGGAGAAAGAGCCCGCAGGCACTGCAGGCAGCATCAAACTAGCCTCAATGTTCATAGACGATACCTTCGTCGTCGGGAGCGGTGACATTCTTTCGGACTTCGACGTGGGAGAAATGATCAGGTCACACAAGGAACACAATGCAAAGGTTACCGTCGCACTGACGAAGGTCGATGACCCTTCTCAATTCGGAATCGCCGAGCTGGAGAAAGGGAAGATCAAGAGATTTCTCGAAAAGCCCTCTCCCGATCAGACATTTTCGAAGCTGGTGAATGCCGGAGCGTATGTGCTTGAACCGGAAATTCTTGACTTGATACCCGCAGATAGGCCCTACGACTTCGCAAGAGATCTCTTTCCAGATCTCATTGCCAGGAACATAGAGATGCACGGTTTCGTCATCAACGGAACATGGCTCGACACCGGAAGACCTTCAGACATGATCAGGGCAAACCAGTTAATGACTGAGAAATATGGAACAGAAACCAGGAGCGACCACGTAAACGGCAAGGTGATCCTGAACGTGGGGATGCATACCCTGTCATCGGTTTCCATCACTGGAAGCACTTTCCTTGGGAAAGAGGTCCAGGTTGGGGAATCCACGAATATTTCATCGTCGGCCATATACGATAACGTCGTAATCGGGAAAAACGTGCAAATAAGGGATTCGATGGTCATGGATCACGTTACCATTGCGGAGGGTACCAGGATAGAAAAGTCCGTCATAATGAGGGACACCTCCATAGGAAAAGGGTGCGAGATAAGCGAGAGTGTTCTTTCTCCCGGCCTGAAACTACACAACAATTCCCGGGTCTACAACGTTTCGCTTTCCTCCGGAAATGAGGATGACGACTGATTCAGCAATAACTCTCTTTAGGAAACGATCTTCTGCCAGAATCAGCTTTTCGTGATTTGTCCGTTCAGAGAAAACCGGCTTTTTGGAGAACAAGCAGATCCTCGGTGGTGAGCTGTTCTCCCCTCTTGAATTTGTCAAACAGAACATTGGCCTTTTCCTTAAGCTCGCCTTCCCTCTCCTTCTTCCTGGTAATCCGGTCCTTCGACCTGATGGATACAATTTCCTTTTCGAGGTCCCTGAGGCTGGTCTTGGCCTGAATGAATGCTTGATGCTCCTTCTCTGATTCCTTGCTGTATTTCAGGAACAGTTCGTGGTATTCATCCGACTTCCTCCTGATTTCGTCAAGTTCCTGCAGCATGGTGTTGATTTCTTCGCTCAACTTGGAGATCGTGGCTGAGATTGTTTCAACTTCCTTCTTCATCGATTCCGCTGCCTTCCGCTTCTCGGTTATCCTTATGTTAATATCGCGGACCTTATCGTTCTTCTGGATATTTTCCTCGAAGGCGACCTTGGACTTCTTTATCTCATTGTTCAGCTTCCGTATCTCGGAAACAACCTTCTGCTCCTCTGCCTTGTTCATCTCGGTTGTTTCTTGCCTCTTGATGAGCTTTTTCAGTTCGCGCTCCATGAACCCTATTTCCTTGTGGTCAATGGGGCCACTCACGTCGTCTCTCACAAGCCGGTATTCCTTCCTAAGTTCGGCCAGTTCGTCATAAGCCTTCTCCTTTTCCGGCCTTAGCTTCTGTACCTGCTCAATGAGAGTTGCCTTCTCTGCTATGAATTTCTTTGCTTCTTCCCTGAGTTCCTTAACCTTTGCGTTCAGAATGTCTCTCTCGTCGGCATTCCTGGATGCTTCCTCGGCAGCCTTGTCTCTCTTCCTTACGTGTTCCTCGACAATCTGTCTGAAAACCCCACGTTTTTGTTCAAATTCACCCAGAAGCTCGGTCATGCAAACCCTTCGTCACAGAAGCGAGCGGGTCATTATCCTGCCGGATAAATACCTTTCGCAGTGAGCATTATCCCGTGCCGCCAGACGCTTGGGGCATTTCCTCTCAGCACATCAGGCATTTGAGTCGTTCACTAATAGTGTATCCGTGAGGTGAGGGATGCAGCCTATGTCAGAATCCGGAAGAAACCTATTTCTCACATCATTCTCCGCTTTCTTCGCTGACCTCGGCTAACAGACTCTGGTCGCCTGACTCTTGATTTTCCCGGTAGCAGCGATAGGAACTGTCGACCTGGATTTTAGGTGTGGCAGAGAGGCTCAGCTACTGCGTGGGAACAATATTTCCTGCTTATGCGGAATCGCCTCAGACAGCTATGGTCGCAAGAATGACAAATCTTTTTCTCACGCGATTGTTCGCTGCTGGAAATCGATCAGAAAAATAGCTCTCCATGAACCTTGCGTGTAATGCTATATTTATGAATCGTTGCTTCTACCTTCCAATATTTCATCCTGCTATTCTTGCTATTTATTTAAAATGTATATTATTAATAGTGTGGAACTTGCAGAAATAGGAAAAATTAAGAAAAATAAAAGTTGCAGGAAGATTATGGTTTCTTCCTGCGTGTAAGCATTACCGCGGCTGCGATTATCACCACCACACCAATTCCTGCAAGGACAATGACTCCTCCGCTGACTGGGAGGGAAGAAGATCCTGCAGACGAGTACGCTATGTCAATCGTGTGCGTTGAGTAGTGCGGCACGTGGATCAGAAGCAGAAGTCCACCCCTGATGTGCAACAGAACGTATGTAGCAGCGGTCGTGCTGGTAGAGTTCAGGGTGCCGTTCAGGTCTGTGACGCTGACGGCAGTGTTATCGAAGGTTACGGAGACCTTGGACGTGTTTGAGAACACGGAGTTGGATATGAACACCGCAATCACATTCCCCACGTGCTGCAGGGACGAAACAGTCATTGCCACTTTTCCAGCGCCCATATTGGTTACGCTAAGTGACATGGACCCGTTGTATTCCACGGAGAGTTCGTTGATGGTTCCATTGGTGTTTGTGATCATCAATTCCGCTCCTACCCTGTGCGTGAGTATTGCGTACTCAAGGTCGGCGATTGCCCTCTGCGACGTACCCTGCAGGCCCTCGGGCGCGACCAGGCCAACCATTCCAACGTGACTGCCTGTCACGATGATCTGGTTCCCCGATACTGATGCGTTCGCGTTCCTGACCACCAGGAATCCCCGGAACTCCCTGCCGTGCACATAGACGATGCTGTGACCACCCTCCATGGCGTAATTTGTTCCCACCACGTCCTGGGCAGCAGCCGATTCATTGCCCATGACCTGGCCGCTTATGCCCTGATCCACGCCTGTCTGGCCGCTCGTGTTGTACACAGTTGCGTTCATGCCAGAACCCAGTGTGAAGACAGCGCTTCCGTTGTTGAACACAAACCTTGAGGCTATCGATGGCGTGTCATGAATTGCGTAGACGGAAGTATTAGTGGCATACACGAACAGCGACCCGATCACGATGGGAGAGTTAAGCGGAAACACTGGCATTCCACTTCCAAAGGTGAAGTTGGTGTTTCCGGACACGGTGATGGATGAGAAGACAGTGTTGCTAGTTAGCTGGGAGTAGAAATTGCTGATTGATCCCGTGGAGGAATTGACTCCGAAACTGACGAACGAGCCCGTTACTTGGTCGGTGGTGCTGTTGTAGTGGAACTTTGCCCGGGATTGAAGCTGATTCTGTAGGTATTCGCTGACTGACTCCCAGTTGGAAACTCCAGCGAAAAGGACCGGGTTTTGCGAGGGATGCGAGAAGACCAGCGAATCCCCGGATACGGTTGCGTTTCCGTTACTGAAGATCATCGCGCTCCTGTTTCCCACAGCAACCTGGTAAAACGTCAGGGAGTTGACGTTCATTCCCATTGTCAGGGTCATGTTCACTGGTACGGAAACCCTGGACGGGTGAGAAAGGAGGACAAATGTCACTGATGGAAGACCTGCCGAGTCCGCGACCAGAAACAGGTTTTCCTTTCCTGTGTTTACGATGGATCCGTTGTTCAGAGAAATGCTTCCTGTTGGGGTGGTTGTCCCGTTTACTACCGATGTGCCGTTAACGTAGACGTCGTTGGCTACGAGGTACGAGTTTTCTTTGCCCTGAAAGCTGAGATTGGTTATGACGCTTGCAGCGCTGTTGTATCCAAAGGAGAAATTCCCCATCGTGCTCTGGGATGTATTCACTCCCGTGGCAGCCACTGCGGACGTCGTACCCAGCAGTAGGGCGACTATTGCCAAAGCTATAGCAATTTTGCCGTACATGATCTCTGAAGTCAGGAGTTAATATATCGGACTATTGGTACACGTTTGTACCAATTTTAAGAGTATCTCACAATCCTGTAAAGCGTGTCCCTCACTGCCGGGATCCGTCCGGATTCCCTTATCATGTGATCGAGTTCCTCGGTGCTTGTCTGTTCCGTTCTGTTTGTCGCGCCGAATACCTTCTCGCTGAATGCGGTTCCAACGAGATCGCTCCCTCCGCATCCAAGGGCAACCTGTGCCACCTCTTTCCCCAGGGATACCCAGTAGACGCTGATGTTCCTGATTGCCATTCCCATGATGATCCTGGCAAGTGCTATAACCCTGAGATCCTTGTCGGCCGGAGCCGGACCCTTAACCTTTCCCATCTTGAGGAGCGGCGTATTCTCGGGACTGAATTTCAGCGGGATGAATGAGAGAAATCCCGGAGTTTCAAGCTGGGAATCCCTTATCCTGATCATATGGTCTATGATTTGCGGCCAGTCCTCAACATGGCCATAGGTCATGGTAGAGTTTCCCGGAATCCCCATTGAGTGAATGAGAGCGGCATCGCTCAGCCACTTCTCCCCGGATATCTTCTCAGGAGTGGTGATCTGCTTCCTGATCTCCGGCGAAAATATCTCTGCGCCCCCTCCGGTGTGGGCGTCCATTCCCGCTTTCACGAATCTTTCAACGACTTCCCTGAGTGAATTCTTGGTGGTTGTGGAGATAAAGTCAATCTCCGGTATGGTAAGAGCTTTCAGCGTTATGCCTGGCAATCGCTTCTTGACCTCAGAAAATATGGACTCGTAATACTCCAGTGAAAGATCGGGATTGAAGCCGCCCACTATGTGTATTTCTGTGGCGCCAACCTTCTTCGCCGCTTCAGTCTCCCTACCAACGTCCTGAACGGAGAGTTCGTAGCCCCTGTCCGTTTTCCCCTTGGTCTTTATCGGAACGTAGAAAGCGCATATGGGGCAGCTGGCCGCACAGTAGTTTGAATAATTTATGTTGTATGAGATCGCGTATGAAACAACGTCGCCGACCTGCCTGGAAGTGAGCCTCTGCCCAACCTCCATGAGGTCATACAGGGAGAGTTCCGAGTTGATCTCCTGCGCCTCTTTTGCCGTCAGGCGGGTATCTCCATGAGACACCGACGACCAGTAATCAAGTTCGTATTCCCCTGACTTCTCCATCTTTCCTGATGTCAAAGCAATATAACGATTTATTGAGGCGCAGAAACCGAGGAGACCTGATCATTTATTTTTCTCGCTTCGTCTACCGGACTCTCAGACTCGTATATGGACCTACCAACGATGATATAATCTGCTCCGGCCCTGACTGCTTCCACTGGACTTCCCCCCTGCACTCCCACGCCCGGGGCGAAAATCTTCAGGCCCGACGATTCTGCACGCAATTCCCCGAGCAAATCAGGGTTATTTCCCGGAGCAATAATCCCATATACCCCTGCTTTCTTCGCGATGTCCAGAAGATCGCTTCTCCTTGGATTCACGAACTGCGATGCTCCCGGGTGAGACATTGCCACGACTCCGATTATTTTCATGCCTCCAGCGCTTTGAACCGCAGTCTCCAGCGAATCCCCTCCCGGGAATGCATGAACTATTGTCGCGTACGCTCCAAGGTCCCTGGTTTTTTCGACTATCAACCGGACCGTGTTTGGGATGTCCGCGACCTTGAAGTCACATATTACCTTTACAAACCCTGACATTTCTGATATAATCGACGACCCCGATCCCAGGATCAGCGGCCAATTCACCTTAACGGCAAATACGTAGTTGGCAAGAGACCTGGCTAGACTTAGAGCCTTGCTGCCGTCCGTAAGATCCAGGGCAACAATGAGCCTGTTCTCCATCCCGCCTTAAGTGATTTATTCCATATAATGTCTAAGCCGCAGGACCGAAACTGAAACTCCACTTATCCGGCAAATTTACGGTGATGCATGAACGTTCTTTCGTCTACCTGATAAAGTCGATCTCTGCATGATCCTTTTCGTCTGATACCAGCCTCTCTATGTTCTTTATGTCTTCAGGAGCATTAACAGAGTATGGTGACGTGACCCCCACGAGAAGAGCCATAACCTTGATTCTGCCGGTCATCGCCTCGTCATACCTCACCCCGAACTTCATCGTTGCATCCGGCCTGATTCGTGCCTGAATTTCCGTCATTGCAATTTCAAGATCCCTGAGCGTTGCGTCTTCGCCTGCCACGATACTCACAAGACAACCTTTCGCTGTTCCGGTGTCCGCCTCAAGCAGAGGGAATTCGATTGCCTGCTTAACTGCGCTGATTACACCTTCCTTTCCTATGGAAGATTCTCCGATTCCCACGACAGCTGTCCGGCCCAGCCTCAGGACATGTGAGACGTCTGCATAGTCTATGTTTATGTCTCCAGGCTTTGTGATCAGTTCCGTGAGCCCGGTTATGGTCTCCGCTAGAACGGAGTCGGCAAACTTGAATGCATCATCCATCTTCTTGGACGGTGACATGGAAACAATCCTGTCGTTTGGGATTGCCAGGATCGTATCTGAGTACATGAACAGCTTTTCAAGCCCCCCCATTGCATTATCCATCCTCTCCTTGTTCTCTGACCTGAACGGAAGGGTAACTATGCTTATCACAACCGATCCGGACTCCTTGGCTGCCCTTGCAACTACTGGCGCAGAACCGGTTCCGGTGCCGCCTCCCAGGCCGCACGTCACAAAGGTGATGTCCGATCCCCCCATCATCTCCCTTATCCTGATTATTTCCTCCAGTGCGGCTTCCTCGCCGATCTTGGGAAATCCTCCAGCGCCTTCCCCCCTGGTTCTCCTCTTCCCGATCAGGAGCTTTGCCATTGATCTCTTTCTTCTCAGGTGAGGGGCATCGGTGTTGATTGACAGAAGGTCTGCCCCCGAGATTCCCATTTCCATGAGACTGTCTACAGTGTTGCAGCCTGCTCCACCGCAGCCTACAATTCTGATCCTCACTCGCCGCAGCATTTCGGCCCTCTCGATAATCTCGTCCTGCGGGCAGTAATAACTGTCCTCCGGTACCTTGATCTGGAGGCTCATCTCATCTTCCCACATCTTCTGGGTCGCCTGATCGGTCATTGAGAGCATGTCTGACAATATTGCATTCGGAGTATAAATACATTTTCAACGTATTTGCAGACTTTCCTGGACGTGTCGTCTAAGCACTTCATTGGACTCAGCGGTTCCTATGTCGGACATGAAACTGTTAATAATGCCGAATAATTGAGATGCGAATGCTCGCAGACGATCTTGTGAATGAGGGCGCAATAAAGAAAGGCAAGTTCATTCTTACATCTGGAAAGGAGTCGACTTTCTATGTGGACCTGAAGGAATTCAACACCAATACTGGAAACCTTAGCCGCGTTGCGGACGAAATATCCCGGATGATGAAGGAAGAAGCGGCAGCAGGCGTCGAGTTAGGTGCGGTCCCCATTCTGGTGGCCGTGGCGCTGAAGAAGAACATCCCGTATTCAATAATAAGGAAGGAAAGACAGCACGGGAATGTCTCCCTGCTCATCGGAAACCACGTTTCCGGTAAGAAGGTTGCAATCGTGGAGGATGTCGTCACAACTGGCGGATCTGTCCTGAGAGCGGCTGCGCTGCTGCGCGATCACGGTGCCATAGTTGAGAACGTCTACTGTGTCGTGGACAGGGAGGAAGGGGGAGAAGCCCTGCTCCTTGAAAATGGCATTAAACTTCACTCTCTCGTCAGGATTTCGTCAGTGGTTCACTGACATAGGATCAGTATCAGGACAGTGCGTCGTCAATCCTTCCGATTTCTATTGGAGTGGAGGACTCGCCGACAAGAACGCCCTTGCTGTTGGCCACAACCGATGAACCAACGTAAACGCTCCCGAAATTGGCGGTGGCGTCCTTTACCGGCACCTTGAAAAAAGATGACAACTCGCTGCGTTCCTCCTCGGTGGTATCCGGAGTCACGATCATCCCCTTTGCGGTGACCACTGATACACTGCCGACAGTCTTGGACTTTCCAATGGTACCCCTGATGACCTCCACTCCGAGCGCTTCCTGAATCTTCCTGACGGATGACTTGGAGAAGCCGGTGTGGACCATCGCCCCTTTATCGTTTGCGACGATGTCATTCCCGATCGCGTTTATCTTGTCTTCCAGGTACAGCACGTTCCTGTCTCCCGGGATATTCAGATCGTAATCTCCCAGGTACCCTGAAGGCAGTATGATCCCGTTTGAGTTCATCACGCTCATTGCGCCGACAAGGCTGGTGCCGTTGATGAATGCCTTTGTCGCGCTGACCTTGAGTTCTTCCTCAATGGCCAATAACGAATCCTCCTCAATTCTGGGAGGAACCAGAACCATATCCTCGGAAGCTTTCAAATAAACGCCAATAAAGTTGCTTCTGAGGACAGAGACTGATCTTACCATATGATTACGGCAGGATCACTTCAGTGGTTCCGTCCTGCAACTGCACTATTCTAACACGTATGCTGGATGAGGGTTTCTTCCTCCCCCTTGCCCAGATCATTTCGTTGATCTTCGGGTCAATCCATATGTCCTCCAGATCCGCGCTGCTATGCCTCGAAACGTGTTCCCGGATAACCTGCATGGCTGTATCCGCTCTCCTTGACCTGGATGCCAGCTTCGCCTTCCTCAATGGTATGTTAAGAAATGTCTCTTCTGTAACTTGACCCTCAACCATTCAATTTCACCTAGAGCTTTAAGTTATTCCTTCTCCAGTGCCTTCTCTTCTCGTTCTGCGTGAACTTTTTGTCCGTTCTCATCATGACCCAGCCAGGAACTCGCCTGTTGGACTTGATTCTCTTAAGAAGCCTGATTTTCCTGCCCGTCTCCTTATTCCTGCTCATTGCCTTATCTCCTCTCTATCTTAACTTCCTTCTTGCCTGGATTCAGTTTGTCCAGTATGTCCCTGACGTCCTGGTCGGTAATCTGCCTTCCCACCCTGCCTGCACTGGCGAGCTGTATTAGCTGGCTCTCAACGTTCTCGGCCAGCTGGGGCTTAACGAGCCTCACTCGGCTCAATCTCTCTCTTGCCTCTGGCGTGAGGATCTGCCTCAGGATCTGTTGCCGCCTTGCACGCTCAATATCTGCGGATCGTTTCTGTTCCTCTACCATCTGTTCATCCGCAGCAGATCTCTGGAGTTCCTCCATCTTTCTCCTTCTTATTGCCTCGATGTCATCATCACTATCCAGAGCCTGTCACCTCCCACTTTCTAATCAGATACGATAATCACAATAGCTTCTTTAAAGAAGAATCCTCCTTCGACATCTTCTCTAAAACTTCCTTGGCAGTCTTGTCCAGAAGAGATCTTCCTTCAGGCGAAATGGTCCTTCCGGACTTATCTTTCTTCACGTAGCCAAGCGATTCCAGAACCTGGAACATGTGTCTCACCAGGAACCTGCTCCCCTTTCCCGGATGATAACCGGCAGATCCCTTGTCAACTTTCCCGCCATAGTAGCTGCTCAGCTTGGATATTCCCACGGGACCGTATATTGAAATCTTTCTCAGCGTAGACGCCAACCTCACCTGATACCAATCGTCCTGCGTCCACGGCTTTTCCCTGTGAATTCCTGCTTTGAGGTAATTCACCCACGGCGGGGGCACGATCCTGCTGTCCTCCTTGAACTTGGCAGACAGACCATTGATTAGAGCATCTGAAGGTATATTTCTAGCGTCAACCATCGACCATCACGGCGAGCCGCACATATAAAAACAACTTATAATCCTTTCTTCGTTTCCCCTCAATAGAAGTGAACAATAATTCGCAATCTATTAGCTCGCGTGGCGCGAAAGTTTCCGGTGCCGGTTTTATGGTCGGAGGCATCATCTTCTTTCTTTGCACGACTGCTGCAGAGGCTGCAATCCCTGGATACAGCGTGAGAACCGATGCAATAAGCTACCTTGGGGGAGCGGGATCCCCAACCGAACTCTTCTGGAATTTCCAGCTCCTGGTTGTAGGAGTGCTCTGGATTGCGAGCACATATCTGCTCTTTCGCGGCCGGGGCCATGTACTCCTTTCCGTCTCATTCTACCTGACCAGCATAGGAATAGTCATGGTGAGCCTGTTTCCGTGGAACGTTCTTTCATCCCTTCATGGAATCGGCGCTCTAATGGCGTTTATTTTCGGGTCCCTGACGTGCATAGGGTCGCCAAGAATCATCTCCGGACAATTGAAGAAAACTTCGGTTTCACTTGGCCTTATCTCCCTGGCCGCGTGGACGCTCAATATCTTCGGGCTAGCCAACGTTCTTGGCGGAGGAGGAGCGGAGAGGATGCTGTATTATCCAATCATTTTGTGGGCCATAGCGTTCGGCGCATATCTTCAGGCGTTGCATTCCAATGCTGTACCGAGCTCCGGGGCGTAACCCCCGCAAAATGCTGGACGCGATCGTGTTAGTGGAACCGTGAGGTGGTTACCCGCCCAGTCGCCCCAAGTAATGCACTGCCCCCACCATCATGAGGACATTTATGATCGAGTCGATGATCGAATTCATCAGCCCTTTCAGGCTCGCGCTTACGGGCAGGGCCACTGCGATAAAGTTGCCTGCGACTATGGGAATCACAAGGAGAATGATTGAGGTACTGAATAGGAGAAGCATTCCAAGGTTTCCCCCGAAGGTGTCCAAGTTTACCCTTTCTGCCTCCGTAGGAATCTTGCCGTAAAGGTACCTCGTGTTTACGATACTCAGGAATACGAACCCGGATACGAGACCGGCGGATATGCTCAGGTAGAACGGAATCGAAGACCCGCTCCTGAGAAGGGCAGCTGCCATCAGGGGGATTACGACGATCAGGAACATTTTCAGGGCGAGCTTCAGCTTTGACCTGAGCATTGCCACAGGAAAGACCGGCAATTGCCTCCAGATCGAAAAGCTGCCAGACTCGGAAATCAGAAGTATGGATGGATAGAACGCGGCACACACAGCGGTAACGGAGAGGAGGAGGTAATAGATTCCCAGCGGGTTCGCGTTAACCCCGGACGGCGGGAGGAATACCGGGAATACTGTGGGGATGGCAACGATAATGGGAATTGCGATCAGGGTGGCAACCTGTGTATCCCTCAGGAGAATTTTCCTGTCCTTTCTCTCCAGTGCACGGTGTATCGGTTCCGAATAGTAGGAACCTTTCCTGGGGCCAACGGTTTGATCGAGACCCCCAGCCCTGATTCTTCGGCCGAGATAATTAAGGGTCAGGTAGACCGCAGCTATGAAGAAAACAAGGTACAGGGACGTGGCTGCGATTCCCATCAGTGGAAGGGAGGAAGAAACGAACGCTCCCTGCAGTATATAGGCAATGTTAATCGGGAATAGTGCAAGAGAGACCGGGGACGGCAAATTGGGTAGCAGACTTGGGATAAGCTGCGGAAGAAAAAGGATCACTTCCAGGGCGGCAAGGGAAACTGCGAAGGAAAAAATCCTGAAAATGGGATCTATAAAACCCAATTTCCTCCGCGGCCTGCCTGATCTGTAGGATATAAGGACGCCAATTGGCCATGAAAAGAGTGTTATACCGGCAGTCCAGGCAAGAGCAAGCGGAATTACGGCAGTGCTACCCGTCCGCATGGCCAGGAATATGGTACCCGGCATTGTTATGAAGAACGAAAGGGAAGCGTAGTATTTCAGGTAGCATCTCATCAGTATTGACTCAGGCCTTGCAACTGGGGAATATGCCAGCGGTTCAACCAGGTGCCCCCTCCTTACGGATCCAAGGAAATAAAGCGCGTTGTAAACATTGATCATCAATGCATATACAAACAGCACAAAGATCATTGACGATTCCCTAAGATAGTCCCCTCCGAACACCACCAGGCCGTTCCACAGAATGACGAACGCGGAAATCAGGGAAAATGTAATCGCACCCGCGATGTAGTTGAACCAGACAAACCTGGAAATATACCTGCCGGAGTTGACGGCACCATTCAGCCTTTTCTGGAAAGAGGTGAGATTCTTTAGTGCTGAGTAACGCTGCTCAATCATTATGCGCTCTGCCAGAATTGACTCAATTGACCGGGTCAGGCAAACGCCCTCCCAACCCCTCTCGTGAGGGACTCCAGGCTCGTTTCTCCCGTGATCCGGAAAAAGGTTTCCTCAAGCCTGCGCCTGTCCTTGCCAGTTCCGACGAAGTCGGAGACCAGCCCGGATGCACGTATTTCTCCCCGATACATTATGCACAATCTCTCGCAAAGTTCCTCCGCGATCTCAAGGACGTGGGTCGAGAAGACTATGGTCTTGCCCCGTTTTGCCAGCATCGACAGCACATCCTTGAAAATCCTGAAGGACCTCGGGTCCAGGCCCTTCGTGGGCTCATCGAGTATGATGACCTCAGGATCGTGCACAAGGGCGGCTATGATGGAAATCTTCTGCCTGTTTCCAAAAGACAGGCTTCCCACCAGCTCGTCCATTATGTCGCTGGTGGCAAGAGCATCAGAAAGCGCGGATATCCTCTCCCGGGAAGTACGAGTCTCAATCCCATACACAGAGGAAACGAGCGAAAGGTATTCCGTGGCGCTCAGCGACTCATATATCACGGAATTCTCCGGAACAAATCCAACGTGGTGCCTGACCCACACGTATTCATCACTGCAGTCCCTTCCAAGCACCCTAACTTTCCCGTGATCAGGCTGGATTACCGAAGATATCAGCTTGAGCATGGTGCTCTTGCCGGAGCCGTTTGGCCCGAGAACACCGAAAATGTGACCGGGAAAAATCTCCAAATCCACGTTATTGAGAGCAGTTACGTCGCCATACGACTTACTGACTGCCGATAGTGCCACCGTCGGTGATGTGCCCTGCATAAGCATCGTTATATTTCGTTCCCCGCTATTAACCTGATCCAGTTGCCTCGATCACAGAAACAGAGCGGAATTGACGAAGCGGGCAGGGGTCCTGTCATTGGCCCAATGGTGATGTCAATAGTTACCGGAGACCCTGATCGGATTGCTGAACTGGGAGTCAAGGACTCCAAAAAGCTGTCACCTACCAGGAGAAGTTACCTCTCTGCTGCAATACGGAATGAATTCTCGTACGAAATAAGAGTAATTGACTCACAGGAAATTAACAGATTCATGCAGCATGGCACTTTGAATGAGCTAGAAAAGAAAGCTGCGATTGAACTGATATCACATTCTCAGGAAGAAGTGTACGTTGATTCCTTTGACGTGAACGAGGAAAGGTTGTCCGATGAGTTGAGTCGTTCCACCGGGAGAAAGGTCGTGTGCCTGCATAAAGCCGATGAGCGCATTCCTGCGGTTTCAGCAGCGTCAATTATCAGCAAAGTCGAGAGAGATAGGATCGTCGGAGAGATCGCCAGAATCTACGGCAATGTTGGTTCCGGGTATCCCTCTGATCCGGTAACAATCGAATTCCTCAGAAAGTCTATTTCCGCGGGTAGTGACTTATCCAAGATTGTGCGAGTCCGCTGGGAAACCTATCGCAGATTGAAGGAAGAAGTCGAAACGAGAAGACTCCTTTGAGGCATCAATATGTCAAATACGGTCACTCTTCTTCCCCAGGTCCCGTCATTCGCGCTCCTCACAATTCCCTTTCACGACAAAAAGGTAGGGGGTTCACTATACAGTCATTTTTTAAAAAATATATTTTGAAAAGTGCGGAAAATAAGACTAAGTTATAGGCGGAAGTGATTTTGCATTACATTTTGCACCAAAGTTAATTACTGCCAGTAGTATAACTCGACTAGACTATGCAGGAATTCTCCGAAAAATTCAGAAATTTCAGTTCAATGTTTGGTGAAAAAGTCGCAGAAGACTCCCTACTATACACCAGAGAACGGGACAGGATCGACGACCAGTATTCTAGACCTCAGAATTCCAAGGCAGTGAAGCCTGGCACGATGCTGAAAACGGAGATACATGACGCTCACGTTGCGGTTAATTTTGAGAATCTAGGACTATCAATATCCATACCAATTGACAATTGCTTCAGGATAACTTGGAAGACAAATGAGATAGAAACCCTGATCAATAAAGACTTCAACTTGATCAAACCTGAACAGG
>JAMDBT010000005.1:0-17149 GCA_023487205.1 Thermoplasmatota archaeon
TTGTCCAGATATGACGTTTCGCTTTCCATAAACGACAATGCTTCCCCAAGGTTTCTTTGTAATCCCAAACAGTTTAGGCACTCCTTAGTTGCTGTGCGACTGAATTCGCTTCTGCAACGAAGAAAACGAAATTGTTATTCAAGAGCTGCGATCCCGTCGGCAGTTTACCCAAGGATTAGGTGCACAAGACTTGCCAACGATTCACTTAGCGAGGCTTCGCAACTAGTTCCCATGTATTTCGTGGTCGGATGGAAATTGTTCGTGTATGGACGCACCTGGGTTGAGGTCACCGATGTTCCTACGTCGCGTCTCTACGATGTGCAACCACCCTCACTTTGTCCATTATCAACGACTCGCGATTCTTCCAGGAAAACAGGTCAAGCATAGGTACAATGAATGCTATCATGCGACCTAGACCGCCTCTTATAACTCCATTGCCGGGACTTATGAACAAGTTTTCATTTCCCAACATCAGGACATGTCCGAAGTATCTGAAGTCGAACCGCGTCTTCTTTATTGTGCCATGTCGTAGCAAGAAAGCTAGCTGTTTCCCTAGGTATCTCCCTTCCTGCACCGCGACCGAAGCGTTCTGTTGGAGCGGGCTGCCTAACCGATCTTTGGCAAGTGCGCAATCCCCAATAGCATAAACTTCCCTCAACCCGGGTATCCGAAGGAAGTGATCTACCACTATTCTTCCTGATCTATCATCTATCACAGAGTCCGGTATTTCCAGTTCTGTCGCATTTGACCTTATGCCTGCAGTCCAGATCACTTCTTTAGCTCTTATGGTGGTTCCGTCAGTCAGGGCCACGTTGCCGTGATCTATGCTTGAAACCTTGGTTTTCGTCATCACCCGTATTCCGGAATGCACCAGGTACTTCTCGACCTCTTCGGATACTATCTCCGGTTCTTTTGGGACAAGCCTTTCAGCTGCCTCTATGATGCAGATTCCATTGTCCCGGAACCTGCAGCTGTTGCCGCCTTCCACACGTAGGGCATTCTTGAGACTCATTGCTGTCTCAACACCTGAAAGTCCACCTCCAACAATAACAAATGAAGCATTTCCGGAAAATTGCGTGTCAGGAGAATCGCAGCATGAGGCGACCAACCCATCTTTTTCGGATTGGATGATTCTTGCATCGCGTACTCTTCTAAGAGGAAGCGAGTTCTGCCTGGCACCTGGAATACCGTAGTAATTTTCTGTAGAGCCGGTCGCGATAATGAGGTGATCGAACCTGATTTCGTCGCCATCCGTAATAACACGTCTGTTCTGGAGATCAATCTTCCGTGCCGGCGAATGCACAAACTTGAATCCTAATCTGTCGGCCATATCAGAAATGCTTTCAGTCACACTCCCCGTTCTGAGTTTGCCTTCAGATACAAGTGGGAGGAGAGGAGTGAACGTGATCACGTCATCCTTGCTTATTACGATTATATCGTAGTTCCCTGATGATCTAGAACTGATGTGTTTCCTCAAGGACCTGACGAAAGATAACCCTCCAAAGCCGAACCCGACGACGACAACCGACTGTCTGTTCGACACTGTTCTAGTATGGGCACGCATGACGATCACTCCTGCATCGCTGGGATTTCGGGGTCGTACGCCACGTGTTCCCTTATGTTTGCAGCCAGATATCCAGTCGCCTGCTCGATTGTAATCCTGGGCGGCATGGGACGAACATTTGGATCTGTGATCGCCTCGAGAACAAAAGGACCATTATGGTCAAGCATTTCTCTAATCTTTGACCTGATTTCCATATGCGATTCGATTCGATCGGAATTGATTTTATAGGCATTAGCGGCAATCGAGAAATCCGGGTTGTATAGGCCAACTCCCCATTCTGGATATCCAAGAACCTCCTGTTCATACTTTATCATGGCGAGCTTACTGTTGTTGAATAACAGGATCTTGACCGGTATGTTGTACTTCTTTACTGTTGAAAGCTCCATCATGGTCATTGCAAACCCTCCATCTCCCACGGCTGCTATGACCTGCCTGTCTGTACCCAACGCAGCTTCAATAGACCCTGGAAGGCCATTGCCCATCGATGCGAGTGCTCCTGAGAACAGGAACCTCTGTCCCTCAGAAGCCATGAAGTGCCTTGCAATCCATACGGTAGTATTCCCAGTATCGGTCACAACGACGCTGTCTTTTTCAGCCTCATCGGAGAGTATCCGTGCGAGTTCCATTGGATTGACTCCATTTGTGGTGCGGTTCTCGTCTTCTACCAGAGAACTGCGCCAAGAATCCCTCGCTGAAGCAAGGTCATCAACAAAACCTGTGTCCTTTTTTGGAACTGCCTGAATCATGGATTCAAGGAAGGTACGAGTATCCGAAAGTATAGGTAATGTCACAGGGAAGACTCGCCCAGGCATTCTTGGGTCAGTGTCGACCTGTATTATGATCTTGTCAGATGGTATGAAACCTGCATAGGGGAAGGATGTTCCGAGAGCGATTATGAGATCAGATCTCTTAATCGCTTCCAGTGAAGATTTCGATCCCAGCATTCCGAGGCCCCCCATCACCCTTGGATCGTTGTCGTCAATGACGCCTTTTCCCATCAAGGCGTATATAATTGGTGCACCGATTTTTTCAGAAAAGGTGCTAACCAGATCACTCCTTCCAACAGTTCCAGATCCTATGAGCAAAATGGGTTTCTGGCTCTTTGCCACCAGATCGGTAACAGAATCCAAGCTCGGACTGTATGCGACCTGTGGTATTTCTGTGTAGCAATAGTCTGACTCCTCAACTTTGTCTCTCAGAACATTTACAGGTATATTCAAATGTGCTACTCCGTGCCCCAGTTTAGCTTCCCTTATCGCCCTCGCAATCAGGTACGGCGCGATTTTTGCATCTGGAACAAACCTGTTGAAGACGCTCACGTCGTCAAACAGCTTGACTAGATTAACCTCCTGGTGCGAATCCTTGCCGAGGAGTGCGGAGCTCACCTGCCCAGTTATGGCCACAACCGATGCCCTGTCCATCTTTGCATCATACAGCCCGTTCAGAAGGTGAATTGCACCCGGCCCGGATGTGCCGAAACATGCCGAAATATCTCCGCTCAATTTCGCATCGAAGGAAGCCGCAAATGCTCCCCCCTCTTCGTGTCTCACCTGCACATATCTTATTGTTTTTCTCCTTCGGATAGAATCTACTAACGGGTTTATCGAATCCCCTGGTACTCCGTATATTCTTTTGACCCCGCTTGCGGCTAGTGAATCAATGATCAGTTCTGCAACAGTCTTTGTCATAGTGTCTCACTAGCACCTAAGTTCCGAGTAAGGTTCAACCATTATCCCTATGTTGTTAGGGAGATTCCTGCCGAAACTGCTGGTTGGTACTTTCTCTTTCGGAAGGGTTTTTATTGATTGGGACCAAATGTTCCATTCCCTAAAGACATAGGAAGATCAGGTTGATCAAAAGAATGTTCCGGTTAATCATGGGCTGTGATAATGATGTGGTTGGTTTCAGGAAAACAGATCCAGGCGATGATTTCAAGATCACCGGAGATAAATATACGCCCATTTGAGGCGAGGAGGAGTGAGGAACCACCACAAAGCGCCAGTTCTCTCCAAACAAAAAGAAATCAGGGAAAAAATCCACCCATTGTTGGTTAAAGGAAACTAGCCAATTTAGAAACTTGGAAAAACTCTATCGTGAAAGGAGGGAATGTGACAGGATAGTTAGATCCTCGCATGGGACCCATTGAAGAGAATCTGCAAAGGATCTTCTATCTATCCGGATGGAGAAATGCGCCTTTTTTACTGAGAGGGAAAGAGCTGTGCTGGAATTGACTGAAGCAGTCACGAGGATTTCACATAGATTAGGTCAGGCATAATCTTAGAATAAGATTGATTTGACTCGTTGATGTGCAGTTTAGTGACTCCGCAGTATGTTCGAAGCTGTGACCCAGGCCAACTCCAGTGCCTTGGATTCTAGATCCATGTGGCTTTCAAGACTGGACCAGATATTGTAGGCTCGCTCATTTTTGGTTATTTTCGCCAACTCAGCGTACTTGTGCGCAGTGCTCTTAGCAACTTCATGCTCTTTTTCCATCTCTAAATGCTTGGCTGAGAACACTCTTGCAACCTCCTTGAGCCCTACGAATTTATCCGGAGATTTGCTCAGGTCCGATATAACATGATCCAGGAGAGGAATGACCAGATCCTCCTCGTTTAACACATGTTTTCTTGACAACCCCTGCAAATCCAAGAAATTTGAACCATTCGCCGGATCATCGCTGTCGTATATTGCTTGGAACACTTCCGCCTCTGTTTGCATATTTGGTTCCATCTTTATTACCAGATCAAGAAAGAACAACAAGATGAAATTGCTAATCCCAAAATGGTTAGGGCATTTCGTATTCCCGGTTTGCGGTTCTCATTTTTGTTGTGTCTCTCACATAAGGATCAAGACGCTGAAGATTCAATCTTCTTGAAAAACAAATTATAAAGTGCAGTTTGCCAGAGACTTAGGTTCAGGATTAATTGAAATGGACAAGAATAATAGATTTCAGACAGGAACAAAAATTCTCGGCTGTTTAGGGGAAGAGACCCACAATATGTATAGTCAACCCATTCTGGTTTGCAACCATCACCGTGTTTTAGTTAGAACGTTGCTAGATTAATTCCGTCTTGATATCAAGTTCTTTGGAAATTTCCGCCTGTCTTCTGTCCGATGTGACTAGTTCACAGTTCTCTGCTACTGCTGCGGCAATGAACAGTGAGTCATATATTGTGATGTTATGAGTGACTGCAATCTCAAATGCTCTTTTGAGATACTTTCGCTGATCAAAGAACTTGCAAATCCGCTGAAATTCCGTAAGAACTTCAACTGCGCTCTCCTTTTGGAAAAGCCTTTGATTCACCTTCTTCCACAGTGCGTTTCCCAATTCCTTTATAGAGAGTTCAATAGTGATTGGTGAGTTCATGATTTCACGTAGATTCTCCCAGCCAGGTTCAGTACTAAAGAATTTGACTATCGCGGAAGAATCAATGATTTTCATCTCGATCCTCGCGTACTGACTTAACTGCAAATCCTGACTTTGATGGTTTAGAATGCTTGCGCAAGAGAATCTCCAGCTTATTCATGGTGTTCAAAACATCCTGTTTCCATGCAAGCTCCTCCAAGTATTTTCGTACCTCTTCCGAAGTATTGATACCCAGTTTTTTCAATCTCTCCTTGGTTCCGGGTTTGAGACGTACACTTATGAGTTCGTTGTCCAATTACAACACTGATTACACTATGTAGTTTACAGGCATAAACATTCTTGTATTACCAGTATCTCCGAACGTAATTATCCTCGGTGACCAATAGAATTTCATTTTTGCAATCCGGATCAGGATTCTGCGCAAGATTAATATCGGATATGGAGTGTATATCCGATGATAAAGAAACCCATAACGCCTGCCAGCAGGATAGAGGTGAAGGGCATAGAGGGATATTTCATACGAACCGTCACGAAGTTCGGGAACAGCGCAAAGATAGACTGCCCAAAAGAATATCTCGGCAGGACCGTCTACATAATAGTCGTATGAATCCGTACAGGATCCATGCGTCGCTCATGACACTGGAGCATTTCACCAACGATGCTCTGAGGCTGAAGCACCACTCCGGATACCTTGGAGGATTCCACTTCAACCGCGATCTGCTGCGGGCAGCGGTCGCAAACACATACCTGGAAACAGTTGGCACAGGATCCGATTCCATACACCTTGCAATTGAGAGGCATCTTGCTGCAGAAACATTAACAGGCATAAGGGACTCTCTCCTCTCCCGGATATCTGCACTGTCCAGGAAATCCATATCGGAGAATACGAATCCCGTCATGATTGCGTTCGACTATACCCATGAGGACTTCTATGGCGATCGCACCATATTGTGGATACATGGCTGGACCGGCGATCATGGCGTTACGGGAAAATTCGCCTATCTCACAGCGAGCCTTGTGAACCGGGATCTCAGGCTTCCCGTAATATCCATGCCGTCACTGATGGGCAACGACATGCCATCCGAAATATCGGGAATCCTGGATTCGCTGATACAATTGTTCGGCCATGTTGATCTCCTGCTGTTCGACAGGGGGATTCTACTCAAGGGATCTCATGATGATGCTGAATCGTCGGAAGGTGGACTACCTGATCTTCGTTCCAAAGAACCAGCAGGTCAAGGATGAATTCGCCCATATGTACCAGGTGGAGAGGAAGATTCTCCTGCATGAATTCTTCGTGTACAGGGATGGCAGGAAAGTCAACGATTCCGTTCATCTTGCATTCCTGAAACAGATATTCGATCACAGGACGGAGGAGTACTACGACTGGTGTTTCGCCACCAGCATGGAAAACCCGGATCTTGACCACGTCATTGCAAGATACAAGTTCCGCTGGCGCATCGAGACCATGTTCAGGGTGCAGGACGAATGTCGCATAAAGACGAAGAGCAAGGACGTCCGCGTCCGGTATTTCCTGTTCGCCTATGAACAGCTTGCTGAATCAATCTGGTATCTTTTCTACCATGAGGAGGTGAGTTTCAAGAGGTTCCTGATCGATATGAGCAGTGTGTGCAGCACGCTGGTGGAAAAAGAGGAGAGAAGGAGATCAACCCATCCGTAAGACGTCTTGGGCTTACGAATGGAGAGCTCGTTGTTCCCCTTCTTCCGTTTGGCATTAGCGAATGCTCACAAAAAGCTTGCCTCAGATCGGAGATACTGTCAAATTGCGGGTTCAGGACAACTTCAGACCACTGAACTGTTACGGTCAGGCAAAATTTTTCAGGGTCCGGAAAAGAAAGTCACGGAAAATTTCTAACCGTTGTTTGCCGCCATAGTCCCCAATGGAAAACTTATATCTGAAACGACATGATTCTACCCCTGTCAGATAAATTGAGCGCTGAAGGTTTAGAAGGGGCATTTGAGAAGTTATCAAAATTCGGATTGACGTCGTATGAGATCAAGGTATACAGGACCCTGCTGACAAACGGCCCTCTCACAGCAATGGGGGTAGTCAAGTTGTCCGGGGTTCCACAACCCAGGATCTATGACGTGTTCAACAACATGATATCCAAGGGGCTCGTTGAGGCGAGTCCCGGGAAGAAGAAAGTGTACAAGGCACTTCCAGTCACCACAGTTCTGGATAGGAGAATAGAGGAACTCACTCTCGACATAGAGAAGATATCAAAGGGCCTTGAGGAAAATTCTGTTAGAACCGGGGATGATGGCGAGCCACCTATATGGCTGATTGAAGCAGAGAATAACATAAGACAAAAGGTCAAAGAGACCGTATCGGGCGCGAAATATGAGCTCCTTATGTGCGTTGGACCATTGTGGTGGAAGTACGCCAAGAAACACATCCAGGATGCCATTGAGAGAGGAGTGACGGTGGCTCTTGTACTGTCTCCCGAAATTGATCAGGATGAGGTTGGATCGAAATTTTCTGATGCGTTTGTCAGAAGAAGGAAGTACGCGTCCTCTCAGGTAATAATATCCGATCGGGTAACCGGGATCCTGGACACAGAGAGTGTGTTCAACTCCCGTAAGGCATCGGTATTTATACAGGAAAATGAGATGATTCACATCCTGAATTACTACTTCTATCACACGCTCTGGGATCCATCCATTGAGATTGTGAATCCTGAAAGGAAGAAGAAGTTCTCATTCACGACTAACTGGCTGATGTGCGAAATCAGCGATTCAATGATTCGTGCCGGGAAGAAGCTTTCAATTAATGTCACCGGTATGGCCGACGGAAAGGAAACGGAACTCTCGGGTTCTGTGATAAAGGTTGAAAACGAAGAGGGACTGCGGCATAGCTTGATTCTGTCGTCGAAGGGAAGGAATTATTCCATTGGCGGACGGTCGGCGAAAGTGGAAGACATCGCCATGAAAATGGCAGTCCTGCATGTGTTGTGAACGCGATGAGGCTGGTAACCGGTCTTGCCCTGTCATTCTACCTAAAAAAATGAAAGATAAGGGTTAGAAACCCTAACCCTTTCTTCTCACAATGAACAGATAATATGATGCAGCCACAATTGCCGCTGCCACAGCTGCACCAATAACCACGTAAAACCACAGTGGAAACGCGTAGGGAGTTGTCGTTGAGATTTGTTTAATGGCCACGTTGTTCCACGATAGCGTGGAATTTAACGTCCATATCGAATTCCCAATGGAACTCGCTGACCCCCATGTCATTATGAGATTGCTCGTTTTCCCGTTGTCTGCAGCCAGAAGAAAAATCTCGTAACTACTTGAACCGGCAAGCGACACGGTGGTTATGGAGGAAAAGCTCCATTCCCCATTCAGGGAACTGTTCACCAGGAAAATCGACCCGGGTGCTGTACTGTTGGCATAGGCGATCCAGAGGTTTCCGTAACCGCTGATTGCAAGTGAGAATGCAGTTACATCGCTTGTGTTTACCTGTACGGTTTTCTGGAGGCTCCCTGAGGTCGAGAACTGATCTATGAATAATACGCCACTCCCGTTGGTTAAGGCGGCATAGAGTTTCCCTCCAAACTGGCCAAGGGAGGCGAACCCTACACCAGAATAGCCTCCCAGGGCAGTCATTTTCACAGTGGACGATGTCAATGAAACGCGCAGTAACTGTACATAGCTCCCATTGGATATGGCTACAAAGTTTCCACTGGTTCCATTATTCACGGTGGAGATCCTGAGAATCCCAAATGTGGCATTGAACGTGTCGAGTATAGATGCCGACACTGGCGCAGAAAGTGAGATCTTTGCAACACTCAGTTTATCAGTGCTCGACTGCTCATTAAAGAAAACGTACATGGTTCCGTTGAAGACGAACGCAGAAAAATGCTCAACTCCACTGATAGAGCTCAACTCGGTCAGGGGTGTCCAGCTAATCATGTTGCCGGATGAGGAAAAGTAAAGGTCGTTCGAGCCAGATACGTTAGAGATGAACATGTCATAATATGCGCTGCCGTCCCTGACAAGCATTGACCCGTTGTAGGAGGTATAGTTGAAATGCGCGAAGCCCAGGGAGCTGTTGAGGAGCGGAAGGAAAATTGGCGTTACAGTTGGAACCTTTCCTGCGCTGTAGGTGAGTGCCTGCTGCTGTGTCAAACTTCCCTCGCCAACCGTTGCAGGAGCGATGTAACTATATATGTTGGAACTCCAGGGAGGATCTCCTCCGCCTCCCTGCCAACCGCTATTTGAAGTGTTTACCTGATCCACTATCCGCCACCCATCCGTTCCATAACCGTCATAGGAACCAGAAACGATCGTGTAGCCGTAATACTTGGGATTCCCTCCTATAATTGATAGGGGAAACTCGATTGAAACGGTTCTTGAAATGAGATTGGCCTTCGCGACGATTCCGTTTGTATACTGTGTGCCAGACGAGGAGACCAGGTAAGCCGCCCAGCCGGAAAGGTAGATGGAGTATTGCCAGGGCCTGTTGACGTTCGCGCTGGGACCTCCCCCAAGGGAGGACGAACCGGAAACATTGTTCTCATTTATGAAAACCTGCACAATCTGGTTGGAAAACCCAAGGGGTCCATTCCAGATATTCCACATCTGGCCGAATGTGAAATTCCACATCATGTCGTAGCTGTTCATTGAAACATTGATCCACTGCATGTCAAGTGATCCGTTAGGGATCTGGGATGGCTGATTTGGATAGGTATAATTTCCCGGTCCGTTATCTTGAACGCTGTTGTGGATTGCGGCAATTGGGTAGAACTTCCCGAGTGCTGCAGGTACGGTCACCAGAACGGGCGTCAAGTTTGAATAGACTGCAGGATGGATTCCTGTCCCAGGAGTGGTTGACGCCATTGCAGCCATATAAAACGTATCTCCCGGAACCATCCCCAGGTATGAAAACGGTATGGCAAACTGTATGGTCTGTCCTACGTATGCGGGAGTGTCAGTATCCTGCACCACTGTATTCCAACTCCCAAATCCAGCTGCAGAATAAACGACGTAGGCACCATTTCCCTCAGAATTAAAAGAATAGGAAGAGAGCAAGATCATGTAGCTTGCAGGGAAATCAAGTGGAGCATTTCCGTGAAGGGAATTGTAGTTCGCACCTGGCACATCAAAGCTCACGTTTCCCATCGACGGGTCGTAGATTCCCGGGTTCGAAAAATAGAGAGTTATCTGGATACTGGAATTTGCAATGTAGCTTGTGGCATTTCCATTCACAAAAAGCTGGACATAAAACGTACTGGGATTGTAGGCAATGTCCATTTGCTTGATTCCAGGCGGGCTGGAAGCAGATGAATTGTTCAAATACACGGTAGAACCCCGCCAACCGTTATTTGATGACACGGAAAACGCAGTTCCTATGCCGGTATTGGAAGAGGTCTCAGGATATCCTCCCATAGTTGGTGTATGTGCCTGGGTTGGCTGTCCCATGGAAGAGGCAGGATACGGCGTAACGGGATGGGTTGTGAGGTAATCGGGAATCGAAGCTCCGATCTGGTGCAGTGCATAGATGAGGTCGCCCTTGAAGATGTAGTCGAACGGGATCATGTTGGAACCCGAAATATCCCACGGCGCCGCGGTAAAGAACCAGTCACTTCCTTCCGCAGCGTATATTGCATTCATGGCCCTTGTGAAGTTGCCTTCCTTTCCGGAAGCAGTGAGGTTTTGCTCTATGAGCGTATAGTTGCCGAGTTGCGTAAGCCCGTTCTGTACCTGGTAAGAAATTACCATCCCGCGCACCTTGTCAAGCACCTCCCAGTAGAAGTCCTGCACTGGATACCCAGACCACTGCGTCAGGGAGATGTCTCCCTGGTAAGGGGCTGCAACGCCATTTCCCTGGTTCCAGCTGCCAGTGGCCAGGTTGTGTATCACCGGCAGTTGATGGTGGGTCGAGAGATACTGCTGAGGAGTTACCGTATGGATGTAGGAGGAGTTTGCCTCAAGCCCGGCATAGAGGGCATCAAGGAACGGGATTCCGTCATTCGCGAAGGGGGCCATGAACATCCAGTTTTCCCCGTCAAGGGCTACCGTCACCACAGTGTTGCTATGATTTTCCAGAGGTATTGCGTTATATACGCCTTTCAGGTAGTTGATGAAGTTCGCCACTGCAGCAGAAGTCTGCATGTTTCCATAGTTGAATGCCCAGGCGTTGGAAAGATAATCGTCCCTGAAAAACATCGTTACGGAAGTGCCGTTGGCGCCCATCACCTTGTATGGTGTATACAGGTTTTGCATCTGGGTAACGTTGCCTCCTTTCCCGCCATCGAGAGCATTGACGCCGCTCTGCTGGAGTGTCCATTCTGACGATTCCGTCCACTTATATCCCGATAGGTTGAGAGGAGAAACAGTCTCATTCGAAACGGCCGCTTCTGGCGCCCATACCCCTACTGGCGACTTTCCAAAAAAGTGGTAAAACTGGCCCTTTCCATACTCAAGTTGCGCCAGCAGATCAGCATTATAGGAACCCTTCGCAATACTTCCCTGCGGTCCAGAAATGGTGTTTGTTGCCAGAAGAGGCATTAACGGATGGTAAAATGGCGTAGTCATTAGTTCCACATTGTTGCTGCCAGAGACGTTGCCCATCATATCGGCAGAGAATGCAGACACTATCCTGCCTGTGAGCCACTTAGAGTAACCAAGTATCTTCACAAGGTCTGACTGCGTGAAACTTGTCTGGTTGTGCATTCCCCAGATAGTGCTGTTCTTCCACTGAGCCCCCAGCTTTCCTTCCACCAGGGATGTGCTTATGTCATAGAGAAACCATAACACCTTGACGTCCTCGAACTGAGTGGCATTAAGCCTCTTTCCTGCCGTCCAGTTACTGTGGATCGCAGAATACAGGTTCGAAGCCGGCTCCCCGAGTGAAAACACGTAGCCGGGAATGCTGAAATAATCATAGGTCAGGTTGCCCAGATAGGTGAGATTCTGGGAAGTATTCAGCGAATTCCATGGGACGAAAGCCCCTTCAATGTAAGTATTATTGTAATGAGGGTCTGAGGAAATATTGTTTAGCTGGTAAAGCAGCGACCCGGATAGTTCATAGGTTACGTTTACCCCCGGATACATGTGAGATATCAAGGGCTGCTCAATATACTCGGCTGTAGCGTGGGCTTCAGTCCAGGGAAGCTGGTAATTCTCAGATCCCACGATCTTATAGAGTGGCTGGTGATTGTTGTAAATTATGGCCAGGTTGATCGGTATGTGCTGTGAAGTAGCTACAGTTAAGGTTCCAAAATTCATCTCCACAGAATTGTTAACTGTAAACTCCTTCTGTGTTCCACTGTTATAAGTCCCCTCTTGTGAAAAGGGGATACCTGTCCCGACCCACGGGCCACTGCTTCGGACCACGAATGCTGAAATATTCATGTCAAGGCTCCCGCTGTGACCGTAGGGGAACAGAGAGGTCCATGGAATCCGGATTTCTGTGGTGTTCATGGCCGCACCGAACTTGAAGTAGTTTGTAACCGGAGTGGCATACGGGGAGGTGTTGCTCTTAGATAGAGAACTGTTTATCAGGAAGGCACTCGGGCTTGATGGGCCAGAATTGGGCGAATAAACATTTGCCATGTAATTGATCGGGCTCGTGAAGGTAATATTCCTGCTCCATGTGTTCAGGCCGGTTATATTTGTAGTCCCGTATGGCGTTCCTGTATTATTGCTCAGGAAAACGTAGAGGGAATAACTGGATATGTTCTCATATACACCGATGAAAAGATAGGTTGAGTTGAATGCAACATACAGCCTGGAGATATTGCTGGTTGCGCCCCACGCGCTCTTGTTGTTATTCGATGCAACCCGGTGTCCTGCGAAATCAGCAACCACGTTGCCTGTGAAAGCTATGTTGGAACCGGAAACGACTACTGATCCGGGCAATGCGCCGGCATGTCCAGCCAACTCAGGCTGTTGCGGAATGCCAGCAGGGGTTAATTTTGATCCATTGTCGGAGGAGAATGAAGTTAATGACAATGGCAGCGAGAAAACCATAAGTAAAGCCACAAAACTGACGACCAGTTTCACGAGTAATGCACGGGCCATGCTAAATTCATGCAATTAAGTTTAAGAATTTTTCCTCAATTACTACTACTTTGAATAGTATAATATTTGGTGGCACTCATATCACAGAACACCCCGCATGTTGATCAGGCGGGGCAAAAGTGATAACCGGATGCAGTATTTTGCTCAGCAATGCCAGAAATAACCAGCATCGACGGATACCTTCACAAGGTGAGGTTCGTGTTTCCAAAGGAAACCGGAGACAGAACGGCATATCTTTCGGCATCGTTCAATTGCAACGGGCATGGCAGCACCTATTTCAGGGACGAAGGAAACTGGGTATGCAGTATCACCCTTCCGCCGGGTAGACATGACTACAAAATTCTCGTCAACCAGTATCATTCATTTGATGAAAACAGGAGACCGGTCTCAGAAAACGTCGCATTTGAAATCCCCCTGGAAAACGCCTATCATAATCCCCGTATGCGTCAGTTCGCTGCCGTCATTGGTGGTTATTCCATTGTCAGGCTGGCCGTCCCCAATGGGGGTGGACAGTATACCCTGGAAACGCAGAACGGATCTGTGATCTACCGTGAGGAGGTGCCTGAGACCTTTGGTACGGTTTATGAGTTTGGGGGGAATTTCCGGAAATACCGGTTTTCCGGTATTGCAGGCACCCTGCCTGAAAATGGATTTTATTCCATGGCCCCGGAGGAAAAGAATTCATTCAGGCGGACGCTCATGTACCAGATATTCCCCGACAGGTTCCGCAGGGAGGCTCCCCACACGGAGGGAATTGTCCCATGGGGATCTCTGCCTACCACTACCTCATTTTACGGTGGGGAATTGAAGGGAATTATTTCGAAGCTTGATTACCTGAAGGCGCTGGGCGTAAGTCACATCTACCTCAATCCGGTCAACACAAGTGGAAGTAATCACAGGTACGATGTCCTGGATTATTTTGCCATTGATCCAATCCTGGGCAATGCGGAAGATTTCAGCAGGCTGATAAGAACGGCGCATTCCATGGGAATCAGGATAATCATGGACATGGTGTTCAATCACACTTCTGTAGACCATCCATTCTTCAGGGATGCAGTTGCCAGAAAGAGTGATTCTAGATATTATCACTGGTATCATTTCACTGATGACAATCCGGAGATATTCAGGGGCCGTTATCCGTCCAGTGAAGTCCAGACCACACCGGGATACGAGACGTTCTTGGGATTTGGAGGAATGCCCAAGACAAACCTGATGAACAGGGAGACTGGAGAGTATTTTTCCGGTGTAGCCGCACACTATGTGGAACAATTTGATGTGGACGGTTTCAGGTTCGATGTCGCTGATTCGATTCCCGTTGATTTTTTCCATAACTTATTTCTGAACTTCAGGTCATACGGCAAAGACATTGAGAAGATCTGCGAGGCGTGGTGTGTATCACCTTACTTTACAGATGAAGGGCTCTTCGACGGCCTCATGAATTACCCTCTCAGATCCATGATAGTTTCCCTTGTGAATACGCAGGCGGACTTTGGGGAATTCCAGGTGCAGTATCGGAATCTCTGTTACAGCTATGGAGATCGCGTGATGGCACAAATGATGAACATCCTGGGTTCGCATGACGTAAATCGTTTGCGGAATGCACTTGGAGAGGATGAGAGCAGGTTCCGGCTTTCATATGCGATACTGTACATGATGAACGGTATCCCCTCACTGTACTACGGGGATGAGGCTGGTCTTACGGGTGGGCCTGATCCCGATTGCAGGAGGAGCTTCCCCTGGAAGGATATCAATTCATCGTCGCTTGAGTTCTTCAGAGGTTTGGGAAGGATAAGGCAGGAATATTCTGCGATGGAGGAAGGAATTACACTTTTTCACAACTATGGGAGCCACTTTGGAATAGTAAAGGCAGATCACGAAAACACCATTGAGATGATGTTCACCCTCTCCCATGGTTGCAGGGCTGAAGCCTTAGGTGAGTTGCTTATGGCAGAAGGAGTCACGCAGAATGGTGATGAAATTGAGATGAAGCCACTTTCATTCGCCGTCTTTTCACGATCCCGACTGGACGCCGCAGGGAAGTAACTCGCTGGAATGCCGACAAGGATAGTATTACCACCGGTAAGCAAATATTTAAGTCTTGATTCCCGTTGAGCATGCATGGATACTACTCAAGGTGGTACTCCCGTGCCACCAAGAAGTAAACTGACACTAGTTATTGCCATAGTTGTTGTAGTCGTCGTTGTTACATCGGCCGTTGCCGTTGCGTTGTATTACCAGGGGCAGGGCCAAAAGACTTCAAGCACGCCTCAGAAAGTGACCATCTCGGTATGGGATTCCAGTGCCTCAGGAGGCGAATCCACAGCGTTCAATACGTCTGTGGCGCTCTTTGAAGCACAGTATTCCAATATCACGCTGGATATTACGCGAGGTGTTGCCGTAGGTTCTAGCACCTATGCCACTGATGCCACTTCACATACTGCCCCTAATGTATACAGGGATAGCAGCGACAATGGAGGAGCACTTTACTCTGCAGGTCTCGTGGTGAATCTCACCCCGTACCTCAGCAGTTCGTACACCGGAAACTTCACCGGGGGGACAATAAGTGACTGGACGTTGAAAGGTGCACAGTATGGGGTTCCTGTCAACACCAATGGAATTGCCCTTTATTACAACAAGCTGCTCGTTCCAAACCCGCCGAATAATACTTACCAGATGATACAGGACGCCCTTAACGTGACGCACAAGGGTGCGTCCTACCTAGGACTACCTTATGCGATCGGTGCTACATACGGTTACAGGTTTGCGACTTGGTACCCTGCTTTTGGTGGAGAACTCTTTAACGCATCTGGATACCCTGAGCTAAACAGCAGCCACGACATCTCAGCAATGAGCTTTGTCTGGAACTGGACCAAGGCCTATGGAATAGACAAGGCTGGTTTGAGCTCGGAGCTGGATGAACAAACCTATTTTGAGGGCAACTATTCTGCATTCATGCTCGATGGCCCGTGGGATCAGTCCACCTACATGAAATATCTCGGCAGCAACCTTGGGGTGACCGCAATTCCCTATGATAACCAAACAGGCATGTGGCCTCAGCCTCTCTGGGGATCAATCGGCTATCTTGTTTCAGACCATGCTTCCAGCGGTGCAAGCAGTGCCCAAATCTGGGCATCCATACAGTTTGTCAAGGCAATGACAAACTATACCGCCCAGCTTAATCTGTTCAACGGCGCAGGTGACTTCCCGTCGCTGAAATCTGTAGGCAGTTACATAAGTGCAAACCCTGGTAATGACCCCCTGATTTCAGGCTGGATCGCTCAGGAACAGCACACACAGAAGTTTCCGAACATACCACAGATGGCGTTCTACTGGAATGCCTTCCACATCGGTGCTTCAAACCTCGAACAGAACTCCACAACAGTCACTCCAACTGATGCTATGAACCAGATCGAGTCAGAAATCATCAGTGCGTTGAATACCAACAACGTCCCATACGACTCTTATGGGGTCTTTCTGACTTCCAATTCGCCCGGGGTAAGCGAGCTAGTCAGTGCGGGGGTATACGCGAACAGCGTCTACGTAGCTGTTCCTAACAAACAATTTATCCCCCCTTTTTATTAATTTTTTTAACGTGATTTAGTGTTTGGTTGGTCAGGAAACAGGGGGGGAAAAAGGCAGCGCGCGAAACGGGACTGGCACGGATATCTTTTCATCCTCCCGGTCCTTGCGGTGCTTGTATTTCTTGATTTCTCCCCCCTGGCCTTCGGTATTTATTATTCGCTAACTGACTTCAGCCTTCTGCACATCTTTGACTATTCCTATGTTGGGGCAAGAAATTACTACATCATTCTGTTCGAGAATAACCCGAATCTCGTGACACTGGTGTGGCAGACATTTGAATGGAGCGGAGGAAGCATTATCCTCATGTCTTCCCTTGGATTCCTCCTTGCCGTCCTTATGAACCAGCCTGGTCTTCGCGGTACGAAACTTTACCGTACAATTTACCTGTTTCCTTGGGCCTATCCAGCCTTCATCACGATACTCATATGGAAGGGGCTGCTGGATTACAACCTTGGATTCATGAATAAGTTCCTGGCTATTTTCGGGATTGAAAAGGTTTACTGGCTTGGTCTCTCGTCTACGTCTATGTTTTCCATGATTATGGTAAACCTCTGGCTCTCGTTCCCATACTACACTTTTGTTTATACCGC
>JAMDBT010000005.1:17733-21962 GCA_023487205.1 Thermoplasmatota archaeon
CTGCCAACTAGGCTCAGCCTGGTAAACTATACCGGACTTTTCCGGTTTGATGGGTCCGCTCTTCTGAAGACCTGGCTGCCGAATACCCTTTTCTATTCCGGCGTCGCTACCATATTGGCTCTTGGCCTTTCATTTTCTGCCGGGCTTGCACTGTCAAGGTTCCGCATTCCTGGAAAGAAAGTCATACTCTATATGATGCTCATCCTTTCCACTTTCCCACTGGCGATCATGGTAATCCCGCTTTACGACATGTTCTCCGAGCTTTCCCTCACAAATTCCTACCTCGGAATGATATTACTGTATTCCGGTGGAGCCGTAATATTCAACGCGTGGCTCATAAAGAATTTTACAGATGGTATCCCGGCCGATTTTGAGGAGTCAGCACAGATAGATGGCCATACGAGAACCCAGGCGCTCTTCAGGGTTCTTCTTCCCATGGTGA
Organism: Thermoplasmatota archaeon; assembly: GCA_023487205.1. Classification (GTDB taxonomy): domain Archaea; phylum Thermoplasmatota; class Thermoplasmata; order Thermoplasmatales; family Thermoplasmataceae; genus JAMDBT01. Next base: position 18,176 of record JAMDBT010000005.1, read on the forward strand.
AACCTGTCCTGATAATGTCCATGCTGCTCGCTTTCTTCGGGCCATATTCTGATTACCTTCTGATCAACATGATGGTATCCAACGGGAAACTGGATAACATGGCGCAGGGGTTGTACAAATACAGCCAGATTTCTTCCCAGGCAATTAATTATGGGCAGTTCAGTGCTTTCTCAATAGTCATGGGGTTACCCATATTCATATTGTTTATCGCTTTCCAGAGGTATCTGGTGTCGGGTTTCTCAATTGCAACTTATAAATGAGGGATCGTGAACGGAATCAGTGGTTTCTCTTGGCTGACCAGACGAGCTCTTCCGAATCCTTCTCAAACACGTCCAGGTGGGAGAGGTTGGGCATGACAAGCACGTCTGTGCCTTCCGTCACTCCTGTCTCCTCGGTGGTCACCTTCGTAATCATTTCCTCAGTTTCCTGCAGAACAACGGAAATGTAATGAGTTCTCCCGATGGACCGTACGAACAGGACCCTGGCACTGGCTCCATGGTCTCCCAGTTCCACGTCCTCCGGCCTGATGGCAAGTTTCAGTGTCTTTCCGGAAACCCCTGAAAGGTCAGGCTTCCCCGGCAATTTAAGATCAAAACCCCCGAAGGTAATTTTCGATTTGTCTTTCTCAGATACCTTACCATCCACCTGGTTTATTGGTGGATCACCAAGGAAACTGGCAACAAACAGGTTGTCCGGCATGTTATAGACATCCAGGGGTTTTCCAATCTGGATAAGGTGTCCCTTGTTGATGACCCCGATCCTGTCGCCCATTGTCATGGCCTCTATCTGGTCGTGCGTCACATATATCACCGTAATTCCCAATTTCTTCTGGAGGTTTTTCAGTTCAACCCTTGTAGAAGAACGTAGCTTTGCGTCGAGGTTGCTCAGGGGCTCGTCCATAAGGTAGACGTTAGCCTCTCTTATCAGGGCCCTGCCCAAAGCCACTCTCTGTCTCTGACCCCCGGAAATCTGGCCAGGTTTCCTTTCAAGAATGTCGGTTATCTGGAGCATTTCAGCAACACGATCGATCCTCTCACGAATATGCCGTTTGACCTCGGACCTCTTAATGGGATTCAGCCCTAGACTGTAGCCGAACCCAGTTGTGGGAGAGGTCCCATTGGCAAGTGACTCTGCCCATAACGTTCGCTTGAGTCTCCCCCTGGCCTTGAGGGGAAACGCCAGGTTATCGTATACTGTCAGGAATGGATAAAGGGCATAGTTCTGGAAGACCATTGCAACGTTTCTTTCACCTGCAGGAAAATCCGTGATCACTCTGTCGCCGATCGATATTCTCCCATCATCCACAGTCTCCAGGCCCGCAATGCACCTGATCAGGGTGGTCTTTCCACTTCCAGACGGGCCAAGCAAGACAAAGAACTCTCCCTTGTCGACTTCAAGTGAGACGTTATCAAGAGCATTGAATTTGTTCCCGAAGGTTTTGGAGATGTTCTGGAGGGAGACAAAGCCCATACGAAAGAAAGAGAAACGTTCAATAATATACTTTCCCAGGTCAGCACAAAATATACCACTGCGGATAGCGTATTGGTACAAATTCCTGCAATGTAATTATGGCATTATGGGACTTGCCGTTAACTCACGCTCACTGAATCTGGCTGAAGGTAAATTCTCCAATATCGCCTCCGCAGTCCACAGTGTCACCATCAATGACCTTCAAAATGGATTTTCCCGTGAAGTTCCATGCAGGGTTTCCATGCACCTTGAACCTGATCTTTTCCAGGGGAGCGAAGCCACCAGGTTTCAGGGAAAAGCTGATCCTGTAAAGGTTCCCGGCCTTTTCGATGCTGAAATCGTATCTGCAATAGGCTGGATCTATGGTATCGTCGTCAAGGTACAGAGTGCCTGAACCATGATCTCCGGGGAAAACATGAACAACGATCCTCCCCTCCTCCTCCATTGGGATCATTGAACTTTCGGATACAAGCACGGGAATACTGTCCTCTCTTGTTTCAGATTCAAATTTTCCACGGTAAACGGTGTCATCCCATAACGAATACCAGGATCCTGATGGCAAATTACATGAAATTCGGGTCTGGCCAGGACGAACTGGAATCACCATCACACTGTTACCTGCCAGGAATAAATTGTGCCCGTCGTCTTCAAAGAAAGGATCTATCCATACCGGACTGCGGATAATGGGGTATCCCTTTTCATGTGCCTCATATGCCAGCCCATAATAGTATGGCATGAGCCTGTAGCGAAGTTTAAGGAATTTCCTTGCCGTGGACAGGAAATCATCACCAAACCTCCAGGGTTCCCGCATTTCTGTATTCTTCCCGGAGTGTACCCTGAAAAATGGAAGGAACGATCCAATCTGGAACCACCTCAGGTAAAGCTCTTTTGTAGGCGATCCGGAAAATCCTCCAATGTCTACTCCTACATACGGTATTCCGGATAGTCCCATGTTTATTATTGTCGATATGGTGGAGATCATCTCTTCCGGCGTGCTTTCAGAATCGCCAGTCCACACGAAGGCATATCTCTGAACACCTGCCCAACCTGACCTGGTGAGGATAAACGGCTTCCTGCCATCCAGCTTCGTCAATAATCCCTCGTAAGCGGCTTTCGCCATGAACAGGGCGTAAAGGTTGTGAACAAGTTTGTGGCTTCCCATTTCGAATTCTGCTGAGAACGGTAGGGTGTTATCTCCCCACATCGTAAATGTGGCAGGTTCATTCATGTCGTGCCAGAAACCGGAGATGCCACTTTCAACGTAGAAGTCATAATTGTCGGCCCACCACTTCCGGACCCTCTCGTTTGTAAAGTCTGGAAAAGCAGCAAGTCCAGGCCAGACAGGAGCAAGCACCGGCCTCCCGTCCGGGGTCTGTGCAAAGTAGCCTCCTCTCTCACCCTCAATATATGTACTGTACCCGGGATCGCTCTTTATTCCAGGGTCAATGATGGAAACCAGCTTTATGCCATTTTTTTCAAGATATCCTGAGAGACTCTTCACATCCCCGAATCTCTGCTTGTCGAATGTGAATACGCGATACCCATCCATATGATCGATGTCCATATGGATTGCCGATATGGGCAGATCTTTGGCAAGGAAATTACCGGCCAGGTCAGAAATTTCTTCAGTGGACATGTAGCTGTATCTCGACTGATGAAAACCCAAAGACCACATAGGTGGCATGAACGGTTTTCCAGTGATGTCAGAGAACATTGAGGCCAGTTTCTGCATTGATCCAGTGCAGAGAAAATAATCGAGTCCTCCGCCACTGAATATCAAAGAAACCTGGTTCTTCTCGGATGAGCACACATCTGCGTGCGACTTTGAAGGATTGTTATAAAAAGCAAGATAACCTACCGCGTTAAGCAGATCCATATACACCGGTATACCTATGTAAAGAGGATCGTCTCCTGGCCCATAGCTGCCATCCGGATCGTGATTCCACAATTCCATCCTGGTTCCCCTGAGATTGAAACCAAGCGCTTTTTCCCCGAACCCATGTATCGACGAGGCTTCCCTTATCGTGGTTCTTGTTGCGATCTCATCATCAGATATTTCCGGGGCTGAGTCGGTTCTCAATAAACTACCATCTGATCCAAGCAACGAAATACGTCCGTCTTTATGTACGATAATTCTCGATCCAGAGCACGATATCGCAACTTCCTCGTCTCCGATACGGACGTTCTTCCCCTGTTCAGGTTTGATCAAGTTGAAGTCTTTATTGATCAGGGTTTCTATCTCATTTGTCTTCCAAGTTATCCTGAAGCAATTGTCAATTGGTATGGATATTGATAGTCCTAGATTCTCAAAATTAAC
>JAMDBT010000060.1 GCA_023487205.1 Thermoplasmatota archaeon
GACGGACTCAGAGACATCCTGGACCCTAAACTTAGAAGGTGAAATGTATTTGGAAAGCGTAAATGTACAAACCGAAGGGAAAGACCTCAGGATCGTGACGCAGGACCTTAAGGTGAGGTTCTTCACGTCCAAGGGAGTCGTGAAGGCCATAGACAACTTATCCTTTAGCGTTAGGCCAGGAGAAGTCTATGGGTTGGTAGGCGAGAGCGGTAGCGGTAAGAGCGTGACCGCAACGTCGGTGCTGGATCTAATACCAGATCCACCAGGAAGAATTGTGCGTGGCCAGATTTACATTGAAGGATTCAATGTTCTTGCCAACCTGAAGAGGGAAGCCAGATTAAGGATAAAGAAAGGGACCGTTATTGTCAAGAGAAACAAGAGGGCAATCAAGCGTCATAACAACGTTATGGCAGGAATACGTGGGAAACGCGTATCAATGGTATTTCAAGAGCCATTTCTCTCTCTGAATCCTGTAATGACGGTTGGCGATCAAATAGTTGAGGCGATCCTACAGCATAACCGTGTAGGGATAGCGAATTCCATCATAAACAGGGAGACAATGGGCGCCTCAGGCATTGAGAAATTCGTTGACGCCGTAATGTCACAACCTGACACCAGGACTAGGAATGAGATTATAACAAAATGGTGCGATGCCAACTCGCTACCTGATATTGAAGGTGACCTCCGAGACCTGTTTGAAAATTCCACCGATAGGGATTTCATACTGCGTGAGACAAAGGTTCTAGTCGAACAGGCCAAAACAGGCATAGATCTGACGCCAATAAATGAGGCCAAGCAGTACTATACGCTCAAAGATCTGGAAACGGATCTCCAGATTGAGTTGATAGAATACACCTCGAAAGAAGACGATGCAAAGATACAAGAGACCGAGGAAAAGCTCAAGGAAGTAAAGTCAGTCATTCGTAAAGATTTTCTGTTTTTCCCGCTGATTCAGAAGTTTTCCCGCAAGAAATTTGTTAAGCCGTTCCGTGATTCGGCTGAACGGAAGACACTTGAACTACTGAGAAGGGTTAACATAGCCGGGGCAGAGAGGGTTATGGATTCCTATCCTCACGAGTTGAGCGGCGGAATGCTTCAGAGGGCCGTTATAGCAATGGCACTTTCCTCAGAGCCCAGAGTCTTGATAGCGGACGAACCTACAACCTCTCTGGATGTCACTACCCAGGCCCAAATTCTGGAAATCATGAAAGGACTCAATGAGGATTTCAACACCTCCATAATTTTTATCACCCATGATCTTGCGGTAATTGCGGAAATGTGCAACAGGGTCGCAGTCATGTATGGAGGGAACATAGTGGAAGAGGGCAGTGTAATGGACATTTTCAAGGATGCGAAGCACCCTTATACCACCGGACTTATGAATGCGATTCCAAGAGCTGAGATGAGATTTGACAAGTCGCAGAGGCTGGAGTCTATTCCAGGATCAGTTCCAGATTTAATCAAACCACCATCTGGATGTAGGTTCCATCCAAGATGCAAATTCAGGATGGACATATGTTCTGAAAAGAAACCAAGAATGGTTGAGATTGAGTCAGGACACAGCGTCGCATGTTTCCTCTATTCAGACGAGGTTGAGGGAGAGAAAATCGAGGTGATTCCATGATACGTGGAAGTTCAGAAGAGAACGTTCTGCTCTTTGTGAGTGGAGTAAAGAAGTATTTTCCCATATACGGGGGAATAAGGGGAATAAAAGGCTTTGTGAAGGCCGTGGACGACGTAACCTTTACAGTTCGTGAAGGAGAGTCTCTCGGAATTGTGGGAGAGACTGGCTGCGGTAAGACCACATTGGGTAGGACACTGCTCCATCTCATTCGTGCCACCGAGGGAGAGACCTATTTCGATGTTCCGAAAGAGGAACTTGCGAGGATAATGGAACTGGAACAAAAGGAGAAGGATATTAAGGAAGAACTTGCGAGGATAATGGAACTGGAGCAGAAGGGGAAGAACGTCGGTGATGACATGGAATCCGCCAATGCTCGGTATAAGGAAGTCACGAAGGAGCTTGCCCCCTTAAGGAGGAAATACTCATTGAACAGGCAGGGTCCCCGGCACATGCTGAAGCACAGAAAGAATTTCCAACCCGTTTTCCAAGATCCGTTCAGTTCGCTTGATCCCAGAAAGCTCGTAAAAGACATCATCGGAGAGCCGATGAAAATTCTTCTCAAGATGAACAGGGAAGAAATCATGAAGAGAGAGAAGGAACTGATTGACGAAATTGGGCTCAGCGAAGATCATTTGTTCAGATTCCCCCACGAATTCAGCGGGGGGCAGAGGCAGAGAATAGGCATCGCCCGGGCAATTTCAATCGAACCGAAGATGCTGGTACTTGATGAGCCGACCTCGGCACTTGACGTTTCTGTTCAGGCACAAATTTTGAACATTCTCCGGGACCTCCAGAACAGACGCGGACTTTCCTTCATATTCATATCGCACCACCTTAACGTCATAAGGATGATGTCAGACAGGGTTGCTGTTATGTATCTCGGAAAGATCGTAGAACTTGCAGACACGGAGAGACTATTTTCAGACGTTTTGCATCCGTATACGAAGGCGCTATTGTCAGCCATCCCGATCCCAGATCCGGAGACCAAGGTTTCCAGGATCGTGCTCGAAGGAGAGATTCCAAATCCGTCAGATCCACCAAGGGGATGCCATTTCCATCCCAGATGTCCTGTTGCCATGAGTAATTGTGGATGGTCTCCGAGGGACCTTGCGGAACCGCTGAGAACCATGCTGAACCCGACAAGGAATGCTGAAGCTTCGGACATAACCGGGGTAGAAGAGATAGAATCGGACGAGGACATGAATACGGTTGAACTATTATTCAGGGAAGACGTGCCAGTGGGCCAGAAGGAGCTGGATATCATCAGGAGCCTCGTTGAGAAGGAGACCTTGCTTAAGACCGGTACAGTGTTCAAGGCCATTAAGGAGGTTTCTCTGAACCCCGAAAGAAACGCTGTCCATGTCGAAATGTCAGAGTATGACACTCCCGGCCTGAAGGAGGTCAGACGCGGTCACTTTGTTTCCTGTCTCCTCTACAACTACAACTACTTTGATCGGGAGTCACCTGAAGGATCGGCGCAGGGAGAGCCAGCTTACACTCCTTATCAGTCCGGAAGATGACCGAGCGGGGTCCAGGCACAAGGCCCGAACGTATCCGATCCCCCGTCCTTACCAGGAGATCGGACAAGGTTGAAGATGGCCCCCTGGAGGAGTTGAACTCAAAAGACCTCTCGAAACACGAGCTGGCCAGGTATCTGTTTTTCCCTTTTTTAAGGTATATGTACGTAGTTGCATGCGTATTCCTGGATATTCTTGCGCTTCCTTTTCTGTATGAGATCATTCCCCAAGTGAAGGAAGCGATAGGTACATCCGGTAACTTGGTTGGCAATCTTGTGCTTTACTACTTCTTTGTGCTTGAAGCAGTCCTGATTATGCTTGCCATCTATTATGAAACGGTTCTCTACCAACGCAAATTCTCCAAGCAGGTAGAGGCCCAGGCATACTATCAGGCCCTGTCAAGGAAAAATGGGAGACAGTGACCAGAGCCTCAGTTGTTGGATCTGGAGTAACGGGTCATTAGAACATCGTCGACGTCCAAACTCCCAATCCTGAACTGCCCTTTCTTTACCCCTTCAATGAAGAACCCAAGCTTCTTGTACGCCTCTATGGCGTTGGTATTGGTCGAAAAAACCTCCAGGTTGACCTTCTCAATTCCCATATCGGTTGCAATCTTGAGTATTTCAGATATAAGCCGCGTGCCAATGCCCTGGTGCCTGTATCCCGATGTTATAGCTATCCCCAGGAGTCCAGTATGTCTGTTCTTCTTGTGTGAACCCCTCTGAAGCGTTGCTACCCCTACTATCTTCCCGCCATCTTCCGCAACGAGCGTGATGTCGTCAGGATTTCGCAATCGCTCCTGCTCACCTCTTTCAGTAAACATGTAATATTCGCCAACAAGGTAGATTTTCTCATCCATCACACTCTGCATACAGTAAATGATTCCCTTCGCGTCAGAAACAACTGCCCTCCTTATGGCGACGGTCTGATCAACCTGCTCCGGGAGTCTCTTCTTCAACAGCATCCTAGGCAGTTCCTTTCAGCGATAATATATCTAATCCGCCCTCTGATCCACCAGAAAGTCGTCGAAAACGCAGGTGATTAACCGTCAAACCCTCTATTGAGAACAATGTCATCACACATGGAATAGGGATAGGTGACTGAAATAGTAAGTGGTTTCCGTCCGCGAATTTTGTGCCGAGTCTGGCATTGTTAACGCCCCGGTGCAGGGGAACGCCATCTCCGACGGCGCACCAAAATGAGCCATATGAACTCTCTCGCATTTGCGGCTAATCCAGATGTTCATCCAAACCGAATTACGGGAGCTGACTGCATGCTCGCCGTCAGATTGCTTCATGGATAAATTCTCTTGCCGTTCAGGGTGATAACCGGGTCGGTTGGATTGTTAAGCAGGTCGCTCAACTCTCCTTTTCTTACATTAATGTATTCCCTGAATTTTTCAGTTTCACCAGTGAACTTGGATATTTCAGTGGCGTTCTTTAGCAAGGAGACCTGCAACCGGATCTTGAAAGCGAGGTCTGAATCCATCTGATTCAATTCATAGGTGCTTGTCATATACATGAAATATCTTACACCGATATGAATCGGTTGCTGTGACTGACCCTGGATCTATTTCATGAAGCGACAGCGATACGTCTATTTTTGGAATCGTTCTACACCCATGAATTGATTCGAGAGGAAGCAAGACCGAAGTTCACCACCCAGTTCAGGTACGAAATTCCGGTGGAATATGATGCATCGATGAAGGTGCCCGCGGTTGTCTACGGTGATCAGGGTTCCGTCGACTCAGCCTGGAAGGATGGATCCATAAATCAACTGGTCAACGTTGCCACGCTTCCGTCGATTGTCAAAGCGGCTTATGCCATGCCGGACGTTCACGGGGGGTACGGATTTCCGATCGGGGGCGTTGCCGCATTCGACTATGACTCCGGAATAGTTTCTCCGGGAGGGGTCGGATACGACATCAACTGCGGTGTCTCGCTTTACACGATTCCGGTCGATGCCAGAGAATTTATGGTGAAGAGAAAAGCCGTGGTGGATGGTATATTTAAGAAAGTACCGTCGGGTCTTGGAAACAGCGCCTCGGAGTCAATCTCAATGACTGGTCTTGGCAGGATACTGGACGAAGGGCTGGAGTGGGCAGTAGGCAAGGGCATGGCTCTGGACGGTGATCTGGAAAGGACCGAGGAAAGAGGGCACCTGCCACAGGCAGATGCATCTAGGGTTTCCGGTTCTGCAAGACAGAGGGGCAAGAACCAGGTGGGAACCCTTGGTGCAGGCAACCATTTCTTGGAGGTCCAACGCGTAAGGGAAATACACGATCGCCAAATCGCAGGTTCGTTTGGAATAGGCCAGGAAGATCAGATCGTTGTCATGATTCATACCGGATCACGTGGTTTGGGCCATCAGATTGCTACGGATTACCTAAAGGAGATATCGTCGAGTCCCCGTGATGAGAAACTGAAGGACGAACAACTCATGCACACGCCAATTCATGACAGGGTGGGATCGCGATACATAGCAGCAATGGCCGCGGGAGCCAATTTTGGTTTCGTGAACAGGGCTGTAATCGGTTGGAGAGTCAGGGAAACTTTCAGGGAAACGTTTGGAATCCCGGCTGATGAAGTGAAACTGGTCTATAGCCTTGCGCATAACATAGCTAAAATCGAGGACCACATGGTTGACGGCCATAGGAGGAAATTAATGGTACACAGAAAGGGAGCCACAAGGGCATTGCCCCGGGGGTTGGCGGAAAACCCATTCAGAGAGACTGGGCATCCGGTGCTTGTCCCGGGGGACATGGGAACCGGGTCTTGTCTCCTCGTCGGGGAACCCGCCAGTATGGATTTGTCATTTGGATCATCATGCCATGGGGCTGGCAGGCTGCTCAGCCGGCACGCTTCCCTGAGAAAATTCACCGAGCACGAAGTGATGAGTGGCCTCGAGAGGGCTGGAGTCTATACAAGATTCTCCAGCAAAAAGGTATTGCTGGAAGAGGCACCGGGAAGCTATAAGGACCTTGAGAGGGTGGTCGAAATCACCGTAAGATCCGGACTGGCGAAGAAGGTTGCGTCGTTCAGTCCCTTGGGGGTTGTAAAAGGATGATATCGGAATATACGAGCATATCGGGGAATATCTTTTTCAATGGCAAGATGAGGTCTGGGACCATCTCGTTCGACGGTGGAACCATTGAATTCAAAGAAGGGACTCCCTCTGGGTCGGCAACTATTGGTACCCTGATTCCCGCTCCCATAAATTCACATACCCACATTGGGGACTCCTTTGTGAGGGAAGAACCATCGGGGAACCTTGCGGAAGTCGTTGGACCAGGAGGTTTTAAGGAAAGACAATACCGATCACATGGTCCGGAGGAAATTAAAGGTGGAATCCTGGCAACCATGGAACTGATGAGACTTCGTGGGACGGCTTCTTTCATAGATTTCAGGGAAGGAGGACCACAGGGGTCACAGTTGTTGAAAGAGTCTGGAAACCTGCCCTTACCGGTCATCCTTGGCAGGCCTTGGGAAGAATCTGATCGAACGCTTGATGTTGCAGATGGTGCAGGGATGAGCTCCATTTCCGATCATGACATAGAATTTCTCAATAAGGTGGCAGAGAAATGCCATAGACTGGGGAAGATTTTTGCAATCCACGTTTCGGAAGATCACAGAGAGGACATTGACACAATTCTTTCCATGAAGCCTGACCTGCTGATCCACTGTCTCGAATGCACCGATAGGGACCTGAAGAGCATCTCGGAAGAAGGAGTCCCGGTGGTAATAACGCCGAGATCGAACATATTCTTCGGCAAGAGACCCGATTACCAGAAATTTCTGAAACGCGGCATAAGCACTTTTATTGGCACCGATAATGTGATGACCGTCGTACCAGACGTCCTTCTGGAGGTTGAGTTTCTGTACCTCTGGCAACGATCCATGACATATATGTCCCCTGAACTCATCCTCTCCATGGCTACTGAATGGCCTAGGAAATTCCTCAAAAGGCACCACATCACAGGCATCGAGGACAAATTCCTGTTTTTCGGGGGTGCAAGGCTGTCCGCCTACGAGATCGTCTCAAGATCAGCTATGCATGATTCAGCAGTTGTACGACTGGTTCCATAAGAATAAGCTTTTGCACGAACGTTTATATCAGGAAATTTCTTTACGGCTAAACTGAGAGGAAGATCAGATTGAACTGGAAATACAGCGCAGTCGTTTTCGCGTTCGCATTGCTATTTGGGACGGCATTTGTTGCCTCAGACGCTTCGTTCTCGATAACTCCGACGTCCGAGAGCGTCCACCTGTACGAATATGATGTAAACTGGACCGATAATTCGCGCATGGGACTGGCAGCAGGCAGCACAGTAAATACAGTCTATTATGTCGGTGGAGGAGAAGCCGCCTCTCCGGTTTCGGGAAACAATCCTACTTTCAATCTCATTCCCGGTAACTATACCCTGGTGGTTTCCCCCTCATACGCGGCTCCGTCCGGAAAGTACATTGTGGCCGAGGGAAACGTGACCACTTTTGAAGTGAGCAACAAGAGCATCACACAGACGGTGAACCTTACCGCGTTCGCGACACATCACGTGCTTGTTAACCTGACGGGATTTGAGGCGGGATCGGCAACTGTTACCTTCACTACAACCACCGGGTACTCATTCAACAGCGCCACTACCACGAATGGAACTTTCTACTCGTACTTGCCATTTGGCCCGTACTATGTGACAGTGCAATATGGGAGTGCCAAGTACAGTTACCTTGCCACTCCAGACCATGGTCCAGATCTGAACTCTTCGGCAGGCACTCTTTTTGTTCCACTGAACAAACAGAACACTTATGGCTTCGTGGCTGCCTCAGATGGAAACCAGATTACGCACTTCAGCATTGTTGTCCTTAACAATACTGCTCCGAATTACAATTATTCCGTCGTTAATTTCACAGGGAACTCGTACACCCTGTATGCAGACACATTTTCAAACAAGTTGCTCACCCTGATTGCTCCCGGGTACGAACCGGTTAACATAACCGGCATTACTGCAGGCAGTATTACCACCCTGCACCAAGCGGGCAGCTTCATTTACACGAATTATTCACTGACTCAGAACATGAAGAACCTTTACATGAACGGCTCCCTGGTCATCGGCAATTCGACCACGTTACCGTTTCTGCCAAACAGCGCTGTGGGGAGTCTATACTGGCAGGAGAGACTTGATCCCACCTTTGGGATAAGTTCCATCGATTCGTACGTGTATAGTCTGATGCAGCCCTACACAAACTCCACAATCCTTGTGGATGGATATAATTACCAGATCACCGGGTCTGCACACATAGTCACCAAGAGCGTTAGCTCGACCGCTGCCAAGTTCACATTCTGGTCCAACTACAGCAATCCTTCTGTTCCGACAAACTATTCAGGACTCACCGTGAAATTTTACGATAATGGCGTTCAATACCTTCCCGGATCGTTGAATTACAGCTACAATTTCTCCTATCACGATGCGGCGATTGCACTGAGTACGTCCACGGTACCAGGCACAAATTTCAGGAATTACACTCAAATTGCCCCGCAGCCTCAGGCGGAATGGGTCACTCTCACATACGCATCCATCAAGGCGCCCACTTTTATTGACTCATACATCACCCTTTCTTGGAAAGGGCTTACCTCACCCAATTACGTAGTTAACAAGACTCAGAAAAACACAGCCACCTTTGTGGCGCCAGCGAATGCAAACGTTACTCTGAACATCTCTAAGGCATATTTCAACCCTGTAACTGGAACCAATGATTACAAGAGCGCCAACTTTACATGGACACTCAATGGAAGCAAGATGTATGGTCCCCAGATAGTGGCGAATTTCACAAAGATTTACGGAAAGGCAGTCAGCGACCAGATTCGGATCAACTCCACAAGTTCATCAAATGGATTTAACTCCACGTACATCACCGTGCTGGTTTACAGCGGTTTCCCCACCATCGGTTACAACGTGACTTATAGCGGTAAGGTGAAGGCCAACGGCACAGTTTCGTTCACGAATTCGGCTGCAAAGACTCAGTGGATTCGCAACCTGAGTCAGGGGGACGCCTACTCACTCTCGGGATTCAACAGCACTCTCAAGATACCGGGAACATCCTACACCATGCCCCTCCTTTACAAGTGGACATTCACGAATACCACCTCAACTTCTCCAAACTTAACACAGACCTTCAGCAAGCCCACGCTCAACGGTACATATCAGAACGGCAGCCTTACAGTTTCATCGATTACGGGATTCAACAGCACCGTTAATTTCCGAATAACGGTAAACGATACTACTCCGCCCACTGCCGTAATTACAATGACAAACTCAACCACGGGAAAGAGCCTGGTAAACCCCGTGGCAGGCGATACAGTCTACCTGTCTGCAGCCAAATCTACGGACCCCTACGGCGAGAACCTGACCTACAACTGGACCATACTGTACGCCAACAACACGAAGGCGTCCAATGGTAGCATATATGAGTTGCTGGGCGGCAACATGAATTACTCGAAGGTCATAGAAGTGAAATTCATCACTCTGAGCGATGTGAAGGTGACCTTAAACGTGACCAACCACCCCTCCAATGTGTCTGGTTATTCACACACGACTTACACGATAATTCTCTCTTCACCGTGGATAGTCATCGATTCGTATTCTTTCCAGGGGACGCCTCAACAGGGCGTGTCCAATACCATCGCTCTGAACGTAAGCAATAACGGTACCGTCACGGCGAACTCCTTCAACATAACCGTCGTGGCTGGCGGCGTTACTTATGGTCCTGTAGAGTACAACTGGACTCTCAACGTTTCTCAGGTGGATCACATAAAGTTCACGTGGACGCCGAAAAGCTCAGGCAGCCTAAGCATTCAGATTACGGGAAATACAGGCAATACTGGTAACCAAAAAGAGGCCCCATTCCTCGTTACTGAGGGTGAAAAGTCAACAACGGTGACTGTAACTCCGCCTTCCTATGAAACTCCCCTGATTGTGGGTATTGTCGTGGTAGTCATTATCGCAGTGGGATTCGCATACTACAGGTACAGTACCAGAGGAGCAAGGAGAACGCGAGGTTCGGAGGACAAGCAGCAGCCCGCCTCATTACTGGAAAAGAAGAGCCTACTGGAAAAGAAGGAGAAGAAGTAGTTTCTACATCTCCTTCAAAAATTTTATTCCTATGAGCGATCCTGCATCTTTCAATATTTCTGAGAAGTTCTTCACGAGCATGACTCTTTTTTCGGTCTCTTCTCCTGACCCAATCACCGGGCATTGTGAGTAGAAGTCGTTAAAGGATTTCACCAGTTCCAGGCAATAGTTCGCAATTATCTCTGGTCTTAGGGAGTCAAGCGCGTCCCTGAGATGATAGGGATATGAAAACAGGGTCCTGGCCAGCCTTCTTTCCCACTCGTTCATGGTCCACGACTTGTCACCGGCAGGCACAGATTCTATCCTGGAGAGGATGCTCCGTGATCTCGCATAGGCGTACATCACATATGGTGCGGAATCCCCTTCAAAGCTAAGTGCATCTTTCCACCTGAAGTCAAGCTGCTTCGAAGCGTTCACCTTCACAATGCTGAATCGAATCGACGAGACCGCAACCGCTTCCGCGATCTCATGAAGCCTGGATTCCGAGAGATCGGGTCTCTTTTCCCTGACAACCTTAAGACCTTCCTCAGTTGCGCGAGATACAAACTCGTCGAGTGAGACGATGTTTCCCATTCTGGTGGAGAACTTTGATCCCTCAAGGCTCATGAAGCCGTATGTCACGAAGTCAAGCCTGGGCGTATAGCCCATGAATTCCTTAAGCACGTAGCTTAGGTTCTTCGCGTGGTCCTTGTGATCCTCGCCCAGAATGTCGATAATCCAGTCTGCATTCAGCGCCTTGAACAGGTGGTACGCAATGTCTCTGGCAAAATAAAGCGAGGTTCCGTTGGACCTTCTAAGATATATCTTGTAGCCATCAGGCATGCTCACGAACTTTGCTCCGCTATCATCTTCGATCTTATCAGAAAGGGACTCGAATACAGAATCTAGCTCTCCCCCCCTGAGAAAACTCGACTCCCAAACGTAGTCATCAATCTTTATCCCAATTTTCTGGAGGGACTCGACTATGCTCTGCAGAACGATGGAACAGTACTCCCTTATCTTCTGCAGGATTTCTGCATCCCCCGATTCATACCTTTTTATTTCGGGTTCAACAAGCTCCTTCTCCTTTTCCCTGTCCGTCATTGTTTTGTAGATTTTCTGGTAGCCGTCCAGGAGGTTCCCGAGCGTCGGATCGTCTTTCTCGTGATACATCTGAAACCCCTTATAGAGTGCGGCCACTTGCTTTCCAGAATCGTTCACGTAATACTGTGTAGTGGTTCGATACCCGCATCTCTTGAATATTCGCGCAATTCCATCGCCTATTACTGAATTCCTTGATCTTCCGATATGTATTGGACCGGTCGGATTTGTACTGGTATGTTCGATGAGAACCCTTTCCGGGTCCTGGAACGTATCAGGGTACTGTCCCCTTTCGGACAGGTACTTTGAAACCGATTCGAGGAAAAATGAATCTAGGATTGAAATGTTAACATATCCCGACGAGAGGGCCACGTTGCTCACAAAACCAACGCTTTTCAAGGCTTCCTTAATTATTGAAAACAGGTCTTCCTGGGACGTCTTCATTAATCTTGATAGCCTGAAGGTTCGGAACGAATAATCCGCGTGTCCGGATTTATCAGAGACCAGGTCGGTGTTATCGACCTCTGGCAGATTGATCTTGATCGCTTCAAGCAATTGGGCAAACAGATCATCGAAGATCAGCACATTCTCTTGATGGGGGAATCCTATAATTCCTTATCTTC
Organism: Thermoplasmatota archaeon; assembly: GCA_023487205.1. Lineage (GTDB taxonomy): Archaea > Thermoplasmatota > Thermoplasmata > Thermoplasmatales > Thermoplasmataceae > JAMDBT01. Next base: position 11,971 of record JAMDBT010000060.1, read on the forward strand.
TTCCACTACAATGGAAACGCCAAGCCTCTTAAGGTCGTCCAGGAAGTTTCCATAGCTTTTGATGGTGGCGCCTTCATTCCTGATCGGGAGACTTACTCCCGAGATAATTGAGGCTATAACCAGGGCCATTACCATGCGGTGATCCGAGAATTCCGGGAAAGATGTGACCTTTCCGGCAGACGGTCTCATGATGAGGTCGTTCCCTATCCGTTCCGCCACAGTTCCGAAAGCCTGTGCAAGGTCCCCAATGGCAGAGAGCCTGTTGGACTCCTTGATCTCCAGTATCTTGCAGTTTCTCAAGACAACCCCTTCTTTGTTGAACATTCCAAGTACCGAAATGGGAGGTGCGAGATCCGGGTTAGCGTCGACGTCAAGGGTGACCTTGCCAACGCGTTCCTTTCCTATTATCACTGCTCTTTCGCTCTGCCTGACCGCTGCGTGAGCCTTTTTCAGTATCGCAGGATACACTGCATCTGGCTGCCTGCTATCTATTGGCAGGTTATCAATAACTATACCATTTTCCGATGTTAATGCTCCCAACGTGAGCAGGAAGGCAGCAGAGGAATAATCCCCCTCAAGGCGGACTGTAACCTGATCAGGTCTTCCCATGTCTTCGATCCTGAAGAGATTTTCCTGCCTGACCACTGTGTATCCGAAGGCCTGAAGAGCCTGAATTGTGAGGTCTATGTATCCTGCTGATGCAACGCCATAGGAAGTCCTGACCTCCGCTTTGCCAGACCCGAGGGCATTCATCATTATGAGCGAACTCACGAATTGTGAACTGGAACTCCCCGAGATGGAATACGGAAGCACGGACAGCCCGGAAAGATCCGCATTCAATTTCCCCGGGTCGGTCCATGAAAAGTTTCCGCCGAAATCCTTCAAAGATTCCAGAAGGTCTTCATGGGGCCTTGCCGCAAGGGAAGGTGCCATGGATATTTCAGTCCTGCATTTCTTTGCTGCAAGCAATCCGAGAACCAGTCGAAGGGATGTGGCGCTTTGCCCAACGTCCAGAACGTCCGGGCAGTGGAAATTCGGGTCAACGGTTACGGCGTCATCTTTCACGGATACAACCGAACCGCAGCCCTTTGCTATCCTGATGGCAACTTCCTCATCCTCAGACCATGATCTATTTGTCATAACCAGGGGGGTTCCTGAGAATGCGGAAAGCAGGATATATCTCTGCGACAGGCTCTTGGATCCGTGCATCCTGATGTGGCCGCTGATCTGAGACGCGGAAACTCTTATGGTCACTTTTCCACCAATTCCAGTCCCCTGTTGCTCAGTGCTGTGACTATAAGGCCAACGCCATTTGGAACTGTTGTATCCAATCTGACGGAAGTGCCGGGGAAAGTCGCCAGGGCTGGGCCCTTACCGGACTGGAAAACAGGGCTATCCGATAAAGTCTTCAAGAATCTTTGTGCAGCCATGTCTTGACCTGTTGCAGAGGAGAACCTTTCTCCATTCCTGTACATTGCTTCCTTGAACCGTCCGTTTTTCACGAGCCTGGAGAGAATCTCACCATCATTATCAACCTTGGATCGGACGGAATCAACCATCGAAATGGATTTCCTGGTGCGATCGGTGTACGCAATCGCCAGAAGTTCCTCGGGCACCTTTCTTGTCATTATGACATCACCATCCCGGTTATTGCACAAAGACAATCCGCCATAAAAACACGCCACAAGGTCGTCAAGAGCTCCCGTGAGCGAAATTCCGGCCTTTATTGAAGCACCTGCCAAAAACCTCAGGAGAAGATTATCCTCAGGCTGTTTTCCGGAGATCTTCAAAACGGGTACTATTACTGAAAGGGCAAGAGCACTGCTGCTCTTTAGTCCCATTTCCATGGGTATGGAACTGTCAATCGATATATCGTACTTTGTTCCAGTCTTGAAAATACGGTCAGTCTCTTCAAGCAGGATCAATACGGCATTGTTCCCGGAATACCTGCTCCCGGACTGATCCACGCTGGTGAAGAAGGGAAGATCCACGGCGACTGCTGAACCGTAGGAACCGCCAAAGGCTGAAATCACGGATATTCCGCCATTGACCCTGCATCTGATCAATCGCCGTTCACCGCCAGAAGATTCAGGGCTTTCTGAAAGAGATTGTGTGGAGGTGGCAATCCAAAGATCCTTCGGTAAGATTCCTCAGCCTGATACAGAAACATCTTCGCACCCGAAATAGCCCTTCCGCCATTCTTCCGGACTACCTGCATGGATCTGGTTGTCTGAGGATTGTAGACCAGGTCTACGAATGTCTCTGCGCCTATCAGAAGCCTTTCAGGCAAAGTCCCATTTTCAGAATGGTGGGCCATTCCGATAGGCGTGCAATTGATGAGGATTTCAGGCTTTTCCGTGATATCATTAATCGGCACAACAGCTATGCCCAGAGACTTGAAGAAACCGGCAAATTTTTCCGGAGTGCGGGCAATGACGGCAATGGATGAAGGATTAAATCTGGACTGTATGGAATGAAGTACTGCCCTTGAAACACCCCCCGACCCGACAATTCCAACGTTTTTGTGATTGAAGTCCACATTCTCAGCCTCAACCATCTTCAGGAAGCCGGGAACGTCTGAGTTGTAACCTTTGAGGGTTCCGTTTTCGTTCACCACGAGATTGACAGCGCCGGTAAAGTCTGCAGTCTCGTCCAGGCTGTCCAGATGTTGCAGAATGCTTATCTTGTGTGGGATAGTAACATTGTATCCCCTGAAGCTTTGCCTGGAATGCTGCACAAATCTGGAAAGCGCAGACGGCTCAAGAGAAACGGCGATGTAAAGGGCTTCAATTCCAGACCGATCAAGAACATAATTGAATAGCGCGGGACTCCAGGAGTGGGTTATGGGATAGCCAATGACTCCGACCATAGAAGGCAACATATCATCCCCCAATTGCCTTAGAGAGTATTTTTTTGAACCGTTCAGGAGTCAATGAGAGGGACGCCATAAATCCAGGCCTCACGGGTACTGGGATTCTTATTTCTCCGGCAGAAAGCTTCTTGTCATTAAGGACGAAGTTAACCATACTATCAAGCGAGTACGCAGAAACGTCCGGAACATCTATTCCAAGGTCGCCAAAAATACCAACCAGCGATGAGGCAGTTCCTCGTTCGGATATCTCCTCCAGTTCAGACATGCGCGACTCGATGATCATGCCGGTGCAGACGGCTTGCCCGTGGCTCAACGAGTTTCCGGACACCGACTCCAGCGCATGGCCAACAGTATGCCCAAAATTCAGCTGGGCTCTGACGCCCTTGGTATCGCGAAAATCTTTTTCCACAATGGCCATTTTCGTCCTGACGCTGCGCTCCACAAGAGACAAAATCAAATCAGGATCGTCGAGAATGTCGTCCCATCTGTGACCTCTAAGTGAATCCAGAATCTTCGGATCATTGATCATGCCGTATTTTATCACCTCACTGAGTCCATCTCGCATTACCCCCTTCGACAGAAAGGCGCTGTCACAAAATATCGCCTCGGGCAAATGGAAAGTCCCTATGGAATTCTTGAACGAGGCAACATTCAGGCCATTTTTTCCGCCAATTGAGCTATCGACCTGGGCAAGCAGCGTTGTAGGAATTGCCGAAAATCTGGTCCCACGCTTATACGTGGAAGAAACGAATCCGACGAGATCGCCCAGGGTACCCCCGCCAGAATAGGACATCATCCCATTTCTTGGGAACCCCCTGCCAAGCAGCTCATTGATCAGGAGGGAGTAATTGGCCAGAGATTTACAAGACTCGCCATCGTCCGTTAACACCACATTTTTATTGCCGAATTCAACCTTCAATCTTTGTATTTCAGCCGGGGGAAGTTTTGGAGAGGAAAAAAGTATCCTGTCTGAGAACTCCTCGAAATAATGTTTTCTCTCGGAATCCATATTTTGCCCAATTAAGACCGCATATTCCTGACCATCGATCTTTCCCGAGAGTTTTCGCATGAGACTTTGAATGCGCATAGCCAAATAAAACCTGAGAAATTTGGGAGTTCATGAGTCAGGAACTTATTGAAACACTGGCAGGAGGAGGTCATTTTCCTGGTTGCCCTCAACAAAACCGGCTCATGATTTCTCTGGCTGGGGATAGTATAATATCGAGGTTAAAATCAAGGGGGCAACTTGAATCAAATCTCTGGGATAGTTGAGTTAAGTAATCTCAGAAGAAACGGATACGTAAGAATTCAGGATCACGGAATGATTGCAAGCAACCGCACCGCGGCACTGGTAGCATTGGATGGCACAATCGACTGGGCATGCCTACCGAATTTTGACTCCGATCCAATTTTCAGTGCACTGCTGGACAAGAGCAAGGGTGGATACATAATTATCAAGCCAAACGAGGAATCCGGCGTAACTTGCAACCAGCATTATCTGGAGCAGACGAATATACTCGTGACCGAATTCTACAAAGGGGGAAAAGTTCTGTTCAGGCTTACAGACTTTATTCCAACGTCCGAGTACGGAACGATTAACTTTCCAGAAATACACAGATATCTGGAAGCGCCATCCGTGGATGTAGTCGTGAAGGTCAAGGTCAGGCCGTCCTTTGACTACGACAGAACAAAGACCATAGTAACCAAGGAAGGACACGGTTTTTCATTCACCGGAAAAGGCGACATAATCACTCTTTCATGCGACCTGGACCTTAGGGTCGATCGAGATAGCGTATCCGGCCTTGTCACCATGAGGAAAGGCACTTCCAAGTGGATAGTTGTTTCCCATGGGATAAGTTATGCACACCGGGTTACCGATTACAGATCCTATGAGCGGTTGGAAGAGACCTCATCTTACTGGCACACCTGGGTATCGCAGTCACAGACACCAGGCGTATATCACCACTCCGTCACAAGGTCGTCGCTGGCCTTGAAAGCCCTTTTCTTCGAGCCCACAGGTCTGATGGTTGCTGCTCCAACCTCATCCCTACCGGAGTGCGTAGGCGGAGAAAGAAACTGGGACTACAGGTACGCCTGGATAAGAGACACCGCGTATGTGGTGGAGTCGCTCTCGATGCTTGGTTACAAGAAGGAGGCAATAAAGTTCCTCTACGATATGATGGACACGATCAGAAGAGAGAAGAGGATCCGGACCATCTACAGCGTCAGTTCCCAGACTGATCTGGATGAAATAGAAGTGGACTTTGACGGATATATGGGATCAAGGCCGGTCAGGTTTGGCAACAAAGCATCGGATCAGCTACAGATCGACGAATACGGTTCGTTCGTGACTGCAATATCCCACTTATCCAAGATTGGCGGAATAATAAGTTCCTATCTTTGGGGATTTGTTGGGGATATTCTTAAGGATCTGGAGGAACTCTGGAACAAACCGGACTCGAGCATCTGGGAATTCAGGACTGAGCCAAGGCATTACACTTACTCCAAGGTAATGGCATGGAGTGCTTTCAACCGAGCCATAGAAATGGGAAAGGCACTTAACTATACGGGCCAGTACCAGAAATGGAAAACGGTTGCCGATACGATCAAGAGTGACGTCCTGCGAAACGGCTACGACCCGGAACTGAACTCCTTCGTGCAATACTACGGGGCAAAACACACGGACGCCGCACTGCTCAGAATACCCCTACTGGGAATTTTGCCACCGACGGATCCCAGGATGATGGGCACCGTGAGGAAGATAGAGCAGGACCTGATGGCAGACGGATTCCTGTTCAAGAGGTATCCCAATGACGACGGGCTAAAGTGCAAGGACAATGCATTCACCCTCCTTTCATTCTGGTACGTCGAAGATCTCGTGGAGATGAAGGAATATCTCAAGGCGAGGGATGTGTTTGAATCGCTGGTGGAGAGAGGAAATCACCTGGGGCTATTCTCGGAAGAGATCGACTTTGAAACTGGAGAGCAGATAGGAAATTTCCCCCAGGCGATGACTCATCTTGGAATAATAAGGGCTGCGTACAGGCTCAACCAGACTTTCAAGAAAAACGTTAACGGAAAAGGGTCGAGGATGATCCACTAATCCATCATTTCAATCTTCTTTCTTACCGAACTCAGAAAGACAACAAAAAGTATTCCCGCACTGGAGACCAGCAAAATAATTCCAGAAGACAGCAGCACTTCCTCCAACCCCGTGGTAAGCGTTCCGGTTACAGTGATATTTGAAGGACCAGAGCCAGTATTCGTCGCAGCAAGATACCATGGCCCTTCTACGGGGACTACGAACACCGAGGAATAGGTCGAATTGTTTCGTAATTCAACAGGTGGACTAGAATAGGGCTTTCCATTTTGAGGAAATGGTGTCCAGAGATAGAAAGACACGTTAGAATTCCCGCTCGTGGTCACGCTGTACACTATATTTGTTCCGCCATTAAGGTCTCCAAATTGAGCCACATTTGCGGACTTTGAGTAGGAAAGAGAATACGAATAGCTGAAGTTGCTAGAATCCACGCCGTAAATTCCAATGGATGCAACCACCAGGGATGCAAGAACCAGAGTCAACGAAACTATCTTCAGGCGGGAAGATTCTTCAGCCTCCATTATCCATCATTTCTCCTTGAGTCAACTACCCCGCCCTGACGGATGGGGCTTGCTGCTGTCCTCTGCCATGCCCGTAGGCATGGTTTCACCGGAACGCAACGATCGGCTGGTTGACAACAGCCTGAAGTATTCAGACCTGCCGAATGCTTCAATGTTCCTTGAGGCATTGAGATCAGCATGAAGTTCAAAGCTGCATTGCTTGCAGTGGAATATTGAGCCATGCCTGTTATTCCTGTCCCTGTATCCGCACCTTGAACACATCCGGGATGTGAATTTTGGATCAACACATACAACTGTTTTATTCAAATCCCATGCCTTGTATTCCATGAACTGCTGCAACTGAAATGGAGACCATGATCCCAGTTTATGGTTGAATCTCCTTCCATTTCCCTTTCTCATGCTTGATGCATCCAGGTCTTCAAGGGCAAACACGTCACAGGGAAGATTCACGATCTGTTTTGATACCACATGATTTATGTCAAGCACGAACCGTCTTCCCGTCTCCAGGATAGAAGGATCGTAGGGAAGTTTTAGTTTCATGGTCCTGAACAATGTTTATTAGATTACAATATTGCATATTGAATTTCCCTTTCGGAAGGGGTCTTCCCGCTCACCTAGGATAAAATGGGATTCCATCCTCACGCCTTCAGCGATAAAGTCTCACCTAATTCGGAATTGATCTTTGAGATCTTGAACATGGCTGAAAAAAGGGGAAGGTACTGGCGCATCTCCTTAGGATGCACAATGGTGAGAGATTCAATTGGCCCTCCTGGCGACGGTTTTCTGGAACTCCTGTATGCCCTGATCCCGTCAATTACCTCGAGAACCGGTTCGAATTCGTCCTGCCTGAACCTGGAGGAGAACTCGTCCTCGGGCCAGGACTCGAGATGAATACTGTCCTTTCGGTTCTGGTTTGGAATCATGGCATAGGATTCTTCCGTAATAAAGGGAAGGAAAGGCGCGTACAGCTTAAGTATCTGGATCATCGCGTATGACGCTACTGACGCTATCTCCTGTACTTCACTATTCTCGTCCCTGGAAAGTGCAAGTGATCTGTAGGACTTGGCAATTTCCAGGTAATTGTCGCAGAACGAATTCCAGAAGAAATTGTCCAGCGCAGATCTTGCCCTCGCGAATGAGTACTCCTCAAGACCGGCAGTGACATCGGATACGATTCTGCCAAGAGTGGATAAGACCCAGCGGTTAAACGGCAGATTCACGTTTTGCAATTCAGCAGCACCGGAGACGCCCTCGCTCATCATGGAAACAAGCCTCGACGCGTTAAAGATCTTTATGACCAGCCTTCGCCCGCGAACAAAGTCCTGTTCCCTCACTGCAGCATCCTCACCTGTCACGGTGCTTGAGGACCAGTACCTGAGCGCGTCAGCACCGTACTTCTTGTGAATGGCATCCAGATCAGGGGCATTGCCTCTGCTCTTGCTGACCTTCTGACCAAGTGGGTCAGTCACGATTCCGTTGAGTACCACTTGATTCCAGGGCGGTTTTCCTGAATTGTGAAGTGCTCTAACAATGGAAGTGTACGCCCACGTTGAGATTATATCGTGACCCTGGAACCTGGCGGAAAGCGTATCGCAAGGATCTCCAATTGCCCGGGACACAATGCAGGGTGATATGGAAGAGGTTAACCACGTATCCATAACGTCGGTGTCGGGCGAAATGGATCCCGATCCGCACTTAGTGCATTTCCTTCCGTCCATCGCAGCCCTGGGATCCAGCGGGAGATCCTTCTCAGAAGCAAGTATCATTTCGCCGCAATTGTTGCAGTACCAAACTGGAAACGGAACGCCGTAGAATCTCTGCCTTGAAACCAGCCAGTCCCACTTCATCCCGTCAATCCAGTTCTCGAACCTGGTTCTCATATATTCGGGGAACCACTGTATTTTCCTGCCCAGTTCCCTGAGGCGCCCCTTCTCATCCATGGTGTGCACGAACCACTGCCTGCTTACCAGTATTTCCACCGGTGTGTCGCAGCGTTCATGCACGTTGACAACCTGTTTCTTTCTGGTCCTGTCCTTTACTAGCTTGGTTTCCAGCAGCTTTTCTATGATGGCTTTCCTGGCTTCCGGTATTCCAAGACCAGAAAGTATTCCGGTATCCGAGATTTTCCCGTTTCTTGTCACTATCACTCTCGTGTTTAGCTTCTTTCTTCTCCATATCTCCATGTCGTTTTGGTCGCCGAAAGTGCAGACCATCTCTATCCCGGTCCCCTTATTCATGTCAACGGACTCATCACCGATAATCGGCACATCATTCCCGTACAGAGGGACCGTTGCCTGGGTGCCGAAGAGGCTCTTATATCGCTCATCACCCGGATTTGCAGCAAGGGCAACGCACGCGCCAAGGAGCTCCGGCCTTGTTGTTGCAATGAGCAACTCCCCCTTTATCGAAGAAAAGGCAATAGTTACAAAATCTGAATTCCTCTCCATATCCTTCAGGTCGGCCTGAGCGATGGCTGTTCTGCAAGCGGGACACCAAATGGTCGGGCCGTCGGCAGTATATGCAATACCCTTCCTGACGAGATCAAGGAACAGTTTCTGGGAGAGGGCAATGACCTCTGGCGATACCGTCCTGTAGGCGGTGTCAAAAGCGGCGCTAATTCCGAGAGACTTGAAGGACCGCAGCATCTTATCTTCCGATTCCTTGCTGACTCTCCTGACCATCTCCCTGAACTGATCCAGAGGCTGATCTGATCCACGGACTCCCAGGGTCTTTTCGGTGAGCCTTTCGGTTGGAAGGCCGTTGTCGTCAAATCCCCAGGGGTAATAAACATCATAGCCGCGCATCCTCTTGTATCTGGCAGTGAAATCCTGCAGTGGATAGGCGAAAACATGGCCTATATGCATCTCCCCGGAAACAGTTGGCGGTGGAGTATCGGTTGTATATCTGGCACCTTTGGTCTTCTTGTAAGAATAGAAGCCAAGATCCTCCCATTTCTTAATCCACTTCGCCTCAATCCCTTCAATATCGAGATCCATAGACCTCGGTGAATCCCCCAGCAATAATAATCCTTCTTGGATGCACCGATTATTTTCTGAGATAAAAACCGGGAAGAACGCATTAAT
>JAMDBT010000055.1 GCA_023487205.1 Thermoplasmatota archaeon
GATGGCCTGATTCAACTGAACCTCGGATATGGTCTCGTGGAGATAGACAGGTCTAACATGCCATATTTCGTCGTTTACAATGGCAAGTATTCGGAATCCAAATCGGTCGCCGTGGAACCAATGACTGGAGCGCCCGACGCATTCAATAACTCCATGGGCCTTGAAAGACTCCGTCCGCATCAGACTTTCGAATGTGGCTATACTATCAGGCTGCATGATCTGGATCAACCCCGTTAGTGAGCCAAATTAATAGGTGACGAAAAATTTAAGCCGAAAGAAAATTAAGACTCACAACATATTGGGAATCACATGGATCTCTTCTTCACCTTTGACGTCACGAATGAAATCCTCAAAAAATGCAAAGAGATCACAGGTCTCAACGCCTCCGTGAACAGGGACGCGGGAGGAGAAATCCAGATTGTAGCAATGAAATATAAAGTGACCGATAATACAAAGTTGATACAGGGAGTCTATGCAAGCCTGGATTCGCTGAAGTTGAAGGATATACCGCCAAGCGTAACGGTATGCAAGAACGCCGGAGCATTTGCCGGCGCAGGAGCGGAACACGTTATGGCACTGATGCTCACTGCAACCAAGAAGATAATTGACCTTAACAACAAGACGCATCACCGCGTGTTCAGGAAAGAAACCGTGGGATCGCTTAGGGGAAAGAAAATTGGAATCATCGGCTATGGTGCTCTGGGTAGGGAGATTGCCGCGCTCGCCAAGGCATTTGGAATGTCAGTTATCGCATACACCAGAACCCAGCGGGACGATCCAAAGGTGGATCAGTTTGTTGTGTCGATAGCCAGGCTCATAAGCCTGTCCGATATAATCGTGATAACTCTTCCTCTCACAAACAAGACAAGGGGCATCATTAACGCAGACGCCCTTAACATGTTTAACGGTAACATTATAGTGAATATTGCGCGTGCGGACATTGTCAACAAAAATGACCTCCTGTTTTATCTGAAGCGATTTCCTGAAAAATTCTATCTTGCGGACGTATGGTGGAACGAGCCTGTGCTGAGCGAAGAAGTTCCTCCAAACGTAATCCTTACCCCTCACGTGGCAGACGCAGTTATTGATGATTTTGATGCCGCAGTGATAATGGCTTGTGAGAACGTTAAGAAATTCCTCGATGGCAGGCCAGAGGGGGTAGTAGACCCAACGGAATACTATTGAAAACTGTCCAGAGTGAACGATTTCTTCTTTTCAGGCGCGGGGTCCGTCAGTTTCGCTTGCCCGGATGAAGTGGCAGTGATGCTGATGGCACTGCCAGCACCTTCGAGGATCCTGTTTAGTGTTTCCTCAACACGCTTTGCGTAATATGACCAATCGGGAGTTGCTTTGAAATCGCTCCCCTCTATGTATGGTTCCACTTCCTGCGGGGACCTCTTGCTGTTGGTCACGATCCAGGAGACCTTCATTCCAGGCACGAAAGTTTCTCCCCTCTTCTGCAGCATTCTGGCGACCCGCACATTTGCCAGCGAATTATCCTTGTCCTTGTAGTCTCTAAAATCCCTGACCGATCTGGAAATGACCAGACCGGAAATTTCTATGTCCTTGCCCCCTGATGCGAGGCTCGAAACTATATCAGAGGCATATCTTTTTGCCCCCTCCAGGTCCCGGTTCAGGACGAACTCTATGACCCTGGACAATGAACTGCTCTGCAGCGGGAATGAGTCAGTTCTGCGGACTTCGTATCCTCTGACCAGAAGTTCACCGCTCTGTTCTTTCGGATAAACTATCTTCCCTGCGTAACGCTTCTTCGCTCCATGAGAGAAAAAGGGATCCATGATCTTTTCAAATTCAAGGCTGATTCCAAGGCTCTCGGACATTCTCCTGGCGATCCCCCCGCCAAATTCAATGGATTTTTCGAGGCTTTGGGTACCGGACTCAATGAATACGCTGTCCGTGTCGCCGTAGATAACCTTGCCTCCCTCCTTTTCCAGCGATGTGATGAGTTCGGTGATTGTCTTCCTCGCATATGCCGTAACTGCCGCACCGATGTCCGGATTAGTGAACCTGTAAAATGTAGACGCAAGAACACCGTAAAATGTGTTCATGAGTATCTTGACTGCCCCCTGGACACCGTCCAGGAACTCTTTCTCCGGCTCCGGCGCATTCCTCATTTCCATCTTGATACGGTCCCGTTGATCCATTAGCTGCCTGAGGATCTTGGGAATCAGGCCCTCACGCTGCTCCCGGTCCAGGAACTTTATTCCGTTAGGTGCGACAATTTTTCCCTTGTCGCTGAGCGTTGTGAAGCAGATGTTGTACTTTATGATCATTGAAGGGTACATGCTCTTGAAGTCAAGCACCACCACGTTGCTGTACAGGCCCGCACCAATAGAATGGACGTAGCCCCCCTCAATCTGATCCTCGCGTACGCTGTATTCGGTCATGGGAACGCCAATATTCTCACGATCTGCCTGCCTGATCAGGATGGAGTCCACATAATTGCTAGTCCCTCCGTTAGACACGTCATCGAGCGGAAGCTTTGCTACGGCGGCCATGAACATGTTTCTGTCCATGGCCCTCAACTTTCGGAATATCTCCAGAGTCAGCCTGGCATCCTTGACGCAGTAAGTAATAACTTCGTCCTTCCTGTTCTTCCATTCATCGGCAATCTTTAGCCGGTCTATGTTGTCCTTCCCTTCCCCTAGGAGTTCCTTTGCAACATAATTCAGAGTTTCGTTCTTTGGTCTGAGAATCTTCTTGACGTTCCACCAGGTATCGCTGATAACCCTTCCATGCAAACGCCAGTATTGGTTGTTGATTCTCCTTGGAGGAATAAAATCCCTGCCTATTTTCAATTGGACGTTGTGGACCCTGGCCCTTTCCTGGATCAGGGGAAGATCATACCCGTCTATGTTGTATCCGGTGAGAATGTCGGGGTCCAGGCTTGTAATGAGATCCACGAAACCCTTCAGGATTTTCTTCTCATCACCGTCCAAGAAACCGGTTTCAAGTCTCTTTCCATCCCATAAAGCCCAGCCGATTACCAGGATTTGCCTACTCTCAATGATGTTCTCTACGTCAAAGCTTAAGGTCTTGAGATCCGGGTTGAACGGGTCCACAGTCTTGACACTGGATACCTTGAGCACGATGTCAGTGGTGAAATTGCCCTTCTCTGCATCAATCGGTTCCCCGTCTATCTCTACACATGCACCTAAGTCATTGTCATAGATGAAACGGTGGTGAAACGGGATATCTGCCGCAAGAACAGGATTCGACTTCGGGACTTCCTTTCGGTACTGCGGGACCTTCCACGGCGACTTTATGTATATCCTCTGTGAGTCCCGATAATTGCCGTCGTACCACAACTTTATCGCTTCGGACCTGATGAATTCCTGATCTTTTGAGATAGAGGAAAGGTAAGAGGCGGGAGGATTAACAACGTCGAAATAAGGCCTGAAACCGAAGAACAGGCCAGTGACTGACTTACCCTCTGACGTCCTGCCAAAGAGTTCTACGGTCACGTCATCCATTCTGTATGACGCAGCTACCAACCGTATGGTCGTCTTCATTTCAAACGAAGTATATTCACTCTTCACATAAAGAATACTTGGTCGTTCCACACGCGGATCGCCAGCCAGCAACAGTTATTACTGAATCTTCAATTCTCGACCGAATGGATAAAAGGTTGGAGAGCATAAGTCAGAAGGCTCTTTCAGGTGGCGACATAGGACGAGAAGAAATCAGGTATATGTACGACTACGCTCCGCTCACTTCACTTGGTAAGATTGCCAGCGAAATCGCCCGGAGTGTTTCGGGGAACAAGGTATCCTTTGTCTCCAATCTGATTCTTAATTATACCAATATCTGCAATGTGCGGTGCCATTTCTGCGCGTTTTACAGAACTGGCAAAGAGGACGACTCCTACGCTCTATCCGAGGAGGGGGTTTTGCAGGAAATTTCCAAGTATTATGACCGCTTTGGAATTACCCAGCTGCTTATCCAGGGCGGGGTCAATCCGTCCCTGGATCTGGACTATTATGTGTCACTCTTCAGGGCGATAAGGAAGAATTTTCCCAAGATGGGCATTCACGGCCTTTCCACCAGTGAGATCTCGTTCATTTCCAGGAAGGCTCGCATCACGGTCCGCGAACTGCTTCCCCTTCTCGTGGAAGCTGGACTTGAAACCATCCCCGGGGCGGGCGCGGAGATCCTGTCAGATGAAGTCAGGAAGGCAATTGGCCGCCCTGCCGGATCGGGCAAGGAGTGGTTGTCCATAATGGAAACCGCGCATTCCCTGGGTATCAGGACATCTGCCACCATGATGTATGGACACGTAGAGAGCAGCCTCGACAGAGCGGATCACCTCATAGCTATCAGGGAACTCCAGAAAAAGTACAGGGGATTCCTTTCGTTCACGCCATGGAATTTTGAGCCAGGCAACACGAAGCTGCAGGAAACTGCGGGCATCAGCCACCGGGCTGGTGGGGAGACCGTCCTCAGGAACATTGCAATATCCCGGATTGTATTCGGCAGCCTGCTTCCGGTTATCCAGACTTCGTGGCTTACCAACGGGGTGCAGATGGGACAGCTGGCCATAAGCTTTGGAGCCAACGACTGGGGTGGAACCATATACGATGAAAAGGTAATTCCCGCAACTGGCAAGGATGTTGGAAATCTTAGAAAAGAGACAATAGTCCAGAGCATCTCCTCAATGGGCATGACCCCGGTGGAGAGGGATAATCTCTACAGGGAAATCAGGGCATATTCTTCATGAATATTGAACACGAGGCCGGAATAAGGGCCAGATTTTCCCATCTGGAACGGCCTCACGGAGCTATCAAGGTATCTCCTTCCGACTTCATGGTTTCGGAAATACCGGAGGAACTTCCAAGACGGAATGATGGCAAGTTCCTTATTCTAAGGGTCAGGCTAACTAATTTTGACACAACCGTTTTTGTTAACCATCTCTCCAGAAAATTGGGAATCAGCAGGAAGAGAGTCACCTTCAGCGGAACAAAGGACAAGAGAGCTGTCACTGAGCAGTATTTCTGCCTGAACACCCAGAACAGCGACGTCCCCAATCTCGGCGATGGCGCAGAGATCCTGGAATCGTTCAGGACGGACAAGATGCTCAGGCTGGGAGACCTGCTGGGAAACAGATTCTCCATCAGGATCAGCACGGAAGCGGACCAGGGTGAAGCGTTGAATAAATCTGTAAGGTTCTTGCTGGATCACGGTGGGTTTCCGAACTTCTACGGGCCGCAGAGATTCGGAACCTTGCGCCCGATCACTCAACGGGTGGGAAGACTGATCCTGCAGAAGAGAATGGAGGATGCAGTTGTGGAATACCTTTGTGACCCTGAATTCGACAAAGAACAATATCGAATGGACTTTTTCAACCACCGGGACGCAAAGAAAGCGCTGAAAGAGTTCCCCATGCATTTACGGCATGAAAGATCGATACTTGGAAAGATTGCAGAGACCGGGAAAATCTCTGAAGGGCTTTCCGGCCTGCCCCTTGAATTAAGAATGATGTTCATTCACGCCTATCAGTCGTACATCTTCAACGTGATGCTGAGCGAAAGAATCCTCGAAGGACGTGACATGTATCAGGTGGAAGTCGGCGACGTTTGTTACTCAGTTGATGGATATTTCAATGCTGAGAAGGTTCCTGTGGAAGTAACGAATTTCAATTTCCAGAAAATTTTGGATCTGTCACGCAGTGACAAGATCAGGGCTACTATTCCTATTGCGGGATATGAGACAAGATTTGCCTCGGATAGGGAAAAGAACGCTACCCTTGATCTGCTGGAATCAGATGGTTTGTCACTGCAAGATTTCAAACTGAGAGATGACAGGGACCTCTCATCCAAAGGAGAGAGGAGAATAATTTCCTGCAAGCCGCTTGGTTTTACAGTAACTTCCAGGAACGTGATAGAATTTTCCCTGGGGAAGGGAATCTACGCGACTTCCTTACTCAGGGAGATTATACGGGAGAACTCAGATTAGGCCAACTTTCTGCAGGTCTTTCTTTACCTTGATAACAGCCTGTTCTATCTCGCTCTCCTCTTTCGCCCCAGTGCACACTACTTTTCCGGAACCAAAGAGAAGGAGGACGACCTTCGGCTCTTCCACTCTGTAAACAAGGCCAGGAAACTGTTCCGGTTCATATTCGACATTCTCCAGACCAAGGGACATGGCGATGTCGGTGAGGTTAAGGTCTGCTTCCAAGTCATATACGGCCACGATATTCTGGACGACAATGTCGGGACTGTCATACACTTCGACGCCTGCCTTTTTCAACTTTTTTATTATTGTGTCTATGGTAAGTTTCACGTTGGTCAGGTTCTTTGCGCCCGTACAGTTGACCTTTCCGCTCCTGAATATAAGGACAGCTGTCTTTGGTTCCTGGAGCCTGTATATTAAGCCCGGAAACTGTTCGGGTTCATATTCTGATCCCTCTAGCGCAAGCGCTATTCGGCTGAGGTCCAGATGCTCCGCAAGAGAAGTCGAGGCTACAATATTCTCGATAGTTATTTTTTCCCTTTCACTCAAAGAATCACCAGCTAGGCGCTATTTAGGGTTCGTATTTAAATTGTGGCCAACATTTAAGTGGAAGTTCGCAGGGATCAAAGCATGTTAAGCTGTTCCTTGGCCTCGTCGGTCATCATTGACGGATTCCAGGGGGGTTCCCACACCAGTTCCACGTCAGCTGCCTCGACTCCTTGCAGGTTTTCTACCACCCTCTGTGCCTCGGAAAGAATCCATGGCGTAACAGGACATGTAGGTGCAGTCATCGTCATCTTGATGTAAACCCGGTCTCCGTTGATCTGGACTTCGTATACAAGGCCCAGGCTGACCACATCCATACCAATCTCCGGGTCTGAGACCTGCTTCATTTCCTCCAGGATCTCCTCCTTGGTAACCATTATGATTTTGAATACAAGTCTGTTACTTAACCGTTAAGTCGCCTTAGATGCCAATTCTTTACAGTTTCTGCCCTTTGTGTCGCGATGTCAGCAAGAGGTGATAGAAATTACATTCTTTCGAGATACATTTCCGGCCTAAATCTTGGAACGAAAGCGTTCCTGATGGACTCGTAAATCAGGTCCGTGCGCTTTAGTGTTCCCTTTGAAATAACAGACACGATACCTCCCGAGGAACCTATGTCAGCACTTCCGTGCATTTTCTGGTACGATGCGGACAAGTCCAAACCATGCTTGGTAAGGCCGACCAGATCATTCGGAACCTGGAATCCGCTACTGAATCCGGAAGTAACAACCCCTGTGGAGTCCAGGACAACACATGCGTGAAAATCGTACGCTTTTGTACCCATCATTATGAGCCCAGACTCTATGCCTACAGAGTAGTCGTAATTTCCGGAAGCGCTCCTGGCTCTCTTTTCCGCAAAAATAAGGGTATCTGACGAATACGGTTGATTCGACTCGATGGTATATGAGTGATTACTGGCCACTTCTACATCGGCAACCATTTTGCCGAAGAATTTCCGCACCGAATCTACCTTGTGTACGTTCTTTGAAGACACCACAATCCTGAGAGGTCTCAGGCGTTTCCCGTTCCCATCAATATCTCCGGCAAGTATTCGCCTGGAACTGATTGGAAGCATATCCTGGGCAATCGCAAACGGGACAACCCTTATTTCGAGCGGATTCAGGCCGGACGCGACCCTTGCGTCGTTGATTCTCCGGGCGGCAGCGTAAGTCTCCGGAG
Source organism: Thermoplasmatota archaeon (assembly GCA_023487205.1). Taxonomy (GTDB): domain Archaea; phylum Thermoplasmatota; class Thermoplasmata; order Thermoplasmatales; family Thermoplasmataceae; genus JAMDBT01. Next base: position 7,696 of record JAMDBT010000055.1, read on the forward strand.
AAACGATAAGTCTGGAATATTCCTTTTCGGTGGTGGTATTACCTGACCAGGCATCCAGCGGCTTAATCTCAAAATCAGCTAAAATACCATTGAGTACCTTACTCAAGGATTCCTCCCTCGACTTGTATGGGGGTACCTTGTAGCTCTTTCTCGTACGGACGAATTCATCGGTAGAGAGCCCAATGACAACCTTTTCCCCGGTACTTGCGGCCTCAGCAAAGAGGAGCATGTGCCCGGAATGGATCACGGCAAAAGTACCGCCGAGGACGGCAACCATATTTCCCTAAGCCGCTTTGACCAACTTCATTTCAGAGGAAATGACCTCTCCCAGCCTCATTATTCCCTCCTTTATCTGATCGTCTTCTGAGAATGTGAAGTTCAGTCTCATGTTGTTCCTCTTGCTCCCATCAGGGAAGAACGACGACCCGCTCACATACGCCACCTTTTTCTCCAGTGCTTTCGTGATCATTGCGGTGGTGTCAATGGACTTGTCAACTTCAGCCCAGATAAACATTCCCCCGTCCGGCCTTGACCAGGTGCTTCCCTCCGGGAAACACTCCTCCAGCGATGAAAGCATTATGTCGCGTTTCTTCCTGTAAAGTGTAATCGTCTTCGGGACCTGCTTCTTCATGATTCCTCTTTTCAGGTATTCAAGGGCGATGTACTCAGATAATGTATCTGTTGCAAGGGCAACTGCCTGTTTTAAAAGATTAACTTTCCTGACCACCTCGGTGGAGGAAACAAGGTATCCGATCCTGAGACCGGGTGTCATGACTTTCGAGAACGTTCCCAGATACGTAACCTCGGCGGTAGGGTCCAGTTTCTTCAGGCTCGGTACCTTTTCGCCAGAAAACCTGATTTCGCCATATGGGTTATCCTCGACAATCGGAATCCCGTACTTCGAGGAAAGTTCCAGGAGGTGTTTCCTTCTTTCCAGGGAGAGGGTGTATCCTGCGGGATTGTGGAAATTAGGTATAACGTAGATATACCTGGGTTTCTTTCCCGACCTTTTCAAATCCTCAAGCGTCTTCTCAAGCAGATCTGTCTTGATTCCGAATTCATCCATGGGTATTCCAATAGTACGGATTCCGTTGACATTGAACGACGAGATTGCGCCAATATAGGTAGGGGCTTCCGAAATAATGATGTCTCCGGGATTCGCGAGAATCTTGGGCAGCGCGTACAAACCCTGCTGTGACCCGGAAGTAACTATTATTTCCTGAGGATCGGCTGCAAATCCCTCCGTCTCCATCAACATCCTGGAAATTTCCTCTCTCAACTCGGGTAGCCCACCGGTATTTCCATACTGGAGAGCATATTTCCAGCTAACGGTGAGAACATCATTCACTATCTGCTTAATGTCCTCAATCGCGAAGGAACTGGGGTTCGGCATACCTCCACCGAAAGAAATCATGCCAGGCTGGGAAGCATACTTCAGGAGCTCACGGATTTCAGAGGGTCTTGCGCCTTCAATGAGATTTGAAAAAGTATACGGCATGGACACCGGGCGTATATCCCAACATGCTATAAGTCTCTTAGTAGCCGGAGACCAGAAAAAGTCAGACAGCTTGACACACTGGTTCCATGTTTACCAGGTTCATATTGCGCATGGAGGGTTCCCTCCGGGTTCAGATGGTCTAATTTCGCGTTCCGTTTGAAACCGTAAATCAGAAAATATTTTATTACTGCCAAGATAGTCTGCCGATGGATCGGGGTAAGCTCGCCTGGAAAATAAGTGTAGTGGGCTCTGGCGGAGTGGGCAAGAGTTCTCTTATTTCCAGGATCATCTACAACACCGATAAGGCGTCAAGCCTCAAGTCTCTCCATAAGAAGAGCATAAAGCTTGAGGGGAAGAACGGTCCACTGCCCGTTGACCTGATGCTGCTTGAGATCGATCCTGCCCGCAATGAGGAAAAACTCATGGCAGGTTCCAATGCGGTGCTCGTTGTTGTCGATATTACCAACCCGGGAACGCTGAAAGATGCCGAAAGATATCTCGGGCTGGTTGAAAATAGTGACTCCTCAAAGATTACCAAGCTTCTCGCGACCAAGCTTGACAGGAAATATGAGGCAAAGATATGGGACGACGAGCTGGGGCTCTTGGCCAAGAAGTATGGAATCGAGTTCTTCAAGTTGAGCTCAAAGACCGGCGAAGGCTTTGATGCATTCTTCGATCACCTTAAATTGAGTCTTCTGGATAGGTATTATGCAGGCAGGAAAGAATCAGCATAAGATCGTCTGCAGGCCGTTCACGTTCCTTGCCTCGAATGGAACGTCACTTTCGACTCTTCATTCCAGGTATTCACTGGGAAAGATGGAGAATGAGAACCTGTTCCTGGACAATTTTGAGACGCTTTATCTGTTTGGAAAGGGAAAGATCGTACCAGAGAATCCGGTAATGAACTCTTATTTTTCGATGCTCTCCAGCCTCATATCCAACAATAAAGAATTCAGCCTTTTTCTGGTTTATGAAGACTTCAGGGACAAGGGGTTCCGGGTGAAGCGCGACGCTGACCAGCTCCTGCTTAAGAGAAAGAATTCCTCCGTTTCCCCAACGCAGGTGAACGTTTGGAGGGAGGACGAGATCTGCACATTCGATGACGTCGCTGGAACCACGGGAAACCTTATTGCACTGCTTGATGACCAGGGATCGATAACCCTTTTCAAGGCGCGAAAAGTCGATCCTCACGGCGAGGTGCATTCTGTTTGGCCCAGCAAGATAGAGACGTTCAACGTGGGTGCCGGGGTGTGCACAAAGGAGTCCACGCTGCCTGAGTGGTTCGGGGAGAAGCTCCACGGGGTCACCTTTCTCGGGAGAGGCGAGCGGGAATTCCTGTCCGCAAGGAATATAACGGACGATAATCTGGAAGTCACGAGAAACGGTAGAATAATCGCCGATCTTCTGGACAGGGGATTCATCGTGAAGACTGGGTTCAAGTATGGATCATCTTTCAGGGGCTACGAAAAGGGCCTTGAGAGTCATGCTGAGTCCCTGTTTCATGACCTTTCTGCTCCTGAGGAATGGTACAAGATTAGCAGAGCAGTGAGAGTCGCCAGTGGAGTGAGAAAGAGAATGATTTTCTGCAAGGTGACTGGGAACTCGGTCAGCTACGTTGAAATCAGAAGGATCACAGATTTGGACTAAATCTGTGCCTCGAAGTCTTCAATCGTCAGCTTGAAATCCTGGTACTCCTTAATTTGCCCTCTGTTCTTGAGTACCTCCCTTGCCAGCAGCCAGTATACAACGGCAAGAGATCTCCTCCCCTTGTTGTTGGCAGGTATCACAAGGTCAACAAATGACGTCTTGTTATTTGCGTCGCAGAATGCAACAATAGGGATTCCCACCTTGATTGCCTCCTGCATTGCCTGGGTATCGGCCAACGGGTCAGTGACAAGGATGACCTTGGATTCGGTGTAGGACTTCAACTCAGGATTTGTCAGAGTCCCCGGGATGAATCGGCCAGGAATTGCCCTTGCGCCAATAGTTTCCGAGAATTTGAGAACGGGCCTGAATGCATATTGCCTCTGCGCAACCACGAGAATATCCTTCGGATTGATTCTCGCAAGCATTCTTCCCGCGATGATCAGGAGATCATTGGTCTGCTTAAGATTCAGAATATAAAGCCCGTCATTCCTGATCTTGAAAATGTACTTCTCCATATCCTTTGTTTTTGCCTGTGTCCCGATGTGGACCCCTGACTTCTGATACTCGTCTTCCTGAATTAGCAGTTCTTCCTGACTCATTGTATCACTTTAGTTTGCCGAAGCGACGGTTTATGAATCCTTGCTATATTTAACATTCGTTCTCCTGTGTCAGGGGAGTTTCATTTTTCATACCCGAGTAACCCGGTACGAGTCCCATCAGTCTGGGTGGCACTATTCTCCCATTTCTCATTACAATTCCATGAGCAAGAAAGCCACCGAGCTTGCGATGGAGAGGATGTCAGGAATCTCTCTGTCCTGCTCAATCTTACTATGGTTCCAGGGAGAAATTTCCTGAAAATCGACGTCATGCTGATGTATTTCCCGGGTGCTGAAGCCCGTACAGCTCAGAGAATACTCCCTCTCTTTCAATAAGTTCGCTGAATTTACCGCTGTCTACAATTTCACCCTGGTCCAGGACGATTATCCTGTCTGCCAGGGAAACCATGGAGAATCTGTGTGTAATGAGGATCAATGTCTTGTCGCTGAGATATGACTTAAGCGCCTGCATTATTACGCCCTCTGAATAGGGATCAATCTGTGAGGTGGGCTCGTCAAGGACAATAATTGGAGAGTCCCGTATGAAAGCACGCATAACGGAAATAGCCTGTCTCTGCCCCTCGGAGAGGTTCCTTCCCATCTCCCCGACTTCTGTCTCTAAACCGTTAGGCAGGCTTTCAAATATTTCCCCCATTCCGTACTTGTAAGCAAGTTCCTTCATCTCGTCTGCAGACGCGTCAGGCTTAGAAAAGAGAACGTTATCCATCACCGTTCCCCTGAATAGAAATGGATCCTGCAGCACCGGGGAAACAAGCCCCCTCCAACTTCGCATTTCCATTCCAGACAACTCTTCACCCCCTATTGTGATCCTTCCCTCAGTAGGAGAATAGAATCTGAGCACCAGGTTCGAAAGTGTCGTCTTGCCAGCGCCTGTGTGTCCCACCACGGCGATTTTCTCTCCTTCAGCGATACTGAGGTTAACCTTGTTCAACGCGCGATTCTCACCATAAGAGAAACCCACTCCCTCGAAATCAATTGCTTTCCAATTGCGGGGAACTTTAGATCCGCCGGTATTGGCTTTCTCTTTCTCGTTGTCAATGATCCCGTATATCCGGACAAGTCCCACAGCAGCAGACTGGTACGAGTTGTATAGCTGGGATAATTGGAGGACGGGATCAAAGAACTCCTGGACATATATAATGAAGGCTACAAGCAAGCCCACAGATATCGCTCCGGATATGAGCTGCATGGCGCCAGCCACAATTACGATGGCAATTCCAGCTGCCTCCATCACTCCAATGCCTGATCCATACAGCGATGAGATAAGAGCAGCCCGCATATTTGCCGAAAGGTTGTCCCTGTTCAGGCTGTCAAAATTAGCGTAGGTCCTATTCTCAACGTTAAAAGACTTGATCGCACGAATCGCGCCTACATTTTCCGCCATGCTTCCAGTGATCGCGGCTATCGTCTTTCTCGTCCTCAGGTAGTTTTTCCTGACACGGCCCTGAATGCTGAAGGTAAATAGCATCATTACAGGAACAATTATCAGAGCGTAGAGAGTAAGCCCAAAGTCCAGGTAAGTCATTATTATGATTGAAAGGACAACGGTGGAGATCCCTGCGACAACCTGGGGCAATTGGAACGTAAGGAAATCACTGAGGCTCTCTGCGTCATTTGAAATTCTGCTTATGAGGTATCCCGTCTTCACTTTTCCGTAAAAATCTACCGGTACTTCCTGCAATGTCCTGAACGCAGAATCCCTGAGGCTCTTGATGGAATGCTGTGCCAGCCGGGTGGAACTGATGGTCCTGATCCTGCTTGAAAAGAATATCAGAACGTATAGCCCAAGAAATGTAAGTGAGTATAGAACCATCAGAGGGACGCTGCCTTCGACTATTCCGTTTATTGCAAAACCCAGGGCGAGTGGATACAGGGTTCCAGCCAATGCAGCGATCACAACGGCAGTCACAAGCAGGGCTGCATCCTTTCTCCGGGAAAGCATGTCTGTGACAAGTCTTCTGAATACCCTGGATCCTCTTGTGCTTCTGAACAGGTCTTCCTCAAGTTCCTCATAGCTTTCAGGCAACGTCCAACCCTCCGCGTTCATCAAGAGTTACCCGGCTCCCTTCCTGCTGACCTTGCGTCCCGCTGTCCATAGGAACCAGCTTCCCGTCCTTGAGTTCCATTACCATATCGCAAATCTTCAGGGCAGATTTTCTGTGAGTAACAATCAGTACGGACGTGCCCCTAAGGCTCGTCCTGATCGAGTTGAGCATATTCAGTTCAGTTTTCGGGTCAACGCTCGCGGTGGCGTCGTCGAGAATCAGTAACTCCGGTTTTTCGTAGACTGCTCTCGCCACCGCAACCCTCTGCTTTTGTCCCCCGGAAAGGGTAATCCCCCTCTCTCCGATCATGGAATCATAAGATTCCGGTAAGGACTCTATAAAGTCGGAAATCTGCGCAATTCTTGCCGCCCACCGTACCCTCTCCCTCTCCGGGATCCCGTTGCCGAACGCAATATTCTCCAGAAAACTTCCGGAGAGAACACTGATCTCCTGAGGGACAAGAGCGACTTTCTTCCGAAGTTCACTCAACGGGAACTTCCTGATATCGGTTCCGTCCATTGTTATGCTTCCGGAATCAGGATCGTAGAACCTGGGGATCAAACTAACAAGGGTACTTTTTCCGGCTGCGGTCTTTCCCCCTATTCCGAGGATCTGTCCGCGTGGCAGCTTAAGGCTAGCTCCGTTCAGGACGACCTTTTTTCCCCGAACAAAGACCACGTCATTCATTGAAAGCTCCGCCCCCGTCGGAGACCCTTCTCCTTTGTCTGTGTCCTCAAGGTCGCTCTCAGAAAGAACCACGCTTATTCGGTCTATGCTGGCTCTAGCATTTTCCGAGAAAACGATCAACCTTCCCATGAATCCCACCGGGAAGCTCATCATTGTGAATATGTTGATTACCGAAACAAGCGGGCCGACATCGCCCTTAGCGATTAAAGTTGTGTAACCGCCAAAAAGCAAGATTCCCGTTGCGGCTGTACTGATCACGAGGGGCATCAGGTTATTGTAAAGCCCCCTTAGCCTTGCCACCTCCATATATTCGTCGTAGTATTGCCTGGTAGTCCCGGTGAACTTCTCTGTTTCCTGGTCCTCAGCGGAGAACCCCCTGACAACTCTTTGGCCTACGATGTTCTCCTGCAGTTCCTCATTCATTCGGCCGTAATTGTTACGTATATTCTTCCAGTGCTTCCTCTGCTTTCTTTGAAATGAGATCCCGAGATAGACCAGAACCGGTACGGATAGGGCGAAGACAAGAGCGTACTCGGGCTTGATGCTGAACAGGAAGTACACAGCAACGCCAATAAGCAGGATTGTAGGAATTAGCTGTGACATCGTTGAAAGAATAAAGTTCATGCTGGCCCTGACGTCCATCGTTCCCCTCGAAAGGAGATCGCCAGAGGTCTGATTTTCATAAAACGAAAAATTCTTCCGCAATATGTGCGAAAACATATCGCCGGTGAGGTTGTATGCATATGTCTGTGCCAGATACTGCGAAAGATAGTTCACGAAGAATCTCGATAGACCGGAAATTACGGATATGTATACGATCAGGAGCGCAAAATATTCCACAGACCCCAGACTACCGGCCTCAATTGCTGATACGGAATTCCCGATGTAAATTGGAACCAGGAGCCTCGTCACCGTCATTATGGCTGCAGCGACCATCAAAATGCAGAAAATCCACTTCTTGCTGGAGATATATTTGAAGCTGAAGTAGAGGGGCCTTAGGAAACCAAACAGACTGGAAACTCTTTTACTCCTCTCCATTCCTAAGGCGCGCACCTCCAAAATCACGGATACTGATGATTCTCCTTCATTTTGCCGTGATAGATAATTCTATGCGGCTTTGACGCTCGGCTCAATTTCGCTGTAGTATATGGGTCTCAGACCATGGAACCTTGGGACTGGTGGACGGGATCAATCGTGGGTCAAGGAGTCTGCAGCATGCGAATCAGAGTAGACGAAACAAGACAGGATATACTATACTGAGAAAGAGTCTATTATTACTCCCACTCAATTGTAGCAGGAGGCTTGTTGGTGATGTCGTAAACGACCCTGTTGACAGACGGGACTCCATTCGTGATCTTTGTGGATATTTTCTCCAGGAAGGCCATAGGTGGCTTTGAAAATGTGCCGCTCATTCCATCCACGGTATCGAACAGTCTAAGTGCTATGGTATATCCATAGCTTCTCTTGTCTCCATGAATCCCCGTAGTCTGCACCGGAAGGAGAATCGGGAAGAACTGCCATGGCCGGGTTGGACGGTCCGTATACTGAGAGATCACTTCAGATTCCACAATTTCCGTTACATCCTGCAGCAGTTGTACTTTTTCCTTTGTAACTTCTCCCAGGATCCTCACGGCAAGACCAGGCCCGGGAAAAGGTTGAATATCCGTATCCATGCCCAGAAATTGAGAGATTTCACGTACGTCGTCCTTGTAAAGGTCCCTCAATGGTTCTATGAGCTTAAGATTCATATTTTCCGGGAGGCCTCCCACATTGTGGTGACTCTTTATGGTTTCCCGTCTCGATCCGCCACTCTCTATCCAGTCGGGAGCGATCGTTCCCTGGATCAAATACTTAGCTCCATACTCCTTTGCTATCCCCTCAAAAACATCAATAAAAGTCTTACCAATGATCTTCCTCTTTTCCTCGGGGTCGTAAACGCCGGACAACCTGGAAAGAAATACCTCGGACGCGTCCTCTATTCTATAATTAATCTGATAAGTTGTGAATAGGGATTCCACTCTCTTTCGGTCACCTTTTCTCAATAACCCGGTATCTACGAAAACAGCCAGGACTTTGTCACTCGCGGCAACTGAGCAAAGGACTGCCAGTAGGGAGCTATCCTGTCCGCCAGAACATGCTAGAATTCCTTTTCCTTTAAGGTTGGAGGATATAGTAGACTTTAGCTCCTCCACTTTCTCCTGTAGGCTCTGAGGCAAATGAGGTTACCTTCAGGTCTTCATTATTGCCCCAAGAAATATCAGTAGACCGATTGCGACTCCTATGCCGGTTGCGACCACATAGAATATTGTCGGCTCAATGACACCCTGCCATAGTCCGCCGGAGGGTTCCATGTAAAGGCGAGTCATAGCAAAAGTAAGGAGACCAACCACAACTCCCACAACGAGGAGAATTATCCCAACGATCCTGCTCTTGCCGCTTCCAAAATATGCAGTCATAATCCCAAGAATAACTAGGGAAATTGCTATGAGTGCCAGAATCACAAGCACGAATGTGTACCAATCCCACGTGAAAAACATTGTTTTTTGCACCTCACAATTTTATTCCGGTTAACGTCTTGGTATCTATAACACCTTCGATCGTCCTGATCTGCTCTATGACTATTTTGCCGAGTTCACTGAAGTCAAGGGCGTCCACCTTCACGATCAAATCGTACTCTCCGAACAACGGATGGATCTCGACCACGTACTTTATCTGGGAAATCTTGTTGTATACCTCGTGCTCCTTCCCTGGAACTGTGCTCACCAGAATAAACGCTACGGACAAGTACGACCAGCTTTCCATATTTACTCTCGTTATTAAATTTTCGTCTGTATCATCGAGGGGTAGCACGAATAAACCAGAACCTATCGGCTATACCACTAAGGAAACGATAATGTCCAAGAATTCATTTAGGCTATCCAGCCCAATGGAACGCTGATTGCCGCTGCCGAGATTTTTCACGGATATCTTCCTTTCCTTGATCTCTCTCGCTCCCCTTATGAGCGCATAACCGCATCCAGCTCTGGACGCGTCCCTCAACTGAGACGCCAGTGATCTGGAATACAGGTCTGTCGAGCACGAAATTCCCCTGTACCGAATCTGCATTGCAATTCCTGGCAATTCAGGATCCTCAGCATCGGGAGCCTTGCAGAGGTAAATTGAAGGTTTCTTCACAGGCACGTTCCATGTATTGTTTTTCCTCATCGTGAGTTCCAGGGTAACGTCTCCCATTGCGAATCCCACCGCAGGGATGGACTCACCGGACAGCAGGGACATCAGCCCGTCGTATCTCCCGCCACCGAGTATTGACCTTGACTCGCCCATTGCATCGAAGGCTTCGAAAACTATTCCCGTGTAATAGGTGAGCCCGCGGATCACTGAAAAATCTATCAAAACTCTTGATTTCGTGACGGATGAGCAGTCCCGGACAGTACGGGAGATCCTCGCAATCTCATCTTCCGCTCCTGAGAACAAATCTTTCCTTGAAGACGACAGTTTGGATAGCTTGTCCGGATTCACCGGTTTGGAAAGTATATCCACCAGCATCGCAACGTCACTTGATCCTGCAAGGAGTGGAGATATCTCTTCCACAAAGTCATCCACGGTGATTTTACGAAACCTGTCTATGATCTGGAACGCCCTGACCGGCTCCTTCACGCCGAGATTTTCAAGCAATTTCTGCATCAGTTTCCTGCTGTTGACCCTCATTTCATACTTGGACTCAAGTCCGAGACCATCGAGGATCTTGGTTGCAAGCATTATTACTTCTGCATCAGCCTCTGCGCTGTTAGGACCAAAAATGTCCGCATTAAACTGGTAGAATTCGCGCTGTCTGCCGGACTGGGGGTCTTCGTATCTCCAGAATTTGCCTATGCTGTACCATTTTACCGGTTTCGGAAGTTCTTTCCTGGAAGCAAGCATCCTCGAAACGGTGGGCGTTGCTTCCGGTATGAGGGTGATATCCCGGCCATTCTTGTCCTTGAATGAAAACGATTGCCCGACTAGTTCTTCGCCAGACTTTAGTTTGTAGAGATCAAGAAATTCCACGCTCGGGAAGTCTATCCTCTTGAATCCGAAGGCGATAGCCCACCTGTCGGACTCGGAGAATACCCTCTCCCTAACCTCCATGTCCTCTGGAAATATGTCCCTGAATCCCTTGACCTTATCCATTTGCATTACCTGAGGATCACATTTAGTATTTTAATGCCGGGATCGGGGATCGAACCCGAGACCTTCGGATTTCTCAGAACCGTTTCTTATGAGTCCGACGCTCTACCAGCTGAGCCACCCCGGCAGAGGGCTGATTATTGAGCAGGTTCGGCTACAGGAGTAACTTCCGGAGGAACTTCGTGCTGTTCGGATCTGTTAAGGACTTCGGATTTTCTGATTTCTATCTTCCTCAGGGGGAATATGTCCTTGTTCACGGAAGAAATTGCGTTCGGGAGATCATCTCCCATAAGGTACGCAGCGAATTCGCCCATGGGCATTGAGGACGCTTTCTCCGATATTGCCGACCCTGTATTCTTCCTGATTGAGGATTTCCTCGCATTGGTCAATTTGGTGTCCGTGACAATGACTGCCTTAACGGAAACGACAACACCATCCTTGGTGACACTCTTACTCACGACATCCATTCTTTCCTTGCGTCTCCTCACCATTCTCCTGACATAGTCGTCGCCGACGAAATGCCCTACAAACTCGGTGGCACACTTCGTTCCCTGACAGCTTGTCACTTCGAAAACCGCTTTAACACCTGCTTTCTTGAAATTTCCAGTCAAATCGGAAACAGGAACTTCTATCTTTCTTCCGACCATTGCTTCAGGGCCGGATGCCGGACTCAGGGCAATTTCCTTTTCTCCCAGATATGGGGGTGACACAACGGTGAACCAGGTCTTTTCCTTCCACTTATCCCTGACCTTCTTTTGACCCTTCTCACCAGCCATTCAATCCCTCGAACTTTATCGTTAGCATAGAGTACGCCGTAATGGGCGGGACGAATTAAACCTTTTCTCAGGAATCGGCTCTAAGATCCTTCCCCAAAGATCAACCTCTTTGGAGGGAAGCAGTCATACAATGTGCTCCTCCATATCCGCCTGTCAGTTCTGATAACTCGACCTCAATCACATCTATCCCAAATTCCGCGACTCTCTTTCCCCTGGGGAACTCATCGCCTCGGTTGACTTGTTCGCTTTTTATAAAGCCAGCAAGCTGCTGAGAGAACACACCGGATTTCATCAGCCTCTCCAGCACAAGGGGACTGTTGACAGCCACTATTTTCTTATCGGAAAGCGTCAGAAAGTTAGACGAATAGCTGAGCTGTTCCCTGATGGAAAGGTCCAGGAGGTTGAAGCCCTTCTCCTTAATGTACTTCATAAGCGTTGTGTCCCGTAGTCTTTCCAGTTTCTGACCGTCTAGGGCGTAGACCGCTCCCCTGGCTTTCTCCAGAAGAATACGGGAACCGACCGCGATACCATCCCCTGCTATGTTGAAGTATGTATCCACGTGCATGTTTATCATGGGGTCCCTCTTTGATCCCTCCATGAAATCATAGACTGGATTCTCCACGACGCATATCTCATCAAAATCCACGCTTCCGGTAGCCACCGCAGACCTTACTCCCTGCAGGTCTGTTCGCGGGCCGGTTCCGAAAATAGCAAAATCTCCAGCCGGGATATAGTCGCCCCCTTCAAGGAATCCTGAATCGATTCTTTTTACCGTTCCATTGCCCGACAACCTCCTCAGGAAGAATTCCGTGATTTCAGTCTCTTTCCTCCTCTGGAGCGATTTCATGTTTCCTACTACAATGCCCTCCGTAGCTGTGATCTGCTGATCTCGCATGAAGTACAAATTCGCCAGGGGAACATTCGAGTATATGGTTGGATATTGGACGTTCTCTGTCTTCTTCAGGTCAACGGACGGCTCCAGAGTCAGGAAATCGAAGAGGTTTTCCGCGTCCAATGTTTCAATATTCTTCTTGAATTCTTCCCTGGCCTTCTCCGTATCGCCTATTTCGCCGTAAAATATCAGGTTGCGAATCACTTCTTCCTCAAGGGCTTTCCTGAATTCGGATGAATCTTTGGCGTGCTTGACGACCCCGTCTTTTAGGACCTGAACCTTCACCCCGTTATGGGAGAGCGTATCCTGAAGATCCTTATGCTCGGTGCGGGCTGCGGTGGTATGGAAGCACCTCTCAAAAAGGAACGGCCTTGGCGCAAGCATTGCATACTCGATTTCCACGCCCGGTCTGTGCATCAGGACGGACTTGAGTGGCTCCCATTCTGCCTTTGCCGTCATGGAACCGTATCCCCAATACATTAAAAAGGCACGATACGCAACCGTTCAAATGTGGAAAGGCATTGCCGGGCGAATGTCTGTAACCAAGACTGCATATCTTGTGAGGCATGGAGAGACTGACTGGAATTCCGAGGACAGGTGGCAGGGACACAGCGACCCCGGGATTAACGACATAGGAAAGAGACAGGCTGAACGCGCAGCCGAATACCTTTCCGGAATGGAATTCAGTGAAATCTATTCCAGCGATCTTACGAGAACGCTGAACACCGCCGGGATCATAGGAAAGAAGCTTGGTATATCTTTTATCAGGGAAC
>JAMDBT010000021.1 GCA_023487205.1 Thermoplasmatota archaeon
CGAAATTCCAAGATATTTTGTGGTGCTAACTATACCAGATCATGGATCAGCGGCGGGGCAACAGGATCATCATTTCTTCCCTTGCGGACCCTGTCAGCAGATCACTTGGTGCCAGGCTGCTCGAGCTTTACGAGTTTGGAAGATTAGCTGCCCCACTGGACTCCTACTGCAAATGCGATAATATTTTTCTCCTTTTTATAGAAGAAATTCATTTGAATTTCACCAATATAAACAAATTATCCGCTGAAATAGGGGACGTAGAAGATATCGTGATCCTCTCAAGGCACTCGTCATCCGCGAACGTGAAATCAATGACTGTTCATCCTACCGGGAACTTCAACGATGCGAGTCTGGGCGGTATTGCAGGAAAACTCTCTGCCAGCGATCCTGCATACATGACCGATACCCTTAGGAGAATGGAGTCCCTTTCGACAAATACGGACTATTCAGTTACGTTTGAAGCAACCCATCATGGCCCATACAGCGAAATTCCGATGTATTACGCTGAAATAGGAACGGCAGACAACCAATGGACCGATCCCGGCGTTCAGGAAGTTCTCCTGAAATCGGTGATGCAGGCAGTTAAGAGAAAAGGGAAATCAATGATCGGCATCGGCGGAGGGCACTATATGCCGAAGATTACTTCCTGGATCCTTTCGTCTGCGGAAAATGCAGGACATTTGATCCCGAAATACGTTAAGTCAGTTCAGGCAATCAGGATGTCGCTCGAAAGTACTCCCGGAGCAGCCGGCATAGTGATGGACAGGAAAGGCACTACATCCGAATTCAGGAACGCTGCCAAAGAAATCTCGGATCAGGAAGGTATTGAACTCATAACGATTTGACCTCGAGTTAGCATAACAGTAGGAATATAATAATATAAATATATCATTATTATGATATAACTGGGCACTGAATTCCACGAATGCCCGCCGCACATGTAGCTGCCAAAGCTAGAAAAATGTTTATATATTGAAAAATGCTGCTTAATTTAGTTCTGAGGTCAAAAATAAATGGAAGAGGCTTCGGCTGAAGAAGAACCTCCGGGGGGTACCCCTCTGTTACGGGTCAGGAATGTGGAACTTTCTCTCAGACTCAGGAAATTTTTTGTAAAGTTCGAGGGTGCGAATCCAACCGGAACGCAGAAGGACAGAATTTCTGCGAAACACATAAGTAATGCAATTGAGAACGGTTATAACACGGTTTCTCTGGGATCCTGTGGAAATTACGGTGCTTCGATCGCGCACTACGCCAGGCTGTTTGGCTTGAAGACAGTAGTGGGTGTCCCATCCGTTTACGCAGGTGACCGGAACGACGAAATCAGGGCAATGGGCGGAACAGTGATAGGGATAGACGGGACCTACGAACGATCCCTGGAAATCGTGGGCGATATGGCAAGGGACAACAACTGGTACGACTGCAGCCCCGGATCAGTTAATTCCGGCATTGATCTTGAGGGTTACGGGACTATTGCCGACGAGATAATTGCGCAGCTTGGGCACTCGCCGGAAATCGTTGCTGTTCCAGTGGGAAACGGCACAACCCTATCAGGAATTTACAAAGGATTCAACAGGGCATATCAATCCGGAAGAATTGACGGAATTCCCAGGATTGTGGCTGCCAGCACGCCAGGCGGGAACCCGATCGTTGAATCGTGGAAGAATGGTTACAGAACCATAAGATCCCTGGATCCCGATCAACTGGTGGAAACAAGAAACAACGAGCCCTTGATATCGTACAGGTCCACGGATGGCCAGGGGGCACTTTCAGCCATATATCAATCCCATGGATTTGCGGAATACGTTACCGACGATGAAATGCTGTACTATGCGCGCTTGATCGAGGAAGCTGAGGGAATTTCAACTCTTCCCGCTTCGGCGTCGGCTCTGGTTGCCGCCTCAAGAGTGCTTGTGAGAATGGGCGAAGAAATGGAATGCGTGGTTGTCCTGACCGGACGTGGAAGGACATGATAGACGCCTCAATCCTTGCAGAAGGGGTATTCGGAACCACTTACGGTAAAACCGCAAATGGCCTGATCAGATACAGCCGGCGCTACAATATAAGATCGGTCTTAGATTCCAGGCTGGCAGGAAAAGATGCAGGAACCGTAATCAACGGAAAGCCTGCCGGAATTCCAGTGGTCAGAAACTTGGAAGAAGCTTTCAATAACGGGGCCAGAACGCTGGTCGTGGGAATCGCGAGCGACGGGGGGGTACTTCCCAAAGATTATAGGCCGTACATAAGGAAGGCTCTTTCATCAGGCTATGACGTAGTAAGCGGACTGCATGAATTCGTCAGTGACGATCCCGAATTTGGGGAGATTGCCCGCAAAACCGGTTCAAAAGTGACTGACGTTCGCAAGCTATTCAGGGACTTGAGGCTTCCGTTCACAGGCAGGATACTCGATGTCAAGTCCAGGAAGATTGCAGTACTGGGCACCGACAGCGCCGTGGGCAAGAGGACCACTGCAGTCAAGCTAATGGAAAACGTGAATTCGAGAGGAAGAACGGCACAGATGATTGGTACCGGCCAGACTGCGTGGATGCAGGGTTTCAAGCATACGGTGGTTCTGGATGCAATGATAAACGATTTCATACCGGGGGGATTGGAGCATGTGACTGTGGAAGCATGGGAAGAGGAAAAGCCTGAGTTTATGTTCCTGGAAGGTCAGGGATCGGTTATGCATCCTGCATATCCCGGCAGTTTCGAGATCATATCTGCATGCAAGCCGGATGCAATAATTCTACAGCATTCGCCCACGAGATCGTGTTATGACGGTTTTCCACAGTTTCCAATCGAACCAGTTGAGAACTATATCAAGGTACTGGAGTTGATTTCCGGCAAGAAAGTTATTGCAATATCGCTTAACAACGATGGTCTCTCAAGGAGCCAGATGTCTGAATTTATGGATGAGTACAGGGCAAAATTCGGCATACCCGTATTCGATCCCCTTGGCGACCTTTCTGAAATAGGAGAACAAATTATAGGCAAAGAAATCACAATATGAGATTATGGAATTTCTTGACAGGATCAAGTCCTTTTCGTCAATTGAGGTTATCCCGGACGAACCCGATGGTCAGAGAATCAGGGGAATAATAAGAATCCGTTCAGATGCCGGCGTCCAGGAATTTTCCCTGATTTTTCATTATTCGCGTCCCGTTAAGGTGGACAGGCGAATGGCCGGGATCATTCTGACAATGCCGGTCATAAACCACGCTTATTTCGCTCAAAGAATCAAACTCAGTTTTCCCGTTTCTGCACTAGACCTTGCGATGATTCGCGACCTTGTCAGTATCAACAACGTGGAGGTATTTGTCAACAAGATTTGCCGGAGGAGATACGAATTCTTCAAGCCGAAATTCCTGCCACGCGAGGAGGAGAAAACGCCTGAAAATGCTATTGGGAACACTGAAATTGAAAGCACCGAATCAAGCACCAAATCAAATGGGACCAGACAGAAGCCATATGCGAACAGGATAGGCATACTTTCGTCCGGCGGAAAGGAAAGTCTTCTTTCGTACGGGATTCTCAAGGAAATCGGCATTGAAACATACCCCATATTCTTCGCCGAGTCCGGTGGCCACTGGAGGACCGCAAAGACATCTTATGACCAGATCTCACTCTCAGACCCAAATACCACGAAGATATGGTCAAATGTTGACCGATATTATTCGATGATGCTGCGCAATCTGAAATGTCTTGATCAGAACGTGGTGAGAAAGCGCGCAGACACTTATCCTGTGCGGCTCTTTATTTTTCCAGTCTACGTGATGGCTTCGCTCCCGCTGGTTGCAAACCTCGGGTTGTCTGGCCTTGTCATGGGAAACGAGTTCGATGATCCAAGGGAAATGCCTCCATATAACGGAATCAGACATTACTACGGAATTTATGACCAGTCCCAGGATTTTGCAGACCGGATAAACAAATATTTTTCAGGCAACGGTTATGCGTGCGAACTTTTCTCGATACTCTACCCGGTTCTGGGGAATGTGGTCCAGAATATGCTTGGCAGGAGATATCCCGATCTGTTCAGGGGACAGAGATCGTGCCACTCCTGTCACTTTTCGAACGGGAAGATAGAGCCGTGCGGAAAATGCACAAAATGCATCGGAATAATGCTGTTTGCATCCGCCGCCGGTCTGGATCTTGAAAGCATAGGGTATCATGAGAAAAATCCGGAATCAATCTTGCAACTGGCAAGAAACGCAAGAATGCGCCTGGATCAGGATGAACTTGCTTACCTGTTGAATCGGATCAGTTCCGGAGCGTCGGGGGATCGCAGCCATGTGACCGGGTTGCACATGCTCCCCGGAGAAAGAAATCTCCTGAATTCCGTAAGGGAGCCAATCCGATCCAAGGTCCTGGATCTTCTCAGAATGTATACGTCAGGAACATTTTATCTCCAGAACGGAAAATGGGTTGAGGCAGGTTAGAAGAATTCTCCAATTGCCTGGTGCATTGCTTCCTGTGTTTCGCACTTTGAATAAACTTCCAGGGGTTCACGATTAGTGCCCAGAAAGGTTTGGGCCCAGCTGAACTTTGAAAGTACGGCTGCCGCATCATCCCGATAGCCTGTAATATACAGGGCAGAGGCAAGCGCCTCCACAGAGGAAAGAATTCCGGGTTTTCCGTAATTGACCGGATTCACAGGGAGGAGCGTTGGCAATTTGAAGGAGAAAGCAGTCACAAGATCTTTCAACTGGGAAATCCTGTTCCACGACGTTTCCAGAACCATCAACCCCTTCCTGGAAATTTTCTCCCGATGAATGGGAAGCAGGATAATTTCCGAATAAGGGTTTAGATTCGGGATTCTGGTTCTGGCCGATATGGGCACAGGATCGGCAAGGCCAAATCTGTGAAGTTTCCTCATGGTTGATTTTGAGGGGTCATCCAGGGCAAAGTCGTGATAAACTACTCTTACCAACACCTGGAGATCATGCATCGAGTAATAGCGGTTACGCTGCCGCGAAGATTTATTCATCAGCTTAAGCATCCCATGCAACCGATTTCTGATGAATTGGGTTAGGAACCTGATCGGCTGGTTGAACCGGCTGATTCAGTCCGGCGAAATACGAAAATGGACAATTCTCGGAATTCTGATCGGCATAATCGCAGGCGTTGGATCTCTTGCAATTTACTACAGTTTTGAGTTTTTTTCCTTTTTACTGATACAGTCCCTGGCCCACCAAACTATTCCTGTTCCTGGTTCGAACTACGGAAACGGAAACTTTGTCCTCCCGGCTTTCCACACCGTTCCATCTGCGGCTGAGTTGCTCATACCCGTGTCAACAACTTTGGGCGGGCTAATCTCCGGATTCCTTGTATACAGGTTTGCGCCAGAGACAGAGGGACACGGAACAGATGCGGTAATTGACGCTTTCCATAACAAGGGAGGGAAAATCAGGAGAAGAGTTCCGATCGTTAAGCTGCTAACTTCAGCCATCACAATAGGATCGGGAGGAAGCGCAGGAAGGGAAGGGCCTACGGCTCAAATTGCCGCAGGATTCGGGTCTTTCGTCTCAGACGTATTCCATCTGAGTGAGAGAGATAGAAGATTGGCAATGGCTGCGGGAATCGGGGCAGGTATAGGTAGCATATTCAGTGCTCCTCTGGGTGGAGCGCTCTTGAGCACCGAAATCCTTTACCGGCGAGATTTCGAAACAGAGGCACTGGTTCCGTCCCTTATCGCTTCGGTGACAGGTTATGCCATATTCGGATACTTCTTCAATTACCAGCCTTTGTTCACGATCCCGGCCGGGATAACACTGGGGTTCTATCACCCAACCTCTATCGCCGTCTACCTGATCGTCGGGATAGTTGCCGGCCTGGTTGGAATTGGTTTCGTAAACTCCTTCTATGCGATTTCCGGCATTTTTAAGAAAATGAACAGGGTCTCCAAGTATCTTCGTCCCGCAATTGGCGGTCTGCTCGTGGGGATCATCGCCATGTATTTCCCAGAAGTCATGGGACTCGGATACGGCTGGGTACAGGTTCTCTTTTACAATCCCTATTTCTTTCCATTATGGCTGATCCTTGCACTCGTGATAGCCAAGATCGTCGCGACTTCACTTACGATCGGTTCCGGAGGCTCGGGAGGCGTGTTTGCCCCCGGAATGGTAATAGGGGCGTTTCTGGGAGGCGCAATGGGATTAATCCTAAATCCGTACTTCCCGCAACTCACCATACTGGAAATTACCATAGTCACCATGATCGCATTTTTCGGTGGAATTTCAAAAGCGCCGATCTCGGTGATCATAATGGGGACAGAAATGACCCAGAGCTATGCGCTTTTCCTGCCATTGATGATCGCAACGCTCACTGCATATTTTGTCAGCGGAAAACACGGAATATACCGGAGCCAGGTTGACAACAGATCCGATTCTCCTGCCCACTATGAGGAATACCACCAGAACTTGAGGAAACGGAAGCACGAGTACTTCTGAAATGCAGTTGTTCATTGTTGAACGACTGTGAACCGGGGATAGGCAAAAGGCAATTGATTTATCCACTTTCGCGATGACTCAACGCTATGGATATGCTTCTTTGCTTCGGAATTACGGAGATGAACGTTCCATGATCACGTCTGTTGTTGGACTCCAGTTTGGGGACGAGGGAAAGGGTAAGGTGGTCGATTTCCTGGCGGGCCGGCACGATGTAGTCGTAAAGTACAACGGCGGACGAAATGCAGGGCACACGGTGGTAACCAAGGCAGGAACATTCAAGTTCCATCTTATACCATCAGGTTCGCTCAGGGCAAAGGAGATAATACTTGCAAACGGTATGACAATCGATCCCATGTTCCTGGTCGAGGAAATAGAGAACGCGAAAAAAGCCAATCCCCACATCAGGATATTCGTCAGCAAACTCGCTCACGTTGTCACCGAAATCCATACCTACCTGGACACGGCAGAAGAGGCTGCCAGGGGTAAGATGAAGATAGGGACGACTGCAAAGGGAATCGGCCCTGCTTATGAGGACAAGTATGGAAGAACCGGAGTAAGGATGGAGGACCTCCTCTCTCCGGAGTTGCTGAAGGAGAAACTCTCCCTTATTGTCAAGATGAAGGATTCTCTATTGAGAGAGAGCAAGTACGGCGTGCCTGCTGAGATAGATCGGATAGTCCTCGAACTATCGGCAACAGGGAAGAAGGTCGCGGAATTCCTGTGCGATACCGAGCAACTATTGAACGATAGGTATCGCAGTGGCGACAGCATTCTCTTCGAGGGTTCCCACGGAGCTATGCTGGACGTTGATTTCGGCATGTATCCATACGTGACATCTTCCAACACAATCTCGGGAGCAATCTCGGCCAGCACTGGTTTCCCGGCACGCAAACTACAAAAGATAGTGGGCGTAGTGAAGTCATACACTTCCCGCGTTGGCGATGGCCCGTTTCCCACGGAGATCCATGGCGATATGGCCAGTACGCTTCGGGATCTGGGACGCGAATACGGCACAACAACCGGAAGACCAAGGCGCGTAGGATGGCTGGATCTGCAGTTGGTGAAGTACGCAGTGATGATTAACGACGTGGACACCATAGCCCTGACCAGCGTGGATACTCTTGGCAAACTCGATACCGTGAGGGTTGCGACCGGATATTACCGGAACGGCAAGGAGGTCGCAGGAATCGTAAGGCACCTAGGGGACCTGGACGGAATTGAGGTCAGGTACAGGGAATTCAAGCCCTGGGGGGCACTTGAAGACAGCCAGATTTCGGACATCGTGGAGAATGGCCAGGACTCAATGCCAGCCTCCATGAGGGAGTTCATCGACTTCGTTCAGGAGAGATGTGGAAGGCCGGTTGAATTTGTGTCTCTGGGAAATCTCCGGGAGAAGACACTGATCCTTGGGTCCCTCGCAAAGATTGGGGCGTAAATCTTGGTGAGGCCCGCCATTATAAGAGCGCCACACGGTGCGAACCTGATCACCAAGGGGTGGGGGCAGGAGGCAGCACTCCGGCTGTTGATGAATAACCTGGACCCTCAGGTGGCCAAGGATCCAGAAAACCTGATAGTGTACGGCGGGAAAGGAAAGGCCGCGCGGAACTGGGACGCCTTTGACAGGATTGTGGAATCGCTTAAGTCACTGCAAAACGATGAAACGCTTATCATCCAGTCTGGCAAGCCGGTGGGAATTTTCCGTACGAGCAAGGAAGTACCGAGGGTCATCATCGCCAACGCAAACATGGTCCCCCGATGGGCAACCGATGACGTTTTCTGGGATCTGGAGAAGCGTGGTCTCACAATGTACGGCCAGATGACAGCGGGAAGCTGGATCTACATAGGCACCCAGGGGATAGTGCAGGGCACATACGAAACCCTCTGGGCAATTGCAAAAAAGGAATTTGGAAGCGAAAGCCTGAGTGGAAAGTGGCTGCTTTCCTCCGGCCTGGGCGAAATGGGCGGGGCTCAGCCAATGGCTGCGACCATGAACGGCTGCACCAGCATAATCGTGGAAGTGGACCCTGCGAAAATACAGAGAAGGATCGATAGCAAGTACCTCGATATCTGGACCGATTCCCTCGATGACGCTCTCTCCAGAAAGGATGCTTCCATAGCGTCGGGAAAGCCCGTCTCCATCGGACTTCTTGGCAATGCTGCCACGGTCTACAGCCAGCTGGCGGAAAAGGGGGTCGTTCCCGATATTGTTTCCGATCAGACCGCAGCGCATGACCTGAACATAGGATACATCCCGGAAGGGTATTCGGTACAGGAAGCAGAGAAATATAGGGATAGTGACAGAGAAGGTTACATCAAGGATGTTTACCGGTCAATAGTCAAGGAGGCAGAGGCAATTCTCTGGTTCAGGGATCATGGGTCCAGGGTATTCGACTACGGAAACAATTTCAGGACCAGGGCTAAGGAGGGCGGATATCAGCGTGCGTTCGACATTCCAGGATACGTTCCACATTACATTCGCGATCTCTTTTCAATAGGTTCTGGCCCATTCCGGTGGGTTGCACTTTCCGGAAAGCCAGAAGATATTTTCACGATCGATGATGCCATAATCTCCAGGTTTGGAGACGATGAGCATCTGGTAAGGTGGCTCAGGCTGGCCAGGGAGAGAATCGCATTTCAGGGTCTTCCAGCAAGGATATGTTACGCGGAATATGGAAGACGTGAGGAGCTTGGAATCCTGATCAACGATCTCGTCAGGACCGGAAAGGTGAGTGCTCCCATAGCCATCGGGAGAGACCACCACGATACGGGATCGGTTGCATCCCCATACAGGGAAACGGAGGGAATGAAGGACGGGAGCGACGCCATAGCTGACTGGCCAATCCTTAACGCAATACTTAACGCAATTTCCGGAGCTACGTGGGTTTCCGTGCACCATGGAGGAGGAACGGGAATAGGAAATGCGATCCACGCAGGATTCGTGATCGTGGCGGACGGGACAGAAGACGCAGACAGGAGAATACGGAAGGTACTGAACGCTGATCCCGGTTTGGGAGTGATCAGGCATGCCGATGCCGGTTACGAATCATCGGTCAGCACGATTAAGAAGAAGGCACAGTTCCGATCACCCTACTTTGGGGGCAAGTCAGGGCCGTGATTCCTGGCGTCAGGATCGAGGATTGGGCTGAAATCCGCGTGTGATGTTACGAAACGTGTCACCCGATCTATTTCATCCTCCAGGCTGTAACTGAATTTCACTTCTTTGCCTAGCAGTGCGGAAACAAACCTGTCATTATCGAGAAGGCCATGTATGTTTGAACCCAGTACCAGGCCGTCCGAAGTAATTGATCCCTCCGTACCGTGATCGGTCACGAAAAGAGGTTTCTCTCCATGGTTGTTGACGTTTCCAAAGTGGATTTCATACCCTTCTCCCGACACTCCGTTGAGCGTAGCAGGAATTGCAGAATAATTTACCCGCCTCGTGGTCTTCTTGCTGGCGAACTCCGTCCCGACGTTTAGCAACCCCATTCCCATGATAATGCCGCGGGATTCAACTCCCTCCGGGTCCTCGATGATGTTTCCGAGCATCTGGAAACCGCCGCAAATGCCAAGGATTGGTATCTTAAGCGATCTTGCCCGGTAAATCATCTGGTCAATCCCTGATTGCCGCAGGAATTCCATATCGGCAGATACATCCTTCGAACCGGGCAGCACCAATAGATCACAGCCACGTAGGTCTTCGCTCCGGGAAACGTACCTGAACCCAACGCCATTGAAAAATAAGCTGTCTGTTTCCGAGTAGTTCTCCATGTGCGGGTATCTCACTACCCAGACGCCTCCTCCCGGAGAAGTGCCATAATCCATGGAATCTTCGCCGGGAAGTTTTATACCGAAGTGGGGAACTATGCCCAGGACCTTTCTTCCGGTCAGTTTCTCTAGTTTCGGAACACCATCTCCGAGGATTTCAGGGCTTCCTGCCAGATTGTTAACGATGAGCCACTTTATCTTCTCCGATGCTCTGGAAAGGGCGATGGTTCCGTAAATGGACGCAAAAACACCTCCGCTATAAATGTTTCCGACCAGGATGCATTCAACCGGGAAGTTTTCCATTATGAACGTGTTCGCCAGATCATGATCCTGGAGGTTTATCTCTGAGGGCGATCCCATGCCTTCGATGACCACGAAGTCATTCTGTGAAGCGAGATTATTCAGTGTTTCCATGACCACCTTCTTTCCCATGTTCTCAAGCAAGCCAGAATTCCTGTCATATGGAAAGCTACCCTGGCTCCTTCCCATTATAACGATCTGGGAACTTCCGTTCCTCTCCGGCTTCATCAACACAGGGTTGAACCTGGCAGCTGGATTTACTCTTGCCGCAACTGCCTGGGTCCACTGAGCCCTGGCCATTTCCTCTCCCGTATCCGTGACAACGGAATTCAAAGACATATTGACGGCCTTGTACGGCGCGACCCTGAATCCAAGGTTGCTTAACATCCGGCAAAGGACTAGAGCAATGAGGCTTTTCCCAGCTCCAGACTGGGTCCCGATCACCATTATCAACCTTGCACCGGATTTCAATTTACCAACTCCTGCAACGAAACGTAACACAAGAAACCATCACAGGATAACGAAATTGCCCGGTTCATGTGTATGGGACGCCAGGTGTCGGGGAATCCTTTCAGTGACCCTGGGCTTCGCACGAATACAATCTCCTTCGCATGTCATGCGGATCCGGAACCTGTCGCAGGGCCCCCTGCCCCAACAGGGAATCAAGTGAAAGTTGTACAGTCCTTCTGTTAAGGCCGGTTACTCTCATTATCCTCGACTGGTCCATCGGCCCGCCTGTTGCAATCACATGGTACACGAATCTTGTTGCCGGACTTCCCTGAACGTTTTCAGGGCCCAGGTGTGCGCCGAATGTATCCCCACGCAGGCCCTGCCTCTGGCTTTCAAGTGGAATCACGCTATGCATGGAAACGTTGCCCAGGCTTACGCTTTCACCCAACCGGACGATGAGCTGGGCCTGTTGATCCTCCAGCGGGGCCTCGAACATCAACCTCGAAATGTCGTACTCCTCGGTAATCCTTGTCACCCAGTCCCATTTGATCTTTCCTTCCTGATCATAAATCTCAACGTTTCTTCCTGTTTCCCTTCCTTCTATTATTACCAGGTCTGGATCCAAATCCATCGCCCCATTGATCCTGTCAATGGTTTCATCCAGGGAAAGCTGGTTTGACGGGGACTTCCTTCCGACTTCAACATGGAACCGTAAACCGTGGGAACGGGCAAAATCTGCGATCTCTCTCTTCTGTAATCCGGGTATGTCGACCACGCCTTCGCTGAGTTCAATGGTGTCAAAACCCGTGTCTGCCAACTTCTGAAGCAGGTCTAAATGCTTCCTTCGGGAGGAAGCTATTTCCAGGAGGGTGCCCCCGTTCGAAACATGGACTCCATAATTTCTGTAGCTCCTCACCCTGGCCTTCAGGAAGCTGTCCTCTAGCAATAGAGGTATTCCCCAACCGATTTTTGCTACCGATATGTATGGGGAAATCACAGGCAACATCTCCTCGAGGCCAGGGAGAATGCGATCAATCATCATTGTGCAATCGGTTCGAGTCTTTTCTACAACGGGCAAGTCGCCGTACATACGGAATAAACTCATAGCGTATCACTAGATGAATATTGAATCACAATTTTAAGGATTGCATGCATTATAATTCGTATAAGCTGCTCAGATTACATGTATGATAATTCCTATTTATCAGTTGACTCTGCCAGAATGGATGTCAAGCAGGATTACTGATCTATCGGAAAAGACTACTGAAATTCTAAGGAGAGTTCATGAAGATTTCGGCAGCTCTGTGGTATTCCTCACCAGCCTCGGGGCGGAGGACATGGTTATTACAAGCATTCTGGACAACGCCAGGATACCTGTAAGGCACGTGACCATTGATACTGGACGCCTTCCTTCTGAGACTTATGAAGTTATGGACTTACTGCGAACCAGATACAAGATAGCTCTGGAAGTTAAGTTTCCAGAGAGGGTTGCAGTCGAGGATATGGTCCGGGAGAAGGGGGTGAATCTCTTCTATGAATCAAGGGAGAACAGGGAACTTTGCTGCGGAGTACGAAAGGTCGAACCCCTTAACAGGATATTGAAAGATGTCCGGGCCTGGATAACTGGAATCAGGGGAGACCAGACCAAAGTCAGGGCAGAGGCTTCCCACGTTGAAATTGATAATGCGCACGGAGGAATTACCAAGGTAAACCCGCTCCTTGACTGGAAAGCAGAGGAAATCTGGGAATACATATCGGAAAACATGGTGCCCTATAACCGGCTGTATGACAGAGGCTACAGGAGCATAGGCTGTTTCCCGTGCACGAGGGCAGTTAACCCCGGAGAAAGCGAAAGATCAGGAAGATGGTGGTGGGAGACCGGAATAAAGGAGTGCGGTCTTCACATGAACACAGGGAAGATCCAGATAGAGGTCAGGGAAGCGTAAATGGTTTCCAAACCCCACGGTGGGAAAATTGTTGAAATACCAGAAATTCATCGTGAATCCGGAAATGACGGCACCACTATTGACGTCGATGCCGGAGTAGCATCCACGGTTCAGCTGATAAGGACCGGAGTCTACAGTCCCGTGGAGGGCTTCACGGGCAGTGAAGATCTTGGCAGCATCCTATCCGAACAAAGGCTCTCAAACGGAATCCCATGGTCTGTTCCCCTGATGCTGGACTCAGACAGAGTTACTGCAAAACCGGGAGATTATGTGTTTCTCAGATTCAGGAATAGGATTATTGCCGAGGTGAAAGTCGAAGAGCTTTTGCCTTACAACAAGAAGGAAACCAGCAAGGCAATATTCGGCACGCTTTCCCCCGATCATCCGGGCGTGAGAGCAATGGAACTCAGGAAAGATCACCTGATATCAGGTAAATTAGTCTGCGCTGCGGATCCGCGTCTGCCATTTGGCGAATACTTCCGCACGCCAGGGGAAACAAGGAAACTGTTCGCCGAATACGGCTGGAAGACAATTTCAGCCTTCCAGACGAGAAACGTTCCTCACTTAGGACACGAATTCCTTCAAAAGTCCGCCATGATTCGGACTGATGGCCTTTTCATAAATCCGGTCATAGGAAAGAAGAAACCTGGGGACTTTGCTGACGATCTCATAATTTCCACATACTCCCACCTTATCAGGGAATATTTTCCGCAAAATCGGGTTGTCCTCTCCACTGTGAACTATGAGATGCAATATGCAGGCCCAAGAGAAGCCTTGATGCACGCAATAATGAGGAAGAACTTCGGATGCACCCACTTCATAATGGGAAGAGATCACGCAGGCGTCGGGGAATTTTATGGCCCTTACGACGCACAGAGGAATGTCATGCAATTCGAAGATCTTGGAATAGAGGTGCTGCCTTTTGAGGAAGCATACTACTGCTCGAAATGCGGTTGGATAACGGTCTCGGGATCATGCCCTCACGGAGGAAATGACATCCAGAAATTCAGCGCCACAATGATCAGGAGCAGTCTCAGCAATGGACGGAAACAGCCCCGGAACATAATCCGGAACGACATATGGAATATGATCTGCGATCATCCTTCGCCTACGGTCACCTGACTTCTCACTCTTCTGCGCCTGAAGAGACAAAACAATAACCTGAAATTGCCTCAGAGGGCTGAACAAATAAAGAGATGGAGCAGTGAAGGGGCTACTGGCAGTATTTGACAATCACTTTCATCTGAGGCAGGATGGCCTTTTTTTGGAAGCGGTTCGGAGGTTTCAAAAGGAAGGCGGAACCTGCATCAACTTGACAAATCTCCCGAATTATGCGCTGCCTGCTGAAGGGTATTACACGCGTATCTATGAAGAGACCATTCAAATGGCGAAGATCATCCGTAGATCAACCCCCGTGAAGGTAATCGTAACCCTGGGTCCATACCCGCTGGACTACTTCTTTTTCCGCGATTCGGGAATGGATCCGTTAGGAAAAATGCAAAATGGTCTGGAAGTACTTCGTCCATATCTGCAATCCGGAGAAGCAGTCGCAATTGGAGAGGTGGGAAGACCCCATTTCCAAGTAAGCGAGAAGGAATACGAGGATGGTACCAGGATAATTCAAGAAGCAATGGTGCTGGCCAGGGATGAGGGTTGCCCTGTGGTATTGCACACGGAAGATCTCAAGTGTGGGGATCTGGAAAAACTGGGGGACGCGGCGAGGAGAATAGGCCTGCGCCAGGAAATGGTTGTAAAGCACCATTCCGATCCTGAAAATCTTTCCTGCAATGTCCGCATATTGCACTCAATTCTCGCCACCAGGACCAACGTGAGGAAGGCATCCGAATCGGTCAAGGATTTCCTGCTTGAGTCGGACTATGTGGATGACCCCCAGAAGCCGGGAAAAGTGATCGCACCAGAGTCGGTGCCCAGAAGGGCGAAGATGATCATGCAGGAGAATGATGACTGGGAAAGGATCCTCCACGCATCCTTTGTTGACCTTCCCGGAAAGCTGTATGGAATTGAGAGGATAGCCTGAAGCATCCTCTTTAATACGAATCTGGCATTGGTACCCATATGCCCCTCTCCCCACAGGAAATAGACAGAGTCTTCAATGATCTTCTCTCTGCGGTGAGGGTCGAGAGGAATTCGAAGCGGGTCAGGAAGCTGGACGCCAGGTTCTACGAGATGTACAGGGAGGCGTATTCCATACTCAGCGCAGAGGCGGAAAGGTTCTCTACGAGCGACATCGACACCTACCTCCTGATACGGGATCGGATGAGGAAATTCGAAGTGGAGTTCAAGAACTTCTTCCAGATTAGGTTCAGCAAGATCGCCCGCTTATCAGTATATCCGATTGAGGAGGAAGACCTCCAGCTGCTTACGGATTCCGAGAAGAAGTTTATCAAGACCCTCAGAACCAGCGTGGAGGATGAGATGGTCATCCTGTCAAAGGGTGAACTGAAGAAGGTTCCAACCGAAAAGGCTGAGGCCGAGGCAGTAAAGGTGGAAATACCGCAAGCAAGGGGAGCTTCAGACAAGAATGAATTTGTCCTTGTCAGAATCACTTCTGACCTGCCGCCTATTGCCCAGCCGGACAGGAACTATTATTTCAGGGAGAATGACATGGTTCACCTCAGCAGGAGGTTTGCAGATCTCATGGTTAGACGAAAAAGCGCTGTGGAAGTGAAGGTAGACTCAGTAGGTTAAATGGCCAGCACGCACCCGTTTCATTCTTTCTGTCATTTAAGCGGCGCACAGCATAAGTATTAAGGTGATTTGCAATGCTATCCGCAGGGAAAAGCCCGAGGGCAACTAACGCTCAGAAGAGTGAGGAAAGTCCCCTCTCCCCGGTCAAGTCCAGCAGGCGCAAGCCTGCATCCTGAGAGGGATGGTCAAGACAAAAGAAAAACACGGTTTCCGTTTTGAGGGTGACCCGAAAAGGCGACGCTGACGGAAGGGCCGATGGAAAGTCTCCCTGGATGGAGAAAGTCTAAACAGACCTGATGAGTCGACCGCGAAGGTCGGGTAAGACGAAGGCCTATGGCCATACAGTCCAATGTTGCCAACCGTTTTCATACGGCGAACAGAAAGGGGCTTACTCCGGGCATTTCCTCCAACAAAAGATGCTTTTCCACATTTAGGGCAAAGGTTGCGGGCAGGCGGTGACCTGATTGGTCATGTTTGTACGCCATGGCACAGTGTCAACAGAAAGTAATAAGTCAAGCAGTCAATGAACTCATATGGGCAAGAAGACTTGCGAAGTGCCCGAATGCGGAGAGGAAAGCTACCAAACCGTACCCGCTGATCTGGCCTCCAAAGTGTTTACGTTCAAGGAAATCGGCACCAAGGTTCACCTCTGCAGGAAACACTACAAGGAATACAAGAAGGGGACTAAAAATGACAGGGAACTTAGAAGGATGGACTGGGTTTAGGAATGGGTTCAGAATCTGCTCTTGGAATATCTGTCGTGATAACGGTATACAACGGAGGCGATTACCTTGTTGACTTGCTGGATAGCCTCGTTGCCCAGGAGCAGCCTATAGAAATCATCGTGGTGGAGTCCAACAGTTCTGACAACACTGTCCAGGTCCTAACGGACTATGAAATGAGATACCCTTTTCTGAGGCATATCAGCAGGAAATGCTCCCGGGGTGAGGGAAGGAACATTGGCGTAAAGGAGGCAAAGTATCCGTATGTAATTTTCACCGACGGGGATGCAATCGCAAACGCGTTCTGGATAAAGAGCGCCAGGGAAGTCTTCCTCTCTGGAGCCTCTATCGTGGCTGGCAGGACGGTCCAGATGGGATATGCCCCCTTTGAGAAGCTGAGCAGGGTCGAACTGTTCTTTAAGGATTTTGAAGTCACTTCACCATCTGTGAACCTCGGATACGAAAGGTCCCTGTTTCTCAAGATAGGCGGTTTTGACTCCTCTTTCATAACGGCAGAAGACATCGATCTGAACATCAGGGCAGTGCTAAGCGGTGGAAGGATTACGTTCTGTCCCAATTGCATCATTTACCACAGGGCAAGAAGCACCTTCATCGGATTCATGGAGCAGGCCTTCTGGAACGGATTTGGCAGGAAGCAGCTCACGAACAAGCACAGGCACGTATGGTCGCACTTCAAGGCATCCGATATTTTTCGACCGGAGGTCATCAATTTCTGGTACATAATTCGGGCGGCGTCTGCACTGGTTGGATACATCACATGCAGGCTGTTCGGCGCGGACTTCATCAGGCATTATGGTCACTGAATTCCAAAAGGATCAACAAAAATAGGTAAACAAGATTGAAGGATGAATCATGACACGCAGGGACACTTACTGGTCGACGAAACTTGCGGAGATTTCTTCCAGGAGACCCACGGCAGGTAAGAAGTACGAGGAATGGAATAAAAATGTGCTATCTCCGTGGAACAGGCAGACCGGGTCCAAGGAAGACGATCGCGAGAATACGTCCGGAATACCTGTGAAGCCGGTATACCGTGCGGAGGATGTTCCCGCAGATTACGGGGACCGTGATTTGGGTATGCCCGGGGAGTATCCCTTTACCCGGGGGGTGTATCCAAACATGTATCGGGGGAGACTCTGGACCATGAGAATGTTTTCCGGGTTTGGCACCCCGGAGGATACTAACCGGAGGCTGAAGTACCTGATATCGCACGGGGAATCCGGGCTGAGCATAGCCTTCGACATGCCTACCCTTTACGGATATGATTGCGACAACAAACGGGCGGAGGGCGAGGTAGGCAAGTGCGGAGTCAACGTCACTTCCCTCAGGGACATGGAAGTGATCTTTGACGGCATAGATCTCTCGTCGGTCAGCACTTCCATGACAATCAACGCTCCTGCAATTATCCTGCTGGCAATGTACCTTGCAGTTGCCAGAAAACAGGGGGTCCCCTTCAGCAAAGTCTCCGGCACAGTGCAGGCAGACATCCTGAAGGAATACATTGCCCAGAAGGAATGGATGTATCCCCCCGAAGCGCACCTCAGGATGATCCGCGACATGATGGTTTACTGTACCAGGAATGTCCCAAAGTGGAACTACATAAGCATATCAGGTTACCACATAAGGGAAGCCGGATCCTCCGCAGTGCAGGAGCTTGCTTTCACGCTTGCCGACGGCTTCCATTACGTTCAGATGGGAAAGGAAGCTGGACTCAACGTGGATGACTTTGCTCCCAGGCTCTCCTTCTTCTTCAATTCATCCATTAACTTCTTCGAGGAAGTTGCCAAACTGCGTGCGGCCCGAAGAATTTGGGCTACAGTGATGAAGGAAAAATTTGGGGCGAAGAGTGAGAAAGCAATGCTTCTCAGGTTCCATACGCAAACTTCGGGATATTCCCTGACCTGGCAGCAGCCCCTTAACAACGTAATCAGGACAACCATAGAGGCAATGGCGGCCGTCATGGGGGGCACCCAGAGTCTTCATACAAATTCTTATGATGAGGCGTGGGCACTTCCCTCCGAGAAGGCCGTGAAGATAGCACTCAGGACTCAACAGGTGATAGCAGAGGAGACCGGAATCCCGGACGTGATCGATCCTCTGGGAGGATCGTATTATCTGGAGTGGCTGACCAATGAGGTTGAGGAGAGAGCCTACAGATATTTTGACCAGATCGAGAAGCTTGGTGGAATCCTGGAAGCGGTCAAGAAGGGATACATTCAGAAGGAAATCGCTCAGACCTCATACCGCAGGCAGACGCGAATAGAGGAAGGGAAGGAAATCATGGTCGGGGTGAACAAATACGTGGAAGAGGGTGAAACACCCATCCGGATACTGCGGGTGAGCAGGAAGGCGCAAAAGACGCAGTTGGACCGCCTGACTGCGCTTAAAGGATTCAGAAATGAATCGGACGTCAGGAAGTCGCTGGAAAAACTTGAGGCCTCGATGCATAATCCGTCCGAGAATCTGATGCCACACATCCTGCAGGCAGTTGAGTCGTATTGCACTCTTGAGGAAATCAGCAACGTAGGGAGGAAAGTTTTTGGCGGGTGGAAAGAGCCAGTCATTGTTTAAGGACAAGCCGGTCAAGGTTCTTCTTGCCAAGCCGGGAATAGACGGTCACGACAGGGGAATGTTTGTCCTGGCCAGGGCTTTCAGGGACGCAGGAATGGACGTTCTTTACGCGGGCCTGCTCCCGACACCCCAGGAAGTGGTGGATACTGCAGTCAACGAAGACGTAGACGTAATAGCGCTGAGCCTCCTCAACGGCGCTCACCTCACCGCGTTCAAGAAAGTTTCCGACCTCCTCAGGAAAAAGGGAATAGATGACATAGCAATCGTTGGCGGTGGAACTATCCCTGATACGGATAAGCCCAAGCTGGAAAAGTTGGGCATCTCCGGCAACTATGGACCCGGCACTCCACTTTCCGTGATTATTGATCACGTTACGAAACGGGCAACGGAGTCAAGGAAGAAGAAGATGGGGTCAGGTTGAGCGATACCGAAACCCTGGTCCGAGGCATCCTGGACGGTGACAGGATTTCGGTTTCCAGGGCAATTTCCGTGATAGAGAATGACCTCTATTCAGATCGTGCACTCAGGATACTCGAAGGCATAAATCCAAGAACTGGCAATGCGCACGTAATCGGAATCACCGGACCTCCGGGAGTCGGAAAGAGCACCCTGATAGGTGCAATGGTTCCGAGAATTGCAGTCGATGACAGGAAAGTGGCAGTGGTTGCCATCGATGCCTCCAGCCCATTTTCAAAGGGATCAATCCTTGGAAACAGGATAAGGATGCAGGAATCGCTTACCAGGCATGGAATATTCATGAGGAGCCTTTCCAGCCGTGGCTTGAGCGGAGGCCTGTCCTTCTCTGCGCTTGGGACGATAAAGATACTGGACGCAGCCGGATTCGATACCATTATCCTGGAGACAGTGGGATCAGGACAGGCGGATCTGGACGTGATGCTGCTTGCCTCCACGATCGTGGTTGTCCTGGCTCCCGGTCTCGGCGATGAAATCCAGGCGATTAAGGCGGGAATAATGGAAATAGCCCACATCTTTGTGGTGAACAAGCTGGATAGGGAAGGGGCATTCCAGGCAATAAAGGACATAGAGGACGTCCTGGCAACTGCATCACAGGGAGAATGGAAAGTTCCCGTTATTGGGGTCAGCGCTTCCAACGGGGACGGTCTTGATGATCTGAACTCCGCCATAGGGAAGCACGCGGAATATCAGGCAAGACACCGGGACAGGAGATCCTCGGTCAGGATGGAACTCAACCTGATAGTCGAGAGCGAGATAATGAAGGCACTCAGGAACGCCATAGAGGAAGATTCGCGGGTTACGGGCATAATCGACGACGTGTCCTCCGGAGCCAGGGATCCATTCCAGGGATCAAGAATGATAATGGGCGCCCTGTCTCAGCGCATTGCAGGAAAGAAATGATTCGCCCGCAACCGGGACTCACTTGAACCTGATTGGCGTACGGACTTCAACAATCTTTGCCCGCGCGCTAACTGAGTATTTTCCTGAGGTTTCGAGTCTGAACTGATACCTGTACCTCCCCCCGGAATCGGTCTTCCCTGACTGGGTCCAGATCAATCTGCCTGTTTCGTCCCTGCACTCAACGGTAACTTCCCCCTCTTCCATAGGCATCCCGTACCTGATGTACTCAAGCCCGATCTCATACAATTCGTTCTCCCCGAGAACCTTTTCCACGGTAGAAATGAGCTTGTGCTTTTCTTCGACCTGCTTTCGCACCGCTCCAGAAATGTGGAATGACCGGTCACTCCGGATAGCGATTACTGAAGGATCAGTTATGACCTCAAGAACGGATCGTGCCATTAAGACTATAATAA
>JAMDBT010000009.1 GCA_023487205.1 Thermoplasmatota archaeon
GTGAAGGCCAGGATAAATAGAACCAGGAACACGTCAATAGCATCTGCAACCAGCAATCCACGACCTCCGGCGAACATGTACCTGTCAAGCGAGGCCATCAGACCATGGGTCACGAAATAGCTTCTTCCATGGAATGACACATACTCGGAAATAAGCAATCCGCCCCAGTAGGATCCTATGGACGCAACTGATCCGGTGACGAGGCTGGGGAAAATTGCGGGCAGAGTGAAATTGCGGAATTTCCTGAATCCGCGAATGTTGTAGGAGAAACTTACCATCTCCATCTCGGCAGGGATGGTCTGGATTGCGCCGTACACATTGAAGAATACGTACTGGGCGGCAGAAAGATATGCAATCAGGAGAACAATCCCATTGAAGGCAATCCCGAATCCGAACAGAGAAGTAGCCCAGGGCAGCAGCGATATCAGGAGAATGGGAAGGAATATGGGTGCAGGGAGGGAATAGACAACCTGCAGCGCAGAAGGAAGCAGGCGCTGCGTGGATCTTCTCCCAAGGTAAATTGCAAGGGGTACCATCGTTATGAGTGTGAACGAATAAACGATTGCAATCCTCATCAGGTCATAACCCAGCCCTACTGATGAGTCCAGAAGGAACGACGGGGTGAAGAGGTACGTGATGATTGCCTCGTAAAATCCAGAAGCCAGGACACCATATACGGCGATTGCAAGGGCCAATGCAAGCATGCCACCGACAAGCAAGTTCAGTTGCAGTTCCGAAAGGATCCTCTTTCTGAGGTATTGTGATTTCCTTTCTGCGTGTGCACGCGTTATGACCTTTGTAATCTTCTCGCCCGAGGAGACAAAAATGTTAGTCGTTTCGCGGACCGATCTCATAAGCGTAGTCGTAATACGGCCGGTTTTCCGTGTTTTCTCGGCACCCTCAGCATCGAAAGCATAGGAACTTGAACTCCTGGTCCAGGGACCGATGATGAAGAGGTAGTTCAGCGTTATTATAGCAACAAGCACGCCTATAAGCAACTCTAATCCAGGGAGGTTTCCACTGGCGGAATATTCAGTCGCCAAGGTCCCTATCCCAAAAACACTGAAACTGGAACTCCCAATCTGGATAACCTCTGACAGCGTAACATAAAACAGCGCACTGCTGAACGATGGGGA
Organism: Thermoplasmatota archaeon; assembly: GCA_023487205.1. Classification (GTDB taxonomy): domain Archaea; phylum Thermoplasmatota; class Thermoplasmata; order Thermoplasmatales; family Thermoplasmataceae; genus JAMDBT01. Next base: position 1,137 of record JAMDBT010000009.1, read on the forward strand.
AATGTTCGACAGCACCTTCGAATATCCTGCGGGAAAGTAAAGTCTTCCAATTCTGGATAGGAAGGAAAACCCGTATACTTTCTGCACGTAAATGTACTCCTCCGGAATCGATCTGACTCCCTCGAACGCGCTGAGGATCATATTCCAGACGGTTGCAGTAAGGATCAGGAAATCCACCGCAAACTCCGATCCAATGCTTCCTCCTATATCCGACACGAAAAAGACAAGAACCACTGGAAAAAATGCAACTACCGGCACCGCTTCCAGAACGTCAACCAGCGGGATAATGATTACACGCGCACTTGCTATCCTGGCAGCCAGGGTTCCCACTATCAGGCTCAGACCCACCGAAATAAGCATTATTACCCAGATTCTGGCAAAAGTGAAGACCGATGCCTCCAGTATCTGCAGGGTAAGTTCCAGGAGGCTCGTTTGGACCATTGCATTGTAATGTCCGATCGGTATATATCAGTCAAGTTATTGATGCCGGAGATGACAAAAGCACGGGAGGACCTGGACAGGATCGCAGACCGGATCAGAAGTACCCTGGTCATAAGAAGGTTCCCGGAAGACTACTGGGAGCCCCCTTCTTCCGAGATTCCTATGGAAATTCCGAAAGGGGAAGCGATCATGTTCAGGAAGGACGAATATGTGCAGGTCATGGTGGGGGACGACAGGTTCAATTTCACTGACAGGCACTTTGCAAAATTCTTTTACTACTGCGTGAAAACAGGCTCAGGCAAAACGGTATTTCCGGATCATGAAACTCTTCTCCGGATCACGAGGGAGTTCGAGGAGGACATGGATCGCCTGAGATCCGACATCCGGGCAGAGACTGCGAAACTTCCCTTGGACAGGCTTTCACAGGAAAAGGTCGAGGAAACGATCCTCCAGAGAATAGGAATTGGCGATATTGTCTAATTCCGCCCGTACGGAAAGGTACAATAGTCAATCAACACTGACTTTCCATGGAGGTACGCGTCGCACACCAGATCCCTGCCTCGCTTTGCATGAAATGCAGGGCTGCCAAGATGCTTTGCGGGCTTTCCTATTGCCCCGTTATGGTCTCCTCGCTCTTCAAGAAGAGGATCGAGGCTTATGGATCTAAGGATATTCAGGGATCCTCCCCTCCCAGCGTTTTCGTCGGGAGGTTCGGCTATCCCAAGATAAAGATATATCCCGGAACTCCCCCGGTTCACGGCAACACCGCATCCTATGAAGATCCAAAGGCCTGGATGGGATTGGATCTGGAGGAGTTCCTTTCAATGAGGCTGTCCATCCTCAGGGGAGGAATGGAATTCAGGGTGAAGGAGGCGTCCAATCCTGCGCATTATTTCAGGGACCTGCAGATCATGTCGCTGGCTGAAAAGCCGGTTGACCTTGAAATCAAGACTGAGAAAGGTTTCGTTGCAAGGGATGTCCTCCTCTCGGAGCACACACCCCCCATGGGGCCTTCTGCTCCCATGGAGGCATTCACCATGGGGAATGCCAAGATCGAAAACCGGGTTGAAAGGGTATATGGTGACACAGACCTCCTAAGCATGGAGGCAATGGTTGGCCTTTATAGCAGCGGACTGGAAGTCTCCAGGATATCACGGATGCTCAGCATGGGAACGATGGGCATCGGCAAGAACAGGAAGGCAGTTCCCACCCGCTGGTCCATAACGGCTGTTGACAAGAACCTTTCCGATACGCTGCTCGACGAGGTCAAGGCTGACCCATGGATTGACAGAATCGAGGTATACGTCAGGAAAGTGAATGGCAATCTCTTTGCTGCCCTTCTCATGCCCTCAAACTGGGCTTACGAGTGGGGAGAGGCATGGTTTCCTGGTACAACGTGGAATTTATTCTCGGAATTCGCAGCAGTTATGATAGACTATGAGCCGTACGAAGGCAGGAAGGATTATCCCGACATTGGCGGCTGTTATTATTCAACCAGACTCGCACTTCTGGAATCCCTCAGGAAGAGGGGCAGGCAGGCGAGGGCCATGGTTTGGAGGGAAATATATCCCGGATTTGACCTTCCCGTAGGTGTGTGGTGGGTGAGGGAGAACGTCAGGGAACTGTTCCAGGCAACACCAGTCAGGTTTGATGATTATGATAAAGCTCTGGAATATATGCAGGGATTTTTCAAAGTTCCCAGGCAGAGATGGCTGAAAAAGTCCTATGTACACAGGATGAACATAAACCCAACCCTAGACAGATATGTATGATCAAGGTTGTCGAGGTCACTGCTGCTTCAGCCCTGAACAGATCGGGCCTTTCTGAACTTGATTATACGCTGAATCCGTACCTGGGATGCCTGCATGCGTGCAGGTACTGCTTTGCGGTGGACATGACGCCTCACCGTGAGGCAAGGGAAATGTGGGGATCAACAGTTGCGGTGAGGGTTAACATCCTGGACGTGCTTAAGAAGGAGATACACAGGCTCCGAAGAGGGGTTGTCGGTGTCTCTACAATTACGGATCCATACCAGGCGGTGGAGGGTAGATACAGGATCACAAGATCATGCACAGAAATGCTCCTGAGGAACGGGTTTCGAGTCTCTGTGCAGACCAAGTCGCCCCTGGTCAGGAGGGATGTGGAAATATTCTCCCAGTACCGATCGGAATGCGATGTTGGCATTACTATTACCACCCTCTCGAAGGAGAAATCCAGGATAATAGAGCCTGGCGCACCGTCTCCCGAGTCGAGGGTAGCTGCCCTTGAGGACCTCTCCAGGAACGGGATTTCGACGTGGATATTCTATGGCCCTATCGTAAGTGGGTTCAACGACGATTCAGACACCATATCGGGATTGCTGGACGTGGCGCGCTCCACGGGATCTCGCATAATATATGACAGATTTTCAGGTTATCCGTCTGCGGTAAGGATGATGAGGAAGTCCGGTTTCCCGGAATCATCCATCAGTCCGGGGGAACCGTGGTGGAATTCCACGGCATCAATAATAAAACAGGCTTCAATAAGCGCAGGCGTCAAGGCAACCGCTCAGGACGAGGAATTTCTTGATCTTTCCATTTCTCACCAATCCACATTGAGGCAGTTCGGAGAAAAAGATAAAACATAATCCTTGATTGCCGGTTAGGTCGGATGGGTAAATGGCTCTCAACATAATCGTACTAATCAAGCAGATTGTGGATATTGACCTGCTCAAGGTCAATCCCAGTACTGGTTCTCCGGAAGTTCAAAATCTACCCCTCAGGCTGGAGAACCTCAGCAAGAACGCGGTGGAAGAGGCCGTGAGGATAAAGGAAAAGAACGGCGGAAAGATATATGCCATTTGCTTTGGAACGGAAAAATCATCATCCGCAATGAAGGAAGCCTTTGCAATGGGTGTGGATGAGGGCTTTGTGATAACCGGTTACCAGGGAAATGATCCCGCCAGAACGTCGATGGTGCTGGCCGAGAAAATTCGCGCAATACCTCATGACATTGTTCTGCTGGGCAACCAGTCAGCGGAATCCTATACGGGACTGCTTCCGGGGAAGATATCCAGGATCCTGGGAGAGCGCCTTCTTTCCAATGCAATCAAGATTGAAATCGTCAACGGCAGGGCAAGGGCTACCATGGCAATGGAATCGGAAACTGTGACAGCTGAGACCCAACTGCCCGCAGTAATATCCGTCACCCAGGAAATCAACGAGCCACGCCTGCCTCCAGTCATGCAGATACTTCAGGCAGGGAGGAAACCGATGAATGTCTCCGCGACAGGGATCAAGGAAGTGACCCCGAATAAGATAATATCGAACATTGCACCGAAGAGCGAGAGGAGAAAGATCGTCTTTGAGGACATTGAGAAAGGGATACCGGAAGTGGCGAAGGCAATCAGGGAGGCGTCAAGATGAAGTGTCTCATATTCTCCGATGCGGTTGATACTGCAAACCAGCTGGTTTCCTTCTTCTCAGGTATCATGGAAGTTGACTGCATAGTTCCAGAGGCAGTGGCGAAGGCTGTTTCTGCACACTGCTCTGGGAACATTTTTGCAATGAAGGAGTCAGTCTTTCCGGACTCCATTACCGCTGTCATTGCCAAGACGTACAGGAATTCGAAGTACGATTACGTTTTCCTCGGGTCTACCGCAATTGGCAGGGACGTCGCAGGAATGCTTTCAGTCGATCTCGGGTTGAATGTGGCCGCGGAAATCACCAGTTTCAAGCTGGATGGTTCATCCTGCGTAACAAAGAGATACTTTTACGGAGGGAAGACTGTGATTGAAGAATCTTCAAACGCCAGAATACTCACCGTGATGCCTGGAATTGCGGAGCCCAAGAGCGCCCCAGCGGCCGGTAAGATTTCCGAGGTCTCCCAGGAGGCAAGCCAGGTCACCATGGTTTCCAGAGAAAGCAAGGCTGCGGGATCCGTTGATCTCGAGAAGGCCTCCATCATCGTGAGCGTCGGCAGAGGCATTGGCAACAAGGAAAATATCGAGAAAATAAAGCCCCTGGCTGATGCGGTACATGGAGAGATAGCCGGATCGAGGCCAGTATGCCTCGACTATCACTGGCTTTCGGAGGATCGGCAGGTTGGGCTCTCCGGAAAGAAAGTTAAGCCCAAGATGTACATAGCACTGGGCATTTCAGGCCAGATTCAGCACATTGCCGGGATTAGGGGGTCAAAGATCGTGGTAGCAGTCAACAAGGACAAGTCCGCGCCCATTTTCGAGGAAGCCGATTACGGTCTCGTTGGGGACCTATTCCAGATCGTGCCCAAACTCGTGGCGGCAATCAAGGGATAAGGGACCAAAAAGGACGTTATTTTTCCATCCGTTCTGAAACGAGTTCTGCGAGGTCCCTGATCTTCATTTTTTCTTCCAGGTTCCTGACCTTCCGGGCATCGTCGAGCATGGTCATGCAGTACGGGCATGCAGTAACGAGAGTGGTGGCACCAACTTTGTCTGCCATCTCAATCCTCTTGTGGGAGATCTTCTGCCCCACATCCTCGTTCAGCCATAGCCTGCCACCGCCGGCGCCGCAGCACAGCCCCTTGGTTTTTGACATCTCCATCTCCTCGTAGTTTGACGCGAAGGTCCCAATGACATTCCTGGGCTGTTCGTACACGTTGTTGTATCTCCCCAGGTAGCAGGAATCGTGATACGTGTACTTCTCCTCCCCGTCTTTCTCCGTCGGAGAGACCCTGATCTTTCCATTCTCGACAAGGCTGTTGATGAAGTCTGTGTGATGGAAAACTTCCAATTCGATTCCGAACCGGGAATAATCGTTCTTAAGTGAATTGAAGCAGTGCGGGCAGCTGGTGACTACTTTCTTCACCTTCCTCTCCTTGAATGTGCTCACATTGGCGTTTATCATCGTCTGGGCGAGATATTCGTTTCCAAGCCTGCGCGCGGGATCACCAGTGCATTTCTCCTCCGATCCAAGAATCGCAAAGTTCACACCTGCCCCCTTCAGAACGTTGACCACGGATCTCGCAATTTCCTGGTTTCTCCTGTCGAAACTTGCCACGCAGCCAACCCAGTAAAGCACGTCGTAGGGAGTGTCAGGTGTCTTGGACAGGTCAACTACCTCTAGCCCCTGTGCCCAGTCCGATCTGGAGGCAGGGTCCATTGCCCAGGGGCTGGAGTATGCTTCAATGTTCCTGAAAAGATCCAGAGCCTCTTTCGGTGCCTTTCCCTGATTAAGCACCAGGGACCGTCTCATATCGACTATCTTGTCAACATGATCTATCATTACCGGGCACTGCTCTACACATGCACCGCAGGTGGTACATGACCAGAGATCCTCCTCTTTTATCGGGTCCCCGATCACCTGCGTGACAAGCTGGCTCCCGGAAGGTTTCTCTCCGCTGTGCCTGAGCTGGTTTCCCTGATCCATGACCACCTCTCTCAGGTCCCAGATGATGTCCCTTGGGGAGAGGGTCTTTCCGGTGAGGAATGCGGGACAGTTGTAGGTGCAGCGGCCGCATTCGGTACACGCGTAAAAGTCGACGTAATCCTTCCAGGTAAAGTCCCTTATGTCTGTAGCCCCGAACCTGGTATCCTTCTCAAAATCGATCTGTGTCAGGGTTCCCCTTGGCTTGTCATCGAACAACAGGACGTTGACAGGTGCAGCCACAAGGTGCAGGTGCTTTGACCTCGGTATGTAAATCAGGAAAACAAGGAAGGTCAGGGAATGGATTGTCCAGGCAGTCCAGTAGAGGCCATAGGTCCACGCGCCTGGTGAGGGAAATACGGACGCTATCGCCGCTGTCACCGGTGTCACGAATGCAGGCACGTTCTCCATTATGGATCCAGGAATTCCTCTGGAATAGCCGTCGATCCGGATAGCTCCAAGAATGAAGTAAGTAATCATGAGGGCGGCGATCAGTATGAGGATGAAACCAGCCTCGATGCCGTTATAGCCTTTGTACCTAGGCACCTTTATTATCCAGCGCCTTGTGAATGCATACAGAACGTCAGCAAGCACTACGAACGCAAAGATGTCCACTGCAAAGAAGACGATATATTCAAGGGGGCCGGAGAGGAAGAAGGTGAAGGAAGGATCTATGCCCGTTGCGATGAAATCTGTGGAATAAGCCGCGAATGCAACGAAACCCCAGAACAGCAAAGAATGCATTATGCCTCCGCTGAGATCCTTGAACAGCTTCCTCTGCAGCAAGACGTTCTTTATCACAGCATAGATTCTCCTGCCCAAAATCAGCTTAAGACTGGGTTTTTTCAGGGGAATCTTGATCATGTTCCAGGCATACTGATAGAGAGAATAGAAGAACAGAAATACAGAGACTACAACCCCGACGAGTAAGAGTTCAGAAAAAAGCAACATGATGCGCCACCTTGATTTTTCCACTGCACATTAAATCTTCCGTTCACCCGTGCGGACAATGGATCTCCGCATGACCCGCCGTGAGCAGATTTAAGAGTGTGAATTAATGATCATGAACCATGGCATTGAGGGTGGAAAGTTACCACATATCGCTTGACGTTGACTTTCAGGGGAAGAAGTACGCCGGGAAGGAAATAATAAAGATAACCGGCGGTGACTCCAGGATCGAGCTTGACTGTGTCAACCTTGACGTAATTGCAGTATCGGAAAATGGAAAGAAAGTATCCTTCACAAACGACCGGACCAGCAAGATCCTCCGGGTGGAGGGAAACCAGGAGGAGTCCAGGGAATTGGAAATAGCATTCTCAGCCTCAGTTTCAAACACCCTGAAGGGCTTCTATCTTGCCAGAAATACCAACGGGGTGGATATGCTGACCACTCAACTGGCGTCCACCGGCGCAAGGAGCACATTTCCCAGTTTCGACAGACCTGACTTGAAGGCGGAATTCCTCCTCGAACTCATCATTGATAAGAACCTTGACGCAGTCTCCAATATGCCGGTCGAATCCATAGAGGAGTTGCCGGGAGAACGGAAGAAAATCAGATTCGGGAAAACGCCTAGGATGAGCACCTACTTGCTTTATTTCGGGATCGGCAAATTCTCACGGACCACAGAGGAATCGGAAGGGGTGAGTTATTCGGTCATTGTGCTGGAGGGAAACCTTTCGCAACCGGAATTTCCAATAGAGATTGCGAAGAAGTGCGTCAAGTATTTTAGCGACTATTTCCAGATAAATTACATGCTCCCAAAGCTTGACCTAATTGCTGTCCCGCAGTTTTCCGCGGGTGCAATGGAGAACTGGGGCGCAATGACCTTCCGGGAGATATTGCTGCTAGTGACCGCAAGCACCAGTTTTCTTCAGAAACGGAGAATAGCCGCGGTCATAGCCCACGAAATAGCTCACCAGTGGTTTGGCGATCTTGTGACCTTAAGGTGGTGGAATGATGCGTGGCTCAACGAGAGTTTCGCGACCTTCCTAATGTATGGAACCATTGACAGACTCTATCCCAAACTTTTCACAACAGAGCTCTTCTTCAACGTCAGGTACGAAGGTGCACTCCGGGGGGATTCCCTGTTGAGCTCGCATCCGATTGTGGTGGAGGTTTCCGATCCGGACAGCATCTCGGAGATATTTGACGAAATAAGCTATGGCAAGGGTGCCTCAGTGCTGAGGATGTTTGAATCATTCCTTGGAGAGGAAACGTTCCGGAATGGCGTGCACAATTACCTGGTAGCACACTCATATGAAAACGCGGAAAGCGCGGATCTGTGGAATGAACTTGGGAAAGCATCAGGAAAGGACGTTTCCGGTATGATGTCGGACTGGGTCGACAGGATGGGATATCCCGTGGTCACAGTAAAGATGGACAGAAACCGTGCACACTTTACGCAGGAGAGATTCACGATCAACGGAAATAAGGGGGACGAGATTTGGTCAGTCCCTCTTTTCCTGAGGGACGCCAGTGGGCCAAGAGCGCATCTCATGGAAGAACGCACAGCCGATATTGTCGTCAGCGAGAGCTATCATTCAGGAGCTGGCTCTGAACATGGAAATGGTGAGCAGCAACCCGAAGAGGAAAAACTGGTCCTCAATGCAGGAAGGCTGGGTTTCTATCGGGTGCACTATGACGAGCCAATTGCCTTAACGATCAAACGCGCAGACGCTATGAGCGAAGAGGAAAGATGGGGCACCATACTCGATTATTTTGCCTTCCTTATTTCCGGAAGGATGGATTTCGAATCTTACCTCTCCATTGCGGAATCCGCAATCGCCTGGAAACAGAAGATGCCAATCCAACTTGTGGCGGATCAGCTGTCCCAGGTGCTAAGCATAACTCCGGAGTCCGAGAAGGTCAGGAAATTTGCCACGTACTTCCTTAGGAAGTCTCTTGGGATCGCCAGGGAGAGAAGCGCAGAGGACGAACGCTTCCTGGAACTGGAAGGGATAATCTCATCCAGGCTTGCCATGATTGACAGGGAGTATGCCCTCGAGGTTTCTGCGAAGTTTGATAAGTTTGAAGAAGTGAAGCCGGAACTGAGGCTCGGAGTTGCCATGGGGTACGCAATTACCAGCAACAGCATTGACGCTATGCTTCGAGCACTGGGTGAAATGAAGACGGACGAGGACAGGGTCAAGATAATAAGCGCCATGGGATGGGTCTCCGGCAAACCTGCAATGGATAAAGTGCGCCAGGAGATTCAGAACGGAAAGGTAAAGAAGCAGGATATGCCGAGCTATTACGTGCAGACAGCTATGAATCCTGCCAACCGGGATGCATTCTTTGAAATGTTTCCAGAAATAGTCAGGAATGTACAAACGGTGTTTTCAGGCGGCAGGACGTGTTCCGCCATGATTGAATCAGTCTTTCCGGTGATTGGATCTTCCCGGGAAAGCGAAGCAAGGCTGCTTGCCGACAGGATAAGGATTCCAGGGGTGGAAAGGGGGGTTGCAAAGGCTCTGGAATACCTGACAGCATATTCCAGGCTAAGGGAAAAGGTACTGAAGATCTAGTGTAGAATCTCCTCACCGGTGAGGTATGATTGCTTTACCTCTCCCTCCATAGTCTAAAATGTAAAGGTTAATAGAACTTGGAAGATACATTCCTGTTGCATCGGCTGGTATTCCCGGTGCCGAAGCTCTCCGGACCATACAGTTTGAGGTGTCGGTTCTTGGAAAAGAGTGGGGGTTCTGGCCGACTTAACCTCGAAATGGCGTGAAGAACAATGAATGGAGAAAAGGTATATCTCGCACACTACGGAAGAAGCGCGTTTTCAAGATCACGGCCCAAGGAACCGGAAAAGGACGTATTCAACAGCTTAAGGATGGACGAAGTTCTGGCAGGATTGATCAACGATTCCATAGACAAGACAGGAGTGAAGCCTTCAGAAGTTAACGACGTGATTACGGGATGCGCCCTCCAGGTGCTTGAGAACTGGACTTATGGCGGCCGTCATCCAGTGCTGCTCTCGAAGCTTCCGGATTCGGTACCCGGCATGAGCCTTGATCGCGCGTGTTCTTCCTCGCTTAACGCGATCACCATAGGGGCAATGGAAATCAGTACCGGAAACGCGGATATCGTCCTTGCCGGAGGAATGGAACACATGACTCACGTTCCGCTTAACGACAACGAACATGTGAAGGCAAACGTGAGGCTTCTGGTGAGGCCGGAGTATCTGAAGCATGAAATGAACATCGGGTACAGCATGGGCCTTACCGCGGAGAAACTGGCTTCCCTTAAGGGCATAAAGAGGGAGGAAATGGACCGCTACTCGGCTGAAAGCCACCAGAGGGCAGCAAAGGCCCAGGAGGATGGCTACTTCAAGGGCGAGATCGTACCCGTGCAAGCAGAGTTTCAGGGGAAGGAAATCACGATCGACAAAGACCAGAGCATCCGGCCGGAAACTACTCTGGAGAAACTTGCCGCTTTGCCGCCGGCATTCAAGCAGGGAGGAGTCATAACCGCAGGTAACTCTTCACCCCTCAACGCCGGGGCGTCGCTTGTAATGCTGATGTCTGAGAAGAAAGTCAAGGAATACGGAATAAAGCCACTATCCTCTATAACATCATTCGGCTGGGCCGCGGTGCCCCCATCCATAATGGGCCAGGGAGTGGTGCCAGCCTCTCAGAAGGCGCTGGACAAGGCAGGAATGAAACCGGAGGACATCGACATTTACGAGTTTAATGAGGCATTCGCAGCGGTCCCTCTAAATGCCATGAAGGAGCTTGGCATTGACAGGGAGAAGGTCAATATGAACGGCGGAGCAATCGCAATCGGTCATCCTCTGGGTGCCAGCGGAGCGAGGCTCGCAGGAACGCTCAGCAGACTGCTTAACTCCAAGGGCAAGGACCGTGGGCTCGCTTCACTTTGTGTAGGAGGCGGTCAGGGGTATACCGCAATTTTTGAGAGGGTTTGAGAATGGATTTCAAATTTTCAAAGGAACATGAGGAGTTCAGGGAGAAGGCCAGGAATTTCGGAAAGAAAGAATTCACAAATGACAGGAAAGTTCATTTCGACAGCGAAGAGAAATATCCGGAAGAGTTGAGAAAACTTGCCTATGAGAGCGGTCTGGTCACTTATTCAGATCCCTGGAAGGTACTTATCGCGATCGAGGAGTTATGTGCAATTGATCCGGGGCTCGGCATCGCATCCACAATCCCCTATTTCGGCGCCGAGGTTCTGCTCCTGTTCGGTTCTGATTTATTGAAGGAGAAATATCTTGGCAGGATAAACGAGGGGAAGGCTATTATGGGCCTCGCCGTAACTGAGCCTAGCGGGGGGAGCGACGTTGCGGGATGCAGAACGAAGGCTGAAAGGAAAGGAAACAAATACGTCGTGAACGGTTCAAAGATGTTCATTTCAAACGGAAATATAGCCGATTTCCTGATCACGCTGGTGCGGACGTCAGATGCCGATCCAAAGAGGCACCACGGGCTGAGCGTCCTCGTGATAGACACTAGCTCTCCGGGTTTCAAGGCTACCAAGCTTACCGGCAAGCTGGGGGTACGCGCCACCACAACCTCAGAGATTGTTTTCGAAAACGTTGAGGTGCCAGAGGAAAACCTTGTGGGCGAGGTGGGCAAAGGGTTCTATTACATAATGACCTTTTTCAACATAAGCAGGGTATTCGTGGCAGCACAGGGGGTAGGAGTTGCTCAGGGTGCATTCAACAGGGCGCTGGAAATTGCCAAGTCCAGGGGGGAGAAATTCTCGGGCCGGGAGGACGTGCAGTTCATCCTGGCAGAAATGGCCACCAAGATAAAGGCAGCAAGGACCCTGACGCTTGAGGCCGCCTCATACCTCTTCAATTTTGAGCCAAATCCCACCGTTACGAGCATGGCAAAGCAGCTTGCTGGAGAGACGGCTGTTTACGTTGCTGAGAAGGCTCTGGAACTCGCGGGAATTGAGGCCGTGAACAGCGATCTTGAGAGGATCTTCAGGGATGCAAAGATCCTGGAGATATGGGAGGGAACCAGCGAGATCGAGAAACTGGTGATTTCGCGAAATCTTCTGAAGGGTGAGGCATTTTGAGTTCTGAAATAGCGGAAATGCTTAAGGGCAGCGCGAAGGAATTCGTCGCAAAGTATGTTCCACAGGGAGAAAACGGGCTAGAGAAATCAGGGATTACGAAGGATCTTACCAAGGCGCTTGCGGAACTGGGATTTCTTAACATGTGCCTTCCCGCTGAAGCAGGAGGTGCGGCACTGGATGAAGAGCCCTATCTTGCGGTGCTTGGCGAATTCTCCAAGTACGAACCGTCAATTGCAATGGAAATACTCCTTGTGAACTCAGTTGCAGCAAGTATCCTGTCGAAGTTCGAGGATGGTCTCCAGGCCCTCGCCAAGACAGGCGCAGGAGAACTGGGATTCATTGTTTCGCCGCCATCCCCGTACGCCAGAAACTCCTTCCACTCTGATCACGTATCGCTGGATGCCGAACTCTCCGTTGTCTTGGGGAATGGAACAGATTACATGATAGTGAGTGATTTAGATGGAAGAACTCTGTACGTAAAGGACGAAATCAGGTTCAAGAGATTCCCCAGGCCGCTGGGATTCAGGGCGCTTCAGTGGGGAAAGGCCGAAGCGAAGAAAAGCCAGTATGAGTCCGTAGGAAAGGGGATGCTGGAAGAGGCTTTCTCGTCCGGCATGAGCAGGGCGGTCTCCTCCATAGCTCTGGGAATTGCGGAAACTGCCATTGACAAGACGATAGAGTACACCAAGGTCAGGAAGGTCTTCAACACTCCCCTGAAAGATTTCGGGCCGGTCGCAGGTGCCATCTCAAGAATGAAAGTCGAAGCGGAATTGCTCAGATCCGGGCTTGCTGCTCAATCGGTAGACGCAGAGATTCTCCGGCACAAGGCTCTGGATCTGGCCCTTGACGCTTCGAGGACTGCAGTCCAATACCACGGGGGATACGGTTATTTTGAGGCTTTCGGGATCGAGAAACTCTACCGGGATTCGATGGTAATGAAGATGATGTTTGGAGGAGTGGACCAGGACCTCCTTCTTTACAGGAAGACGTTCAGGTCAGATTCCGGCATCATTTAGGGATGCCGGAAGACATCAGCCTGTCGAACTCCTCCTCCTTTATCTTCCCTGTGGCGAGGGCAAGAGACTTGATACTTTTCCCGGTGTGCATCGCCTCCTGCACTATTCTTGCGACAGTATCGTAGCCTAGGACAGGATTCAGGAGCGCAGCAGAACCGAAGCTTCTGGACATGTGCTCCCTGGAGGATTCGGTGTCAGCCTCAAGGCCGTCTATCAGCTTTTCCCTAAACATCTTGATTCCGTTAGTAAGTATATCTATGGATCGGGTTAGCTCCAGATCTATGTTTGGCATCATCACGTTGAGCTCAAGCTGCCCTGCCATAGAGGAGAAATTCACTGCCTGCTGCGATCCGAGCACGGAATGGCAGATCATGTTGAAAGCCTCCGCGATGGAAGGATTGATCTTGCCCGGCATGATCGAAGATCCCTGCTGCACTGCCGGTATCCGTATTTCATGAATACCTGCGCCAGGGCCGGAATACAGCAATCGTATGTCGTTCGAAACCTTGCCCAGATCTATGGCAAAATTTGCAACAGCATTCATTGACCTGTTGAAGTCCGACATGAATTCCATTATCCCGGGCAGGTTCCTGGACGCCCTGAAGGCAAATCCGGAGTGTCTTGCCAGTTCAGCCACAACGTTCTTCTGAAAACCCGGAGCGGTATTGATTCCCGTTCCAACTGCTGTGCCACCAATGTTAAGATCAAGCAGAAAATCCACGGCGGAGTCAATTTCTGTGATTGCCCTGTCGCAGGCATATGCCCAGGACGCGAGTTCTATTCCCAGAGTAACGGGCGCCGCATCCTGGAGGTGAGTCCTGCCCGGCTTGACCACGGACCTGAATTCTTTGGATTTGGCGGAAAATGATGCGGACAGGCTAAGAGCCTCCTTCCGCAGTCTTGCCATTTTCTCCACGGCGGTCACGCGCATCATGGTGGGATAAACGTCATTTGTGGACTGGCTCATGTTGACATGGTCGTTTGGATGTATGCTGGAATAGTCCCCTTTCTTTTTTCCCGCAACCTCTAGCGCAAGGTTGGCCACGACCTCGTTTGCGTTCATGTTGAACGAGGTTCCTGCACCTGCCTGGAAAACGTCAAGCTTGAAGTTATCAAGAAGTTCTCCGTCCAGTATCCGGTCACATGCTCTTACAATGGCATCTGCCTTTTCTTCCGGGAGCTTCTTGCCAGTTCTGTTTGCCAGAGCAGCGCATTTTTTTATCAGCACCATGGACCGGACATGGTCTGAATCAGGCGATATGCCAGAAATCTTGAAATTCTGCAATGCCCTGTAAGTATTAATTCCGTAATACACTCCGTCTGGAAGTTCGATCTCTCCGATTACGTCCTTCTCTTTCCTGGTCATAATTCAGAATCTTCCCTGCATATAAAACCTGAATTCCTAAGATTGTGATGTATGTAAAAAACATAGATTACCGTGAAATACATATAATATCCAGCCATAACTTGGCCGTGAGAGAAGAAGAGACCATAGTAAGGGTCGCAGGGGCAGCCGGGGACGGCGTGCAGTCAGCGGGCATGATTATCTCGAAGGTTTTTGTCAGGAACGGCCTGAATGTCATGACCTACAATTACTATCAGGACGTAATCAGGGGAGGACAGAGCTGGTACCAGATCAGGGGTTCGCACAATCCCGTGAGGTCCCAGGGGGACGGCCTCGACATCCTGATCGCACTGAACAGGGACGGGCTGGAGAGGCATACCAATCCGGAAATAAACGAAGGTGGAGCTTCCCCTCTCGAGGGAATAGCAATTTTTGACCAGGGCATTACTGATTATTCTCCGAGATCGGCAAGATACTGCCCGATGCCGCTGGCTGAAATCGCGGCAAAGCACAGCAAGGTTGCGCTGGTGAAAAACACTGTCGCGATCGGCGCAGCGATGGCGTCTCTCGGAATAGATTTCAGCATTGTTGCGGACGTGATCAGGGACACTTTCGGAACCAAGGGGAACGTTGCGGAGCAGAACGTGAGTGCTGCGAAAGAAGGATACGAAACCTACAAGGCGAAATATCCGCCCCTGAATAAGCGTCTCAAGACTGGCGGCAAGGGAAAACTCCTTCTGAGCGGTGGTGAAGCTGTGGGCCTCGGAGCGGTCAGTGGCGGACTGAAGATGTACATAGCATATCCCATGACGCCTGCGTCTTCCTGCCTGCATTTCCTTGCGGCCCACGCGAAGCAGTATGACCTATTTGTCAAGATTCCGGAAGACGAAATATCTGCAATCAACATGGCCATAGGAGCAAACTACGCAGGAGTGAGGGCAATGACCGGATCATCGGGAGGAGGCTTCTCTCTGATGGTGGAAGCTCTTGGCATGGCAGGCATGCTGGAGATTCCCATAGTTGTGTATGAATCCCAGAGGCCAGGCCCTTCAACGGGCATTCCCACAAAAACGGAACAGGGTGACCTCAACCTTGTGCTGGGAGCGTCACAGGGCGATTTTCCAAGAATCATTCTGGCGCCTGGCGACGCTGCACAAAGCTTCTACCTTACGAGGGAAGCACTGAACATAGCTGACACGTACCAGGCCCCCGTAATTGTGATGTCCGATCTTTACCTTTCGGAACATGAGGAGTCCGTCGATGGCCTCGATCTCAGTTTTACGCCCGACTATGGAAAGAGGCCCGGGGACGGGGAGGCGAATTACAGGAGATACCTCATCACAGATGATGGCATTTCGCCCAGGGCTGTGCCCGGCCAGGAGGGGCTGATGCACAACGAGGATTCGGACGAGCACGATGAATACGGAAACGTGGTCAGCGACGCCGAGACCGATCCCAGGAAGAGAGTTGCGATAATGGAGAAGAGGATGCGAAAACTTGAGGCTTACAGGTCCACGATTCCAGCCACTGACACCTACAGGTTTGACGACGCAGATGTTGCGGTGGTGCAGTGGGGATCAACCAGGGGAGTTGTGGAGGAGGCAATTGACCTTCTCAGGGAAAGGGGAATCAGGGCCGGAGCAGTCGAGGTTACTCATGTGTTCCCTCTCAACAGCGACATCGAAAAACTGCTGAAAGGGAAGAAGGTCATAGTCGTAGAAGGTAACTACACGGGGCAGTTTAACAGGCTTCTTAAATCGGAATTTCCTGTCGATACTGTTCTCGTAAACAAGTTCAACGGAGAGGCATTCTATCCGGGTGAGCTTGCAGGGATGATTCAGGGGGCGATCCGGAATTGATCACTGTGAAGGATTACGAAGGATCCGTAAAACCAGACTGGTGCCCGGCGTGCGGAAACTTTGCCCAGCTTTCCGCAATTAAGGGATCACTCACAGAACTGGGAGTGAGTCCAAGCAACGCAGTTGTTGTATCCGGCATTGGATGCTCCAGCAACCTCCCTGAATTCATCAGGGCATACGGATTCCACGGGATCCATGGAAGGTCACTTCCCGTTGCGTCGGCAATAAAGTGGGCAAACCCCAAGCTTACGGTCATTGCATACGGCGGAGACGGTGATGGTTTCTTCGAAGGCACGCAGCATTTCTTTCACACCGCGAAGAGGAACGTTGACATCACCTACATAGTCTCCGATAACCAGGTTTTTGGTCTCACGACGGGACAGGCCTCGCCAACTGCGCAGCTCGGGTACGTTTCAAAATCGACTCCGGAGGGAAACATCGAGAAGCCCATTAACCCGCTCACTTTTGCCCTTGCCGCAGGTGCAACATTCGTGGCCAGGGGGTTTTCCGGCGATCCGAAGCATCTGCAGGATCTTGTCAAGAAGGGGATACAGCACAAGGGATTCTCCTTCATAGATGTACTCAGTCCCTGCGTTACGTTCAACAAGACAAACACGTACGACTTCTTCAGAAAGAGGGTATACCGGTACGAATCCCCCGACACAGGCGACTTCATGGCTGCCTACAAGAAGTGCGAGGAGTGGGGAGATCGCATTCCGATCGGGCTGCTCTACGAATCCATACAGGAAACATATGAGGAGAAGGACCCCGTCTACAGGAAGGGACCGATCATCGAATCTCCATACAGGGGAATAACACCACAGGACCTGCAGGAATTCCTTTAGATCCTACCGCATACAATTGCGGGATTCGGTTTCCCCACCGATATTGATAACCCGAATCAACCAATATCCCCTAGCGGCGGGACCCTGAAGGACGCGACCTCTCATATCGGTTAAATTTCAAAAATCCATGAAAGTTTTAAATAGGAAAATTCTCATTGCATTGTTACCTTTTGGAGGAAAAAAATGGAACAAGAAAAAGGAGCGGGATCGGGTACACCGATTCCGAGGAAAACAACATCGAACGCGAAATGGTACGCCATTATTGCTGTCCTCATCGTAGTGATAGCGGGACTTGGTGTCGCATATGCGTTCAAAACCACTCCCGCGGCTAAGCAACAACTTTTGACCGTGGCCGCAGGTGTGACAGTAACGGGAGCTCCGTACTCTTTGGTGTTCACCACAAACAACTCGTTCTCATCTGTGAACGTGTACTGGGGAGACGGAACGGCAACAATGAACTATACCTACGCCGGTAGTAATACCGTCAGCTTGACGCATACATACAAGAGCCCTGGACAGTACCTCATATATTATGTGGCAACGGGCGGATCTGGTGGAACCCAGACCAACTCGTGGGATCTTTATAGCGTATTGGTAACTGCAGCCACAATACCACCTGAAGTGGGCGCATCAGAGACTACTGGTACTTTCGCCTTGAATACTCATTACTCAGGCAACGAATCTGCAGGAACTGGCACTAACACGTTCGCACCTGGAACCAAGATTTCATATGACATTGGTGCGGGTTTTACTCCACAGAATGCATCCTATGCGGAGTACAAGCAGACAGTAACCCAGTTTAATTTCACCAAGAATGTTGGAACAACCGCAATGCCATACACTTTCAACGCCACCCAGGGAATATACGTACGCGGCGCCAAGACCATATATAACGGCACGATGAACGCGCCTGCTGGCTTATATACTCTCGAAGTAACTACCTATACTGCGGTGATAAACACAACGACTGGAAACATACAGAATGGTACCGTTGCATATAACACACAATATCTGCAAACGGTTGCAGTATTCTCAAACATAGGAATATACGTACCGGTTCCTGTAACGACGGCGAGTGGAACGCTTACGTTCTACCAGCTTGTCTCAGGTGGTCCAAAGTCTTTCGACGGTGCAATCGCTTACGATACGCAGAGCGAGGAGCCCCTTATGAACACGAACATGTACCTGATGATGTACAACGGTTCTTCCACAAGTTCGATGCTGCCCATGCTGGCAAGTGCAGCTCCAACCTACAACACGCACTGGCACAACTATACCAAGTCATACATTAACCAGGCCAGTCAGCACATATCCTATGTTGTGAACGAATCGCCCGGAACCAACTACACGTTCCACATCAGGAGCAACGCAACCTGGCAGGACGGAACTCCGGTAACCGCGTGGGATGTGTATTACTCGATCATGAGGGATCTACTGTTCACTTACGGTTCCCCATTGCCGCCTGGATGGATCATAGATCAACTGTACAACTACCAGAACGACTATTACAATCTGACCAACAACATAACCGTTGACAACGCATCAAACACCGTAACATTCCACTTCGAGTCAGGTGCCCAGGTGCCTAGCTTTGTTGAACAGGTCTTCACCGCGAGTGGAGCTTTCATAATGTCCGCTAAGTGGCTTGAGTCACATGGTGCAGGCATTACATTCACACCAGCCGGGTTTGCAGCCTATTCTGCTCACGCATTTGTCGGGAAATACTTCAATTATCCGACCACGCATATATTCGCTAATGGTCCTTACATGCTGGAATACTACGTGCCTGGAAGCGAGCTTGTGTTGGAAGCCAACCCGAACTTCGTTTCCCCGGGACCATGGTATCCTGCTGCAAAGATCCAGTACATTGTGATCGAGTGGACAGCCGAAGTGCCACTGCCTTACCTGGCTCTGAAGTCGGGTGCTGCGCAGACCGGTAACATCCCATCGAGCGACTGGAATGAGGCCACGAGCATGCAGAAAGCAGGCATAGTGAATCTTTACAACGCTACCGGCATGTCGCCCTTCTGGTGGCAGTTCAACGCCCAAATCAATCAGTCATTGCTTCACGCATCCAATGCATTTCCAACGGCAAACGTCCCAGCGGCTTTCTTCACCAATCTCAACGTGAGGAGAGCGTTTGCGTATGCATGGAATGACACCTACTACCTTGACTGGCAGGTAGGCAACTCCGTCTTCAACACCACCTTTGCCACTTCGTATGCCGGAATGCTGCCTCCACCAATGCTCTACGGGCAAACACCCGCGCAGCTTTCTGCCGCAGGGGCAGTCGTTCCAACATATGACCTTACCATGGCCAAGCAATACTGGACTCAGTTT
>JAMDBT010000046.1:0-58911 GCA_023487205.1 Thermoplasmatota archaeon
AGGAATCTGTTGGTCCATTTCCTGCATTGTTTCTATTTCGATGCCGGGGAGTAAGATTAAAGCATCCATTGATGCTCCCCCTGCTGGAGTAGACTGTTGACGCCTGAACTGTTCATGGTCACGGTATTTGTGGCCTTGTTTGCAGTGTTCAATCCAGTGGGGGCAGTTCCCATTTTGGTTTCCCTCACAGAGGGTTATACTAAGAAGGAAAGACGCAGGGTCATACAGAAAAGCATACTGGTGGCGGGCGGTATGCTTCTGGGCTTTATGCTCGTTGGAATCTACGTGTTCGAAGTGCTTGGCATCGACATCGCAGACTTCCAGATAGCAGGGGGAATACTTGTCTTCAAGGTCGCTTTCGATATGCTGCAGGGAAAGACGTCCAGCACCAAGCTCACCACCACTGAGGAAGAAGAATCGCTTCAGAAGGAATCCATCGGGGTAGTTCCAATAGGGACACCGCTTCTTGCCGGGCCCGGATCGATTACGACGGTCATAATCTATTTCAACGAGATAAGCACGGGCCCGGTTTTCCAGCTGCTTGTGGTAGGGGCCATCCTGCTTGTTCTAGTTACTTCATTCCTGATCCTTAACTATTCCACGGGCATTTTTGAAAGGATGGGAAAGACAGGTTCCCTCATAATTTCAAGAATAATGGGGCTCCTGATTGCCGCCATCGGCATTTCATTCATAGTCTCGGGACTGACTTCCATTGCCCAGAAATTCTGACGTGATTTCCTTCATTTCCCAAGCCTCCTCGATGGTGGGCTGGCCCGGTGCTGCTGCTGTGTCGAGGGCAGCGTAAATCAGGTCCGACAGCAACATGGCAGAAAGAAGACGATCTCCCCTGTAGGTCTCTCCCATTGGGATCAGCGAGACCGCGGTTCCGTTGTCTCTCTTGAACCTGCCGACCTTTCGTAAATCTGAAAGGAAAGAACGCCTGTCCTCGTAATCAATGGCGATCTTGCAAGCTGAAGGTTTGAACGCGAGAATTTGCTTAAACTTCGAAATCACGTCAACTTCTTTCCCATGATAGGAAACGATCAGGGGGACCCGTGGCATACTTTCAGCCATCGGGGCGATTTCCAGATCAAGGTCGATTGCCGCTGGTTTATGTTTCAGGGATCCCGCATAGGCATATCGTGCCTCGCTAATGTCCGTCGACCTGTATGTGAATATGAATGGTATCCGCGAAGACCTTGCCTTGTCCGCCAGCCTGAACGCATCTTCAGTTCCCTCAAAGAGGTCAGCCCTTATTTCCGTAATATCATAGTGCTTCCTGCGTTCCTCAAGGATCTGGTGGATTTTCAGCGGGTCTTTTCCGAAGGCGGTAGCGACGACCACGGATTCGTCCATTTTCCAGACTGGATTCCCGAATAATTGGCCTTTCCTGGATATCAGAGGCAATGCACCATACATGTGAAGTTGCATAATCTTACTTTGTATTGTTTCGGCACTCCAGGTACTTGATAAATACATCCAGATCATGCTCAACAATGTTCAAAATGAGTGTCGTTTCCGTTCCCACCAGGGTGATATCCGACGATCTGGACAGGAACATCGCGTATTTCCTGTCTGACATAGGATATATCCCAAGGCTCAGGCCTGACACGGATTTCCAGACCATAAGCAGGGCAGCTTATTTCCGCCTCTTCAAGGACTGTTTTGTACTAAATCCCTCCAGACACTGGGGGGGAGAGGAACTCATGAGCTACCTGAATGTCAGCAGAACAACGCTCTACCGACACCTGAACAAATTGAAGGCGCTGGATATCCTTGAGGAAACCCAGGAGGGAAAATCGAAGAAATACAGGCTCAGGTCCGGAGACCTGGTCAGGGCGTGGAACTGGGTGGAAGTGAACCTCCGGATGGCAATTGAGAATTACAGGAGAACGGTGGAGAGAATCTCTGAGATTGCCTTGTCCGGAAAATCCGGATAATTGCCCTTCTCGTATGATGAGAGGATCGCGACCCATATGGAAATAAGATTCGGCTTTGCCGGTAATGATAGGGCCCGTTTCCTCGTTCATTGCCTTTCCACGGTCCTGGAGACCATGACACCAAGGAAGGCAGTGGCTTCATTCTGCGATTCCCACAAAAACCTCTTCCGGACCTCGGGCCGAATCCACGTAATTGGCTTCGGCAAAGCGGCTTACGGAATGTATGCCGGAATTGCGGAGTCGTTACCCGAATCTCCCGTGCACGCATCCGTTATTGTTCCCAAAAATGAGCCGATCAGAAACAAATTCGCGGAGTTGCAAATACTTCATGGTGAGCATCCATTTCCCGGCCATGGATCACTGTCCTCTTCGGAGATAATCCTGAAGGGATTGGCCGGATTGGGTAACGGCGACCTGGTTATTGCACTGGTTTCAGGCGGAGGGTCCTCACTGTTCGAGTTTCCCATCCAGGGATTGAGCATCCATAGAATCGCTTCCGTGACGAGGTGCATGATGGAATCAGGGTCCGACATACGGGAACTGAATGCTGCCAGGAAACTGATGTCGAGTGTGAAGGGTGGAAAGCTGAACAGGATGCTATATCCTGCAAGAGTCGTTTCGCTGATCATATCCGACGTACCAGGAGACGACCCCGCACTTGTAGCCTCAGGGCCGACGGTATTTGCTGCGCCTCCTGGCAGGAAAGTACTTGCTGCTGCGCTTGACAGCATTAGGCGGTGCGATCCGGGTACAGAAGAAACGGTGAAATCAAACCTGAAGATGGACATCGATCACGATGCAGAACCGGAGTCTCACTGGCATTTGGTTCTGAAGAACGGGGACCTGGTTGAGGCAATGGCGAATGAACTCCGCAAGCATGGGGAAAAGGTAGTCTCGTTCGGCAGCGGTTTCACCGGGAACGTGGAGGACCTCTCCAGCCGTATACTTCTCATGCTGAGGGGAGAATTTGCCAGGTTCGGGGCAGGATTCTGGTTCGCCATGGGTGGAGAAAGCACCGCCACCGTTAGGGGGGCGGGAACTGGAGGCAGAAACCAGGAGCTTGCTGCAAGGCTGGCTTTGAAAATGCTTCCGGGAGAAAACTGCGTATTTATGTCCGCAGGTACGGACGGGATGGATGGCAACAGCAGCGCAATGGGATCTGTGGTTTTTCCGGGCTCACTTGATTCCGTCCCCCCTGAAGAGGTTGAAAAGCACCTGGCAGAAAGCAATTTGACGCCGCTCCTGAAACGAATCGGATCTGCACTGTTCTCCGGGCCGACCGGGAACAATGTCTCAGACATAATGGCAGGATACTATGGCGGCCTCGATGGCCATAAACCGATAAATAGTGGCCGCCGATGAATATATGATGCCTGGCGTCAAGATCATAGCAACAGTCGGTCCGTCCTGCGATACCGCAGAAAGAATAGAGTCCATGGCAGTCGCAGGTATGACCGCAATCCGGGTGAACACTGCTCACGTGGAGAAGGGCTACATTTCCAGAATTTCCGGAATTCTGGCCGGTGCGAACAAGAAACTGGGTACTCGCCTTTCGCTAATTGTCGACCTGAAGGGCCCTGAACTCAGGACAGACGTCTTTCCGGGTGGAAGCCTGGCAGTTTCAAAGGGAACGTCCTACTTGGTGGGCAGGGACAAGGAATCCGACATTCCGGTGAACATGCCGGACGCCCTGGCCAACGTCGCAGAAGGGGACCCGATCATAATGGGAGACGGCGCGGTGAGATTGGCCGTAACTGGAATCGTATCCAAAGGCGTCAGGGTAAATGCGGTAAACTCAGGCGTCTTGAGAAGCAGAAGCAGGATCAACGTTCCCGGCAAACTGCTTGACCTCGGATCGGTTACTGAAAGGGATATTTCCTACATCAAGGAAGGTTGCAAGTCGCATGTGGGCTTTTACGCACTATCGTTCGTACAGAGCAGGCAGGACGTAATTAAGCTCAGCGGCATACTTCAGTCAAACGGCTCTGACGCGGAAATCATCTCGAAGATCGAAACGCAAAAGGGACTTGAGAACCTGCACTCGATCGCGCCGGTTTCTGACTGGATCATGGTGGCAAGAGGCGATCTTGGGGTTGAAGTACCGCTTCACGAAGTGGCCATAGAGCAGAAGAGCATAATTCACGAAAGCCACAGGTATGGAGTTCCGGCAATCGTAGCAACCCAGATGCTGGAATCGATGACTGAGAATCCTTCTCCAACAAGGGCAGAGGTGGCGGACGTGACCAATGCGATCCTGGACAATACCGATGCCCTGATGCTGTCGGAAGAGACGGCAATCGGAAAATATCCCCTGGACGCTGTGAGATACCTCAGGGAGATATCCGATTTTGTTGAGTCTGGAAGTGGGGAATTCCCGGAGCCTGTTTCCTTTATGGGGAATAGAGTCGCATATTCCATCGCCAGGGCTTCAAAGGTGATTTCCAGGGAGATTGGATCACACACGATTCTTGCCTTCACCAAGTCCGGATCCACTGCGCGCATGATTTCCGCCGTGAGACCTGGCGCCAGAATTGTCGCCGCAGTGACTGACAGCGATCTGGCATGCAGGCTGAGCCTCCTGCGCGGTGTTGAACCGGTTGTAGTCCCTGAAGAATTCTCGAAAGGCAAAGCACTCCAGGAAGCGGTAGAATACCTCCAGAAGATCGGGACTCTTGCTCTGGGGGAAAGGGTGGTTGTCACATCGGGGTCGCCGTACTTTCTTTTTGGCGGCACAACCGACGTCAGGGTGATCACCTCCGGGAGATTCATCGGCAGAGGATATGCGTCAGGAAAATCAATCAGGGGAAGGATCACATCAGATCCTCATGGAAAGGGAGAGATACTTCTGGCCACCGGCCGGGAAGAATTGGATCTGATGAAGAAATTCAAGGCTGTCCTCTTCGAGTCGCGGGTAAGTGCCGGCGTAAGAGACACACTGGCAGGAGCGGGGATTACCGTGGTAGGCGGCACAAGGTTGGCGACCCAGCCGGAAGATGGTTCGGAAGTCTTCATAGATGCGGAGACCGGGGTCATCCTGGCAAGTTCTCCATAGTCCGGAATACCGGTGATAGGGATTCATCAACCTCCGGTAAAAGTAGTTCCCGTTGGCGCTGCGATCCGGCACCTGCGCAGGAAGTCGGCAACCTGCCTGAACATAACCGTCAGGGTCCCCATGCTCTAAGGACACACTTCGACCAAAACATTTACTTATGTGATCCCCTCAGGACTAATCAATGAATGGAGACGTAGGAAACACTAACGATGGAGATGGTCGTATTAAGGGGGTTCCCAGAATCCCATCATTTTCCACTGACTATATGAACCCTAATGCAGAGCCATCCGGGGATTTTTACGAATATTGTGTTGGCAACTGGATCAGGAATAACCCGATCCCTGCGGACAAGTCTTCATGGGATGCCTTTCACGAACTCCTCGATAGAAATTACTATCTTCTCAGGGAAATTCTTGAGAATTGCGCGTCAGATCCAAACGGGCAACCTGGCAGGTTTGCCAGAATGCTTGGCGATTTCTACCGATCATCCATGGATTCCCAGACCATTGAGAGACTTAAGTTTTCCCCGATTTCTGAGATGCTTTCGAAAGTGGACAGGATAAGTTCTATTACCGATCTGGTCGGGATTGTCGCAGAACTTCACAGATCTGGGTCTTATCCGCTTTTTTTCACGTTTTCCGAACCGGACAAGAAGAACAGCTCAGTCTATGCCCTGACCCTTTATCAGGGCGGATTGTCTCTTCCGGACAGGGAGTACTACCTTTCTGAAAATTTCAAAGAGGTCAGGGAACAGTATGGCCAGCACATCGCGAACATGTTTCGTCTTCTGGGAACTGGTGATGCGGAGTGTGCGGAACATTCGAAGACAATAATCAGCCTGGAGACTGAATTAGCCAGGTTTAGCCGGTCGAGGGCAGACCTTCGCGACGAGGAGAAAAACTACAACAGAGTTGAAGTTGCCGATATAGAGAAAAGTTATGCCTTACTTGGGCTCGGATCGTACCTGAAGGCAATTGGAATTCCCGGGATAGGATATCTTATTCTTGGACAGCCTGAATTCTTCCAGTCCCTTCAGAACCTGATCAATCAGAGGCCACTTGAGGAGTGGAAAACATACCTCAAATGGAAAGTGCTCAACACAAGCGCCCCGCTATTGCATTCTGAAGTTGAAATGGAACACTTTGATTTCTTCAACCGCAAATTGCTTGGACAGCAGGAACCTGAGCCGAGATGGAAGCGAACCATCGTCGCAATTGACAACTCTATAGGAGAGGCACTGGGTGAAATCTACGTCAACAGGCATTTCGGCAGGGATGCGAAATCGAGAATGGAAGAAATGATCAGCGACATCAGCGATGTCTTCAGGGATAAACTGAGTAAGCTTGAGTGGATGAGCGAGGATACCAAGAAGCTTGCCAAGGCTAAGTTCGATCGTTTCAGGGCGAAGATCGGGCATCCGGACAAGTTCAGGGACTATTCTTCAATAGTTGTGAAGAAGGACGATTATCTGGGCAACGTTCTCCGATCGTTCCATTTCGAGTTCCTGCGTCAAGTTATCAGATCGGGAAAGCCAGTGGACAGGAACGAGTGGTATATGACTCCTCCAACCATCAACGCGTATTTTTCTCCCACCGAGAACGAGATCGTATTTCCTGCAGGAATATTGCAGCCTCCCTTCTTTGACATCAGCGCGGATGATGCTGTGAACTACGGTGCAATTGGAGGGGTAATAAGCCACGAAATCACGCATGGATATGATGACCAGGGCAGGAAGTATGATGCGAATGGAAACCTGAACGATTGGTGGAAGCCTGAAGACGGCAAGGAATTCATGAATCGCGCCAAATCCGTTGTCGAAATATACAATTCCCTTGAGGTGATTCCGGGACTTCACGTCAACGGGCAGCTTACCCTGGGCGAGAACATAGCTGATTTTGGAGGGGTAAGCATAGCATATGAGGCCTTGCAACGCAGGCTCTCAAGGAACCCTGAACTGCGAAAACAAATAGGCGGTCTATCGCCGGAGCAGCGATTCTTCATCTCCTGGGCGCAGGTTTGGAGGCAGAACGTAAGAGAACCTGAAATAAAGAGGAGGATTACCATCGATCCTCACTCACCGGACAAGTTCAGGGCTACGGTTCCTGTACTGAATCACTTTGGATTTGAGAAGGCCTTCCAGATAGATCCTGCAGAAAACGGTTCCCCGAAAGTCTCTATCTGGTGAATGCCTGATCAGCTAGCGTGAAAAAAGGTGGAAACGGGATCATTGATCCCGGATTCAACGCAGGAACAAAACGTTCCGGTTTAGTATTGTGGAAGGGGTGGATACCGACTAAGCCAGTAGTCTTGTCTCCACTGAACGCTGATTCGGCAGCTACTGAACCGGGTCCAACAGCTGCCAGGACAGCGTGCGATACCATGCCCCACTTTTCTAAATTACAATACTTCTAAATTATGGTGTATGCAGTCTGTTGATTTCAGGTCATGCTCTCTCAAGCATTAAGACCAGAAAGGTTCTGGAATCTTATACCCGATTCCGTACCGCGATACGGGCCGTTCTCACCCGTCACACAAGTCGAATGTTAATTCCCCATCTTCTGGGTTTGAGGACTTCTATGCCTGCCACTGTCCGCCATAAGCTCGAGGGGAGTCTTTTATCGTAAGGATTAACCAAAATATCCTTGGTCTGTATTCTCAGGAAAGTTCAGTCCCAAACGTTAATTAATGCATCATGGCTTATGTGAGGTGCAATACATTGTAATTTTTGGCGGAGTGATGTCCGGGTTAGGAAAGGGGATAATCACGTCAAGCCTCTCCCATCTTCTAGCTAATTCCGGGAAGAAGGTTTCTGTTGTCAAGATTGATCCCTACCTCAATTACGACGCGGGTACAATGAACCCCTATCAGCATGGGGAGGTATTCGTATTAGAAGACGGAAATGAATCAGATCTTGACCTGGGAAACTATGAGAGATTTCTGGACCAGAGCCTGACGGGAGATAACAACATCACAACCGGGAAGGTATACAAGGAGGTAATAGAGAAAGAGCGAAGGGGAGATTATCTGGGAAGCACGGTGCAGATTATTCCTCACGTCACTAACGAGATAAAGAGGAGGATTAGGAAAGCCGGCCTGGATAGTACCGAAATAACGATCATCGAAGTGGGAGGCACGGTGGGTGACATAGAGTCCATGCCATTCCTTGAGGCAATCAGGCAGATGAGACATGAAGAAGGGGACGGAAAGGTGCTTTTCGGTCTTGTCACGCTTGTTCCCGAAATTGGCGGGAACCTGGAGCAGAAGACCAAGCCAACACAGCATAGCGTCAGTACGCTGAGGAGCCTTGGAATAATTCCTGATATGATATTTGCAAGGTCCAACAATCCTCTTTCTCCGGACACCAGAAAGAAAATATCCTTGTTCACGGACGTGCAGGAGAAGGGCATAATCAGTGTCACCAACGCGAAGAGCATTTACTCCGTTCCGGAAATGATCTACAGGCAGGGAATCCTGGACTACGTTGCCGGCAAGCTCCAGTTCCAGAATCTTGTGTTCAATGATAAGTGGTCTATGTTCAGGAAAAACGTCGCAAACCCCGCGGAGAGTGTGAAAATCGCCGTGGTTGGAAAGTATACTGAACTTGAGGATGCGTATATGAGCCACTCTGAAGCATTCAGTCACGTGACCGGCAATACCGGAATTGCTGTGAAAACGAAATGGGTGCATTCAGATACGTTGAAGGAGAACACTGATACCCTGAAGGACGTGGACGGAATCCTCGTTCCAGGAGGGTTTGGATACAGGGGAGTTGAAGGCAAAGTCATTGCCGCAAAGTATGCGAGGGAGAACCGGGTTCCGTATCTGGGAATTTGCCTTGGATTCCAGACTGCCGTGATTGAATTTGCCAGGAATGTGCTTGCACTCCATTCCGCAAACAGCTCCGAATTTGACAGGAAGACTCCGGACCCGGTTATAGACCTGCTTCCCGAGCAGGAAGGTGTAGTCTCGAAGGGGGGGACCATGCGGCTGGGGGAAAAGAACGTCATTGTAAAGGAAAACACGCTTGCGTACAGGATATATGGATCAAAGGTGATCCAGGAAAGGCACAGGCACAGGTTCGAGGTTAACCCAAGATACATAAAGCGCTTCGAGGAAAATGGTGTCGTATTCAGCGGATGCGACGAGGAAGGAGTCAGGATGGAGATACTGGAACTCACGGACAGGGACAATTTCATTGCTTCACAGTACCACAGCGAGTTCAAGTCCAGGCCCCTCGCTCCGTCCCGGCTTCATAAACACCTGGTGGAGAGCTCGCTGGCATTCAAGAAGGAGCAGGAGGTGAAAGTATCCAGGAATCTCTGAATCTGTTGAGAACCAGGGTCATGGACAGGATCAACACGGATCCGAAATTCAGGGAGAAAATGTCCAAGGTGAACCGGTCCTTCCTGGTGGAATTCGATGGAAAACAATTCTATAATTTCAAGGTGGAGAACGGTTCGATCAGCGAAATTTCTGAGGGTAATTTGCCCGGTGACATCACGATTTCTGTGGATTCTGCCACATTCGGAAAAATCATCTCGAATGAAATGGACCCCATGGTTGCGTACTACGAAAAGAAGCTCCAGATCAAGGCTTCCCTTATGGATAAGATTCTCCTGACGGAGATCTTCAAGTAGATTCTATCGTGATATCATGGAGATCAGGCCAGTAACCCCGGAACTTCTCAACAGGTACGACGCTGAGCTGGAAAGAGAGGTAATCCGTGCCTACGCGGTCGCGGAGAGGCTCCGGAAACTAGGCCGGGACCCCAGCGATAGGGTTGAGATACCCCTGGCGCTGGACATGGCTGACAGGATCGGGGAACTTCTTCAGATTCCGGACATCGCACAGTGGATTAGGGACCGCAAGGACATGCCGAGAGAGGACATGTCCCTAGAATTGTCGGTGAAGGTCGCCCGGGAATTGAAGGCAAAGGACCCGGCACTTGCTTTGGACAAGGCAGTCAGAGTTGGCCTGGCAATACTGACGGAGGGGATTCTCGTTG
The DNA here is from genome assembly GCA_023487205.1 of Thermoplasmatota archaeon. Lineage (GTDB taxonomy): Archaea > Thermoplasmatota > Thermoplasmata > Thermoplasmatales > Thermoplasmataceae > JAMDBT01. Next base: position 9,998 of record JAMDBT010000046.1, read on the forward strand.
CTCCACTTGAAGGCATTGCAAGCGTGAACATTGTCAAGGAGGGAACGGGGACATACGCGTCTGTGGCATTTGCCGGACCAATAAGAGGCGCGGGAGGTACAGCCCAGGCCCTGAGTGTCCTTATCGCAGACATTGTGAGGAGAGAGCTTGGCATCGGCGCTTTCGTCCCTGAGGAGGCTGAGGTGGAACGATACGTGGAGGAGATACAGAGCTACAACAGGGTGAAACACCTGCAGTATCTCCCGAGTCCCGATGAGATCAGGCTTGTGGTCCGGAATAGTCCTGTATGCATAGACGGCGAAGGCAGCGAGAAGGAGGAGATATCCGGGCACAGGGATATGCGCAGGATATCCACAAACAGGATCAGGGGAGGAATGTGCCTCGTGATCGGCGAAGGCATAATCCAGAAGGCTAGCAAGATTAGAAAATACACCAAGACGATGGGTTTGAAGGAATGGGACTTTCTTTCCGATCTGGGCAAGTCAAAGAAAGAAGACGGTGATACCCACTCAAAATCTGAAAAGTTCCTGAAAGACATTATCGCCGGCAGGCCGGTGCTCAGCCATCCGGGACGCCCCGGAGGATTCAGGCTCAGGTATGGCAGGACAAGGGCAACCGGACTGGCTGCTGCGGCAATTCATCCTGCCTCCATGATTATCCTTGGAGGGTTCGTGGCCGTGGGAAGCCAGATGAAGATAGAGTTGCCTGGAAAGGCTGCCGCAATGACGGCGTGCGACAGCATTGACGGGCCGACGGTCCTTCTGGAGAACGGATCCCACGAACGGATAAGGTCGGTGGAACGCGCAATGGAAGTCAAGGACCGGGTAGCTGCAGTTACCGATCTGGGCGATATTCTGATCTCGTACGGCGAATTCCTTGAGAACAACACTCCCCTGAGGGTAGGTGCGTTCGGCGTGGAAAGGTGGAGGATATTTGCAGGGAAGCATCCGGAAATAGACGTTCTGCAGACTCCTGATCAGTACAAAGCCGTTGAGATTTCAAGGAAGTACCAGGTCCCACTGCATCCGGAATATGATCTGCTCTTTCATGATCTCCCTGTTGAGGAGATCATGAGGATCAGGAGTATCCTGATAGGCACGAAAGTGGAAAACGAAAGCGTCTATCTCAGTGCAGACTTTCAGGAGTCGCTTATTAAACTGAACATGGAGTTTGAAAGAAGGGAAGAAAGAATACTCCTGAAGTGGTTCTATCCCCTGATTGTGTGCCTTGGCCTGGACCTGGAATCCGGAACGATTGTGGAGAAAGCGCAGGTTCCAGAAGATTGTCCAGATCCAATTTCCCTTGTATCCCGCTTGGCCGGCTTTCCCGTAGTCCCCAGGTCTCCGACCAGGATTGGCGCAAGATTGGGCAGGCCTGAAAAATCTGGAGAGAGGGAAATGAAGCCTCGAGTGCACACCCTGTTTCCCATTGAAAACTATGGACAGTCCAGGAGATCCGTGATGAACGCGGGAAGGGACAAGGGATCCTACATGACGGAATACCTCCCCCGGGACTGCCCCAGCTGCGGAAACGTTTCACCCGTGCCGCTGTGCGAAAAATGCGGAAACCCCACCAGGCCAAGGCAGAGACCTGCGAAGATTGAACTGAACCTGAGAGACGTGATCTCCAGGGCTGAGTCGAGGACAGGAATCATCCCCGACGGAAATCTTGAGGTGAAGGGCGTGAAGAAGCTCATGTCCAGCATGAAGGTTTGCGAGCCCCTGGAAAAAGGCCTCGTTAGAGCCCGGTATGATATCTCGGTGAACAAGGACGGGACATGCAGGTTTGACATCACAGACGTTCCGCTGACGCACTTCAACTGCAATGAGGTCTCTTTGCAACGGGAAAGGGCGATGGATCTCGGTTATGATCCCGATAAGGAGAATGAGATATACGCCCAGGACGTCATAATACCTGAGGGCGCAGCAGAATACCTTCTCAAGGTCTCACAGTATGTGGATCACCTGCTTGTCCACTATTACGGGTCCGAATCGTTCTATTCCTGCAGGACAAGGGAAGACCTCCTGGGGCAGCTTGTCATTGGCCTGGCTCCACATACTTCTGCGGGAATAGTTGGACGGATTGCGGGATTTACCAAGGTGTCCGGATGCCTCGCACACCCCTTCTTCCACGCGGCAAAGCGGAGGAACTGTGACGGGGACGAGGACAGCATTATGCTCCTCCTTGACGGGCTCCTGAATTTCTCGCGCCATTTCCTGCCCTCCACACGCGGCGGACTGATGGACGCCCCGCTGGTGCTCACCACCAAGCTGAACCCGGATGAGGTGGACAAGGAGGCACTGAACGTGGATACCGTTGACTCATATCCCGAGGAATTCTACGAGGCCTGCCAGGCAGGCGCGATGCCTTCCTCCATTGAAAAGGTTATGAAACCCATGAAGGTCTACCTGCAGGAGAAGGATTCCTACTGCGGGATCGGGTATTCATTCGAAGTTTCAAGCATAAACAGTGGTGTTACTGTTTCTGCATACAAGACCATCGCAACAATGCAGGAAAAGATTGAAAAGCAGCTTGATCTTGCACGCAAGATTCGAGCTGTAGATGCGGACGACGTTGCTACAAGGGTCATTGAATCGCATTTCCTGCCTGACATATACGGCAATTTCAGGGGATTCTTCACACAAACGTTCCGGTGTACACGTTGCAGCGCCAAGTACAGGCGCGTTCCACTTTCCGGGATATGCAAGTCTTGCGGATCGGAATCCATCACTTTGACGGTGCACAAGGGTGGAGTTGTCAAGTATCTGGAAGAGACGAGGAAAATAGTGGAAACCTTCAGGGTGCCCGAATACCTGAAGAGCAGGGTCGAGAACCTGGTCAAGACCATTGAGGGGACCTTTGACCAGGGTGAGCGTGAAATATCACTATCGGATTACGGTGTTACGAATTGATAGGATCACTCTTTGTAACTGGACCCGCTGGCACCGGCAAATCAACGTTTTGCGCGAGCCTGAAGAATTTCATTCAACTGAACGATGCCGAATGCTACATAGTGAACCTCGACCCCGGCGCGGATTTCGTCCCTTATGAAGCTGATGTGGACGTGAGGGAATGGATATCCCTGTCAGAGATAATGCAGGATTACTCCCTTGGCCCAAACGGAGCCCAGATTGTGGCTTCCGATATGATCCTGGAGCGCACAGACGAGATCACAAGGGCCGTCAATGAACTTGGCGAGGGCTATGTCGTGTTCGATACCCCCGGGCAGATTGAACTGTTTTCGTTCAGGCAGGGGAGCATGCGACTTGTTGACGACTTGACCGGCGGAAGAACCATGATGTCCTTCCTCGCAGATTCGGTCATTGCATCAACGCCTTCGGGATTCGTTTCCCAAAAAATGCTTTTCGGATCTGTATTTTACAGGTTCTTCAAGCCAATGCTGTTTGTCCTCAACAAGTCTGATCTCGTTGGTTCCGAAGACCTGGCAAGAGCCAGGAGATGGGAGGAGGACCCCGATCTGCTTTATGACGACCTCAGGGACGAGAAGCAGGCCATGGTGAAGGAGTATCTCCTGGGAGTGGTGCGTTCATTCAGGGACAGTGAGCTGACAAGCAGGCTCTATACGACCTCGTCCAACGGAATGAGCGGCTTCGAGGACATATATTCACAAATGAATCTTTTTTTCCTCGGCGGAGAGGAATCAGACACTGCCTACAAGGATGATTGAGATATTCCTCTAGACCGACGAGATGATAACAGGTTCTGGGAAGATCGGGGACGAAAAATGAAGTTTGATCGGGTTCATGACCTTGCTCCGTGCATCCTTTCTTTGCTCGCAAACGCGGTTTGCCCTCCTGTAATAAATCATTATGATGTAAAGGGCAAAAACCCGATGAAACTCCCACTCTGCACTGGCGCAGATCCGTCGGTATTCCTGAATGAACGAAACTCAATTGTCCGGCTGTGGCTGAGTTCTCTCAGGATGGCCATGAACCTGGACTTGCGGGCGGATACACTTTCCTGCGTTGCGCAATGCGTGTGGAAAGGCTCCGTTCATCACTTGCAGGGATCCGGTATTTTATTGAGCATCGATTAAACTAGTCTTACCCAACGGTGCGTCAAATCGCTTATATCTTCACAGCGGGTGTTTAAATATTATATTCTGCAAATGTCGTAAGCCATGAAAACCTTTTAATCGTAATGTCTTTGCGCATTCCATGGCTGGCAAGAGGCACTGTATGATTTGTTCCGCGTTGGTATTTTCAGGCCTTTTCTGTTCTTCGTGCTTCGCAGAGATGCATAGGACAAGAACCGCCGGGGATCAGCCGTTTGACGAGTGGCTCGACGGTCATGGCATGGTGAAAAATCCAAGGATAAATGTTGAACTCGTGACCCCACTCGACAAGTTTGATTTGTTAGAGGAGATGGGCCAGGATTGAAGCGAACTTCAACGGTAATCTGCCGCGGACTTGGGAATTGCGAGATTACCTCGCGGAGCCAGTAGACTTATCATTCTCCTGCATATAAATTCGACAAGTATCCTGCAAGCCGAAGGAACCTGTAGGACAATTCGAGGAGCGTTTCCAGTAGGAACGCATCCCAGGATCAGAACGGGGAGACGCTTGGCACCCAGGACACTTTTTTGACAGTTGTTCACAATATGGGGGACGGAGACACTCCGTAAAGACCTTAGGCCTGTTGTAAATGATATTTATTATTATTTTAAAGGATATGTTTTTAAACCGTGTGAAAATTTACGCCGAGGTGAAAAGTTGGCAGAAAATTGGAAAGAAAAGGACCAGTTGAAACCGAAGGACCTTGACGGGATCTCCAACCAGCAGGTTGACTACCATTTCGAGACGCACTACAAAGGATACGTAAAGAAACTCAACGAGATTTGGGAGAAACTACCTGCAAGCGATAGATCAAAGGCGAACCAGAATTATTCAGAATTCAGGGAACTCAAGTTGGAGGAGACCTTCAACTATGACGGGGCCCTTTTGCATGAGATTTACTTTGGAAATCTTCAGAATGGCCACAGCACTGTGCCGGAATCCGTGAAGAAGGCAGTGGCGAGGGATTTCGAGAGCTACGAAAAATGGGTGGAGGACTTCAAGGCTACCGGAATTGCATTCAGGGGATGGTCGTTGCTTGTATTTGACCTGAACACCGGCAAGTTGCGTAACATCGGCGCTGATGTCCATAACACGAATGGAATATGGAATGCAATCGTTCTTCTCGCACTCGATGTCTATGAGCATGCGTACTACACGGATTACGGCCCAAAGAGAGCGGGATACCTGGATGCTTTCATGAAGAACGTGAACTGGAAACTGGTGGAAGAGAGGCTGTCCAAGGCAGAGAAGGCCTATCAGGCCTTCAAGTGATCAAGATCGGGATTGTCGGATCTCACCGAGAGAATTGAGGAGAGCATCAGGGACGACTCCCTCGAGATCAGGAACAGGACCTCTGGATTCCTCGCATTCAGGAATGCCTCGAAGGAAGATCTATTCGGGGAGCTCTGTTTTTGCATCCTTGCAGCGAACACGTCTGCCGAGATGGGGATCAGGATCCAGAATGCTGTCGGGAACAGAAGTTTCCTTGATCTCGATCTGGATAGCCTGAGATGCGAGCTCCACCGGCTGAGGTGCCGGTTCTACAATACCAGATCCAGGTTCATTTTCAGTGCACGGGAGGTGTCCCATATCCTTCCCGACCTGGTGAACTGGGATGACAAGAGCAAGGCAAGGGAGTTCCTGGTCGATAACGTTTATGGCATTGGATTCAAGGAGGCTTCCCATTTCCTCCGCAACGTTGGCACTTTTGATTTTGCTATCCTAGACAAGCATATTACCGGGATGATTGCAAGGGAGTTTGGACTTGAACCGATAAAGTCATTTTCGAGAAAGAGGTATCTGGAAGTGGAGGCACTCTTCCTGAAAATGGCTGAGGAGTTTGGGCTTCCCCCCGGAATTCTCGACCTGCACATGTGGAAGATAGCAACCGGAAAGGTGCTAAAGTGAGTTGATAGACCTAAGGCATTCCAAACGAATGGACATTAATCACTATTACCTGACCGGGGAATCTTTCTCCCTTATGGACTCCGCAGGCAGGGCGATTTCTGACTATGCGGTGGATCATTGCTCCAAGGGGGAAAGAATACTCATCGTATGCGGTCCCGGAAACAATGGAGGAGATGGCTTCTCTGCTGCCAGTCACCTGGAATCCAAGGCAGATTTCATGGTGGTATCTCTAGTCAGCAAGGAGATGTATACCGGAGACGCAAGAAAAGCCCTGATGCGGTATTCTGGACCGGTTGCTGAGTATGCGGACCTGAGATCGGAGATCGACAAGTCCCAGTACCTGATAGATGCCTTATTTGGCACTGGCCTTTCCAGAACCCCGACAGGCGTGTACAGGGAGGCCATAGAGGCAATGAATGCCTCCGGGAAGGAAATCCTTTCCGTGGACATTCCTTCCGGTATGGGTACTGACATTTCCATACACCCCGCCTGTACACTTACTTTCCAGGACATCAAGCAGGGCATGTCCGTGCAGAATTGCGGCAAGATACAAGTCGTGAAACTCAACTACCACGAAAAGTCCGAGAATTATTCCGGTCCGGGAGATTTTGTATATTTCCCGTATCCGAAAAAGGATTCCCACAAGGGAATGAATGGGATCGTTGCGGTTGTGGCTGGCTGGGAATTCCCGGGATCGTCGCTTATGGCCGCCCAAGCGGCCGCTGCCATGGGCGCCGATCTTGTGAAAATTTACTGGCCCGCTGGCATGGCAGCAGGGGGAGCGATCTCTCATCCCTCCACAATCTTCAGGAATGTGGACGATCTCAAGGACCCGTACGAAGAGATCGGCAACGCGAATTGCATACTGCTTGGCCCGGGCATAGGAAAGAGCCAGAAATCCATGGACTTCATGGAAAAGATCCTGCAGCGCTTGCACAATTCAACAGTAATTGATGCTGACGGGATTTACCTGCTTTCCAAGAAACCTCACCTGTCCCATGGAAAGAATTCGGTCATAACCCCCCACTCTGCGGAGTTCAAGATGTTAACTGGAGAGGAAGCCACCCCCGCAAATGCCGCGAAAACTGCGAAGAGTTCCGGATCGGTCATACTCCTTAAACAGAGCACTGACGTCATAACGGACGGCACCAGAACGATCCTTTCCGATGGCGGGAATCCCAGACTGACCATGGGCGGAACTGGCGACATCCTTGCCGGAATGGTTGCGTCATTGATGGCCAGGGGGACTCCTCCCCTGTGGGCATCCAGCCTATCGAGTTTTGTGCTCAAGCGGACTGGGGATGAACTGTTCAGGGAGAAGTCTCTCTGGTACGACCAGTTCGACCTCATCAGAAAGATTCCAGATACAATGGCATGGGTTGAAGGTCTGTACCGTGCAGCCTGATTCCAGCTCCAAGAAATATGTGTTAGACACGTCTGCACTTATCTCAGGTAACGTCAACCCCGCGGACCCTTCCTTTCTGATACCCTCGTCGGTAATCTCTGAAATAAGGCATGGAAATCTGTCCATGCAGCTGGAAACCCTCTCTGAAACGCTCAGTGTTACCGATCCATCCGCAGCAGCCGTCGAACAGGTCAGGAAGAAGGCAAGGGAGTCTGGTGACCTTTCCAAGATGAGCAGCACAGACGTGGACGTTGTCGCGGTCGCTATGGAGCATGGAGGCACGGTCGTTACCGATGACTTTGCGATCCAGAACGTATGCTCCCATCTCTGCATTGAGTTCATTCCATCGGGAAAAGCACCGATCAAGGACAGGGTAAAGTGGATCGGGAAGTGTTCAGGATGCGGCAAGACTTACGCCCAAACGTCTGGAACCTGCGGGATATGCGGGCACCAGATTCGTCGAATTCGGTCGAGTTCAAGGAAGGCATGATCTGGCCGTTGTCAGACAAATATCAGAAACTCCAAACGGCTTACGCTTCCTCCTATCATTGCAATGTTCTGCTTCTCACGAAATTGCTATGATTGGCAGTAATAGAAATAGTTAAATATCGTTAAAAGCATGTCAGACATGTTATGCAGGGAAGTGGCAACGTCGGATCGTTTCTGAGTTCAATTTACTCTCTTATGTATTTCCTGCCGTCTTCATACCTATACCTGACAACGGTAATGATTAGCGCAGTTGCCGTTTTCATGCTTTTCAAAGGCAAGAAAGCCTGGGACTTCACCTTCATGGCACTTGGCGCATACTACGGATTCGTCTTCGCGCTATACGTCACTTCACTGGTTAACGCAAGTGACATTCCGATTTATCTGATCTTCATCATCGGCGGAGTCGTGGGCGCAGTAATAATGGTGAGGCTCGTACAGGTTGCCCTACCCGCGGGAATCGCTGTTGTCGCCTTTCTTGTTGCGCAGCAGGTTTATCCTTCAAGCCTGATCATTGACATTGCAGTTGGCGCGGTAGTTTTCGGGATTGCCAGCCTTTTGTACAATAACATCAAGATGCTTCTTGCAGGAATGGCCGGGGCTTTCTTGATGTGGTTAAATCTCTCCGTGATGGGTGTGAACACTGATATCTCTCAGGTTTTGGCAGGCCTTCTTTTTGCCCTTGGCCTTTATCTGCAGATAACAGAGAACAAGAGGAGGAAGGAAGAGATGCGCAGGATGACTGCGGCAAGATTCAGCCGCCTGTCCAGGGTCATGCTGGTGAAGAGGGAAGCACCTATGAGAACGTTTGGGGACGACGAGTCGTTCTCGGATTTCTACTGATTGCCATCTGGCGGAGAGGCAATTCCAATTGGAAGCGCGTCCCAGATGCTCCGACCCCTGGATTTGGCTCATAACCCCGGGTGACAAAGCAAGTCCAGCCAGCGACTGTCAACTCCTAATCCACGTCGAAAGGATATGATCCGGTGCGCGGAGAAAACAATAGTCGAAATATTGCAGCACTTTCTCAAAATCTGCAAATGGCAAGAGACTTCTATCTGGTGAGACAAGGGGAAACTAACTGAAATCTGGAAGGGAGGGGGCAAGGCTTTCTGCATCCTGGCCTGAATGAAACCGGATAAGGTCATTGTAGCCTGCCATCCCGGCCTTGAACGTGAGGGGTTTCAAGCTGATAGGTTCTTATCCGCAATCCCGCTGGCGGGCTGCTTATTGTGGTGTTTGGCGTCTGGCTTGGTCTCATTTACAACTCGATTACCTTTGCACTATCGGCCCCAGCCATAGGAATGATGATCATTCCGAAGACTGTGGCAGAATCGGTGAACAGGAATCCGGATGAGAAACGGAATTTGCCTCAGACTTGAAGGACGGATTTGGTTTCCTGAGAAGGCATCGAACGCTGATGGTCATGACCTTTGCCTCCATGGCGTTGAATTTTTTCTCGTTCTATCTTCTCTACATAGTGGTTTACACCCTGAACATTCTCCATCAGGGATCGCTTATCTTTGGAATCCTTGTGGGAAGCTCGTCGTTGGGATAAGTTCTCGGCGCTCTCGTTGCACCAAGGATGGGAACTGATAAACTGCCGGGAGTGTGGATGTCTGTGGCGTGGGGCCTTGGAGGGTTGCCAATTGTATTGATAGTCCTCCTTCCAGCTACGCAGATAGCGATTGCAAGCATGACCATTGACGGATTGCTGGCGGCGATTGTCAATACCACCTGGATAACTGCAATTCAAAGAACAGTACCTGAGAATTATCTGGGAAGATATTTCGCAATTGAACAAGCAGGAGGTTATTCAAAGGTACCCGCCGGAATCATGTTCGGGGGAACCCTGGTGACATTGTACGGGGTTGGAGATGCATTCCTTGTTTCCGGATTCGCCATGTTGTTCGTCGGCCTATTGCTTATTGCGGTCAAGGGAATCCGGATCTGGGGAAGAGTAAATCCCGAATAATTGTGGTGTGCGAGCCTGGTCCACGGGCTCAGTTTTCAGTCTTACGGTCAAGTATTTCTTTTCGTGTTAAGCAGGTCTGAAAGACTCTTCACGAATTCCATACAGTCCCCGACATATCCGTAATCTGAATACTTGAAAATTGGGGCATTAGGGTCCTTGTTCACCGAGAAAATCTTCTTTGCATACCTGAACCCAACCACATGATTGTCGTGACCTGAGATACCGAGAGCAAGGTAAAGTGAGGGCGAAATGGAAATTCCGGTCAGACCTATCTGAACCTGTCTGGGAACAAAGCCAAGATCCACGAGAGGCCTTGTGGCCCCAAGAGCAGCCCCTATATTGTCTGCCACCGATCTTATTGGTTCAACGTTTGCCCTGTCGCCGATCCCCTTTCCTATTCCCACGATTATACTTGCATTCCTTAGGGGCCTGAAGCTTTCAGGCACTCCAATGAACCTGGTTATTTTCTCGGTGTGCGATCTGGAACATTTAAAATCTCCAATCCTAAAGGGGGTGTTCGTCCTGCAAACCTTGAACATTCCGGGCCTGACAGTTGCCATGGCCGGTTTCGTCTTCGATGTTATGTTTGCGACTACTCCTCCACCGAAGGCAGGCTTCATCTGAACCAGAATGCCGTTGACAAGCGCAAGGTCGACACAGTCAGCCGTGAGCCCGAGCTTTCCCATTGCTGCCACCATTGCGGAGACCTCCCTTCCTTCAACGGTGGAAGGGAAGACCACGAATTCGGGCTGTTTCTCCTCTATGTACCGGAAAATGTCCGCGGCCATGCACCTGGTGCTTCCGCAATCCAGCCTGTGGTACACGTGGCACTGAGCCCCTCTTATCAAATCAGGCGGGACGTTGCCGATCAACTCTATGTTGAATTCACCCCTCGAAAGATCAAAGATCTTTGACGATATTTCAATGGCCAACGACGGGTCGTCAATGCACACACCCAGCACGACCTTGTGGGAAGCGTCATATGAGGACATTTCCCTGTAAACTACCGGATCTTCGTTTTCCGATTCAGATGCCAGTGAAACTAAAGTTTCCAGCGCGCTTTCGAGTTTTTCGAAAAGATGGACATTTCTTCCGCTCTCCAGCCTGGCCGTGCCAGAAACCACCGTGGGAGAATCTTTCTGCCCAGAAATCGTAAGTCCCAGATCGGCGGAGGTCCAGTTCTCGATCCGGTCCGTCATGTCCGGAACCCCAGGTTTCAGAGGCCTTGCTCTGTTTATCTTCTCGCTCACGGAAACCAAAGCCTTCAAGGGAAGCTCGATTTCCTGGAGACCGTCTTCCCTCTCGTGCTCTATGAGGATTGTCTTCTGGTCGGCACTGAAATCGATTCTTGAAACGGAAGACTTGAAATTGTATCCAGCGAAATAAGCAACTTCGGGCGGAACCTGTGAGGTTTCGCCGTCAAGTGAGTACTTGCCCGCAAGAACCAGGTCAGGAGCCAGTTTCTTCACGGCTTCCGCAAGAATTACGCTCGTAACAAGAGTGTCCGCTCCCGCGAAGGCCCTGTCGGAAATAAGGATTCCCCGGTCGGCACCCATCCTGAGGGAAAGGTTCAGTACCTCGGACGCAAATGGCGGTCCCATGGTTACGACTGATACAGTTCCTCCAAGCTTTTCCTTAATCTTAATTGCCTCGTCTACCGCTTTCCTGTCGAATGAATTCATCTGAAGCGGAACGTTATCCCTGATTATCCGTCCAGTTGAAGGATCGAACTGTATCTTGTTGATGTCCGGGATCTGCTTCACCAGGACTGTGGTGTGCATCAGACTTCGACCAGTACTGCGCCGCCTTCCACCTTTACGGGGTAGGACCTGAGTGGGGATATGTCACCTGCACCCTCTGGTGGATTGAGCACGCTTCCATCCTTGGGATCGAACGTGGCAAAGTGGTTTGGACATATCAGGGTACCGCTGTCAATGAACGCTTCGGAGAGGTCATACTGCTCGTGTGTACACAGATGAGAAGTGGCGTAATACTTCCCGGAAACGTTCATCAGGATGAATTCTGTCTCGCCAGCCTTGCCCTTGAAAATATCTCCGTCCTTGAGCTTTCCCTCGTCTACTACCCTGTACCAGGCCATAGTCTAAAGTTGACCTCCTCATTTAAATGCATCGGAATCAAAATGCGGCAAAGGCGACCGTACCGGCTAAGAGAACGCTAAAACCAGACTCCCGGACCCGTACTGGATATTAGTATGGTATTACTGACGGTATCGTCACTGCTGAGCTTTCAGGATCTCGGCAATTCTCGCTGCCTTTTCCTCGTCGGTCCCTTCCACAAACTCCCTCTTCCTTTCCGGTGTGGGAAACTCAGTCAGTCGCAAGACGCTTGTATAGGAGCCCTTCAACCCTATCTCCTCAGGATTCAGGCCAAGGTCAGAAGCATTCCATACGGTCAGCTTGAACTCGGTTTCTGCCCATCTCTTGCGCCTGAAGTCGGGAAACCTGGGCTGGTTCACTCCCAGTTCAACGCTGACCAGCGCAGGCAGGGAACCCTCGGCAACTTCGTGACCGCCCCTGACGGACCTTGTTGCCGTGATCTTTCCCTCTCCCAAGTCTGCCTTTGACACGTATAATATCTGGGGAAGATCCAGTAATTCAGCCACCTGCGACGGGACCTGCCCGGTGCCCCCGTCCGAGGATTCCTCGCCCAGCACCACAAGGTCATAGTCTCCAATCTTCCTGATTCCCGCTGCCAGGACCATGGAGGTTGCAAAGCTGTCTCCGCCAGCAAACTCCCTCGCAGACAGGAGAACTGCGTCATCCGCTCCCATTGCAATTCCCAGCTTGAGAAGCGGTTCGAAGAGCATAGGTCCCATTGAGAGGAGAGTCACTTTCCCCCCATAGCGTTCCCGAACCTTCACTGCAAACTCTATTGCGTTCTTGTCAGCCTCGTTAAGCTGGTTCTCGGCCCCTTCCCTCTTCAGGGTCATGGTCTCCTGGTCAAATGTCAGGTCTTCCGACTTCGGAACGACCTTTGTACAGACTATGATTCCTCTCATTTGCTGCCCCCCTGGTTGAGAAGCTGGAGGATCTTGGATGCATCAGCCACGACACAATAATCGGAGTAATCGAAGATCTTGGCATTCTTGTCGGTGTTCACGGATATTACGGTCTTGCACCCCGCAATTCCAGTGACAAAATGCTCTGCGCCGCTCACTCCAATGACCACGGCAACCTTTGCCTTCAGCGAGTATCCAGTGGATCCGATCTGGGAATCCCTGGGTGCCAAGCCCTTGTCCGCAATTGGTCGTGACACTCCGACTTCGGCACCAGCTTTCCGGGCAAATTCCTTCACCATTGGAAATGAGTTCTCCACGCCAATGCCGCCTATAACTACCGTTCCAGCCTTGCCTATGTCCGAGGTCTTCCGAACGTCACGGGAAACTGTCCTGACCCGGTCAAGAGAATCCGGGATATCAGAATCCACGATCTCAATTTTTCCATTCGTCCCGGGAAACTCCTGCTTGGAGAACACTCCCGGCCGGACGGTTGACATCTGGGGCTTGTTCTTTATGCACGCGACCTGCGCCACAACCTTGCTTCCATACCCCGGTACCCCGGAAACAAGCGATCCCTGGGTATCGATGTCCAGTGAAACTGCATTCGCAGTGAGACCTGTGCGCAGCCTTGCCGCAATCCTTGCAGCAAGTTCCCTGCCCTGGTAGGTGGCTCCAACCAGCATAATATCGGGTTTCCGCGAACCAATCTGGTCACTTATGGCCCTGGTGTAAAGATCGGTTGAATAGGAGGCCAGATTCCTGCCGCGGATCATTATGACGTTTTCCGCTCCGTGCTCCACGGCCTGGTCCGGAAGCTTGGCGGGATCGTGTCCTGCAATTATGGCAACGGTAGTGTAATGGACCTTTTCTCCCATCTCTCTCGCCCGGGCGAGAATTTCCAGTGAGACCTCCTCAATTTCTTCCCCGTCATGTTCCAGGTAAACCCATATTTCCCTCTCTTTCAGGCTAACGCACCTCTCAGCACTTCGGCAAGATCATGAACCCCGATGCCCATTTTCCGAGTATCTGAACTGTCCCGGAGATTCATCACGCAGTACGGGCATGCCGTGACCACATTTTTCGCTCCGGCTGCGGCAGATTCATCCATTCTCCTGTCCGCAAGTCTTGCACCTTCAAAATCCAAAAACATCCTGTTTCCTCCTCCGCCACAGCAGAGGCTCTCCCTGCCTGTGTGTTCCATTTCAATCAACGGAGATCGAGTCACCACGGAAAGCATCTCCCTTGGTCCTGAGACGAAGTCGTCATACCTGCTCAGCACACATGGGTCGTGGTACGCCGTTTCGGAGATTGAATCCGAACGAAGCTTCAGCTTGCCGTCCCTGAAAAGATCGTAGAAGAACTCTGAATAGTGCATTACCCGCGCCTTGAGCCCGTGCTTTGAATAGTAATTACGGAACGTGTTGGAGCAATGCGGGGACGCAGTAACAACGATTTCTGCTCCCGTTTTCTGGAACGCCGCAATATTCTGGGAAGCAATCTCTTCCATGTATCCCAGCTCTCCCGCATTCAAAACGGGCTCACCGCAGCAACGTTCATCGTTTCCAAGGATTCCGAAGTCAACACCAAGCCTCGACATGATTTCCGTAATGCTCCTCAGGGACTCATGAGCTTCCCTGCTGTAGGCGCTCTCGCATCCCACGAAGAAAAGGACCTTGACACCCGCGCGGGCATCCTTTATCCCGAGGCCGTCTGCCCACAGGGATCGTTCGCCCTTCTTGCCGCCCCATGGGTTGCCGTTCTCGTAAATGTCCCAGACAACCTTCTCTATCTTCTCCGGAGCCTTTTTCTCCTCGAACGCAAGAGATCTCAGACCGAGGACCACGTCGACTATCCCGACTTCGCGTGGACATGTTGTCTCGCAGAGTTTGCAGGTAGCGCAGTTCCACAACTCTCCGTTGAAGTCCAGGCCCAGTTGCGCGGATCTCACAATCTTTCTCATGTTGAGGCCGGAATCTGAAATGGCATTGATGGGACAATGTGCGGAACATGAACCACACTGGAAACATACGCTGGCTTCTCCGCCCGTCATGGAATTCACCCTGTCCCACCTCTCGTCGTTTAACAGCAGCATTTCAAGCCCTCCTCAGGAAAGCTTCCCTGCCCTTTGCTATCTCTTCTTCCGGCAGAGTCCTGATGAATTTATCCATCTCCCTCATTTTCTGTGCGAACCTGTTGCCTTCCGCAGCGCTTACCCAGTGGAGCTGCAGCCTGTCAGGATTAACGCCCCTTCCCTCTAGCATCTTTCTCCACCTCTCGATTCTCTTCTCCGTATCCTCGTTGGCACTGATGTAGTGGCAGTCGTTGATGTGGCAGCCGGTGATAAGGACAGCTCCCGCTCCGCGTTCCAGGGCTCTCCACACGAGCTTCTGCGAGACCCTGCTGGAGCACATTGTTCTGATCACTCTGGAGCTCGGCGGATACTGGATTTTCGATATTCCGGCCTGATCCGCTCCTGCATATGAGCACCAGTTGCATGCGAAGGTGACGACCTTTTCCTGCGGATCCTCCTCGGTCGCTGCATCTATCTGCGCAATCAGTTGATCGTCAGTGAATCCAGGCATGCTCATGGCACCCACGAAACAGGATGATACACAGTTCCCGCAGCCCATGCATACAGCAGCGTTGAGTTCGATCCATTTTCCCCGTTCTCCCTTGATTGCACCGTAGGGGCAGGCGGGTTCACATTGCATGCACTTTGTGCACTTCTTGGCATCAATGGTCGCAATTATCGGTTCTTTCTTCATCCTGTCCTTGAGCAGAATTCCAGATGCCTTGGAAGCAGCTGCGAGCCCCTGAACTGAACTCTCCCTGAAATCCTTTGGTCCCTGCACAGTCCCGGCTAGAAAGACTCCGGGTACCGCCGCCTCCACAGGTCCAAGCTTGGGATGCAGTTCCAGGAGGAAGCCCTCTTCATCTCTGGAGAGCTTCAATTGCGAAAATACCGGATCATCAACCGGGACCATTCCGACGTTAAGGACCACAAGATCGGATTTGAGCCCGATGGTTTCTCCCGAAAGGTCATCCCTTACCGTGAGGACTCCCTCCTGCAATTCAACAGACTCTCCGTTCTCGTTACTATCGTACTTGAAGAACTGGACCCCGGACTTCGATGCCTTATAGTAGAGGTCCTCAGCGTACCTGGAATATGCGCGGATGTCCCTGTACAGTACCCTGACTCTTTTCCCCTTTTCCCTCAGCCTGAGCGCCTGGCCAAGCATGGTTGAGCAGCAGAACCGGGAGCATCCCCTGCCTTTTTCCCTGGACCCAACGCAGGAAATAATTGAAACTGAACCGGCATCCAGGCTGTCCATCCTCTTCTCCAGTTCGAGGGAAGTGATTACTCTTGGATCGTTTCCGTACCCGAATTCCTTCGGCGAATACGGATTGGCCCCTGTCGCTAGCACAACTGCTCCCAGGTCCATTGTGCTGCCGTCCGAGAGCGATGCCTGATAATTTCCCACAAAACCAGAAATGACCATGACCCGTGTTGACAGATGTGCTACCGCTCCCGAGGAATTGAACTCAGATACCTTCCTATTGAGAACTTCCCTTGATCTGATGCCAGCGGGAGCAAGCTCTTCCAGGGAATTCAGCATCCCTCCGAGGGATGGGGAAGATTCCACCAGGTGGGTTTCGATTCCCATCCTTGCCAGCGCGGTTGCCGCAGATAATCCGGCAACTCCTCCTCCCAGGACCAGGGCTCTCCTTGTTACGGGGAATTCCTTTTCCGTTAGAGGGGCCAGTGCCCTTGCCTTTGCGACGGCCATTCCCACCATGTCCACCGCCTTACGGGTCGCTGCCTCCTTCTCTCCCCTGTGCACCCACGAATCCATGTTCCTGACGTTTGCCATTTCGAACAGGAATGGGTTTAGCCCCGCCCTTGCACACGCCCTCTGGAAAGTGCTGCCATGCGTCTTGGGGGAGCATGCACTCACCACAACGCGATTGAGTTTCTTCTCCCCAATCCTGCGGACAATTTGATCCTGAGTGCTTCCGGAACAGGAAAACTTGTTTTCCTCAACGTATGCTACACCAGGGATTCCCGTTGCCCGGTTCATGACCTCCTTTACGTTGACCACGCCTGCTATGTTGGATCCGCAGTCGCAGAGGAACACCCCAACCCTGGGATCGCCTGAAGTGTCAAGGGGCTCTGGAACCTCTTCCTTGATCCACTCCCTTTCTGCCACGAATTCCATTGCAGAGGCAGCAGCCGCAGAGGCTTCGGTCACGCTATCCGGAATGTCCTTTGGCCCGGAGGCGCAGCCCGCAACCAGGATGCCCCGCCTGGTTGTCTCCACAGGATTTGCTTCGTCTGTTCTGAAAAATCCGTCCTCTCCCAGTTCAATTCCCAGTATTCGCGACAGTTCGGGGGTGCCCCTTCCCGGGATGGTCGCAGTGGCGAGCACGACCATGTCGTAATCCTCCTGAATCAGTTTGCCGTCGCTGGTGGAGTCATACCTTACAGTGATCAGGTCTTTATTCCTGCGAATATCCGCCGGCCTTCCCCTGACAAACCTTACCCCCTGGTCCAGGGTTCTCTGGTAGAAGGCGTCGAATCCTTTTCCATACGCCCTGACATCGATGTAAAGGGCAGTAGCTTTCTTGACACCGTGTTCCGATGCCTGCATTGCCTCCTTCACCGAATACATGCAACAGATCCTTGAGCAGTATTCCACAATCCTCCTGTCCCTGGATCCTGAGCAGAGGACGAAGAGCACGCTCTCCGGCATCTTCATGTTGCTCGGTTTCAGGATGTCCCCTTCAGTGGGACCCGCAGAGCTCAGAAGCCGCTCGAACTCGTAGGAAGTCAGTACGTCGGGATCGGTCCCGTATCCGAAGTCTTTCAGCAGTTCCGGGTTCAGGAGATCGAATCCGGTGGCAACGATGATCGCACTTGCATGGATCAGGTGATCTTCGGTGATCATGCTATAGTCTATGGCCTTGGGCTGGCAGACGTCATAGCACCTCTGGCACGGATAATAGTTTGGAGGTTCGTTAAGACAGGTCTCAATATCCAGCACGTATTTTCCTGGCTCTGCCTGGGAGAATGGCGTGTAGATCGCCTTTCTTGCTCCCATCCCTGAATCGAATTCGTTTCTGGTCAGTTGCGGACAGGCCTCCACGCAGAGATCGCATCTGGTGCATTCGTCAGTGACGAATCTCGGGCTTTCCCGCACTGTGACGAGAAAATCTCCTGCCTGGCCGTCCACCTTTACGACTTCAGAGAGGGTCAACACGGTCACGTTCCGGTTGCGCATAACGTCACTGATCTTCGGCGATTCTATGCATATGGAGCAATCCAGAGTTGGGAAATTCTTGTCGAGTCCGGCCATCTTGCCTCCCAGCGCTGGGCTCTTCTCCACGAGGACAACCTTTGCGCCGGACTCCGCTAAGTCAAGGGATGCCTGTATACCGGCGATTCCCCCTCCTATCACAAGAACCGGTTTACTCAAATTTTCCACCTGCGTCATAGCCCTTCTCGAATGCTTTCACGTTTTCTTCCGCGCGTTTGGGAAAACGCTTCTTAATGGACTCCATGCACGACTTTTTAGTGGGAATGCCTGAAATCCGGGACAGGAAACCGAACATCGCAACGTTTCCTGAATTGGGAGTGCCGAGGCTTACTGCAATCTTTCTTGCGGAAACGCCCATTATAATTGCATGGGACATTTCTCCAGACTTTCCATTGCCGGGTGCGTCCGAGGAATCCACGAGTTCACTGTCCACCAGTACTGCAGATCCCTTGCGCATCCTCGCAATGTTGGAGTCAAAGCCTTCCTGGTTCAGGGCGAGAAGGTAATCTGGATTCCTGACCAGGGGATAATCGATCTCTTCGTCCGAAATGACAAGATCGGCACTGGACCAGCCGCCGGTGATCTGGGGGCTGTATTCCTCCGTCATTGCCACCTCACATCCGTCCAGGAGGGCTGCGGAACCGATAAGGTGACCCAGAGTGATAACCCCCTGCCCACCGGACCCATAAATCCTAAACTCCTTTCGCTTCATCTGTCCACCCTCACCCTTTCGATTATTTCCCGTTCGATGTCGTGAAAGGTTGGCCTGGTCTTATGGTAGAAATCTCCCAGGATGATTGGCCTGTCTCCGGAGAAAGTTACGCCCGCATTATGCAGGTCTGCATTGTTATCGATCTCACAATGTTCCCGGAAGTACTGCATCTGCGCATATGCGTCTGCAAATCCATTGTCCTTGCCAAAATTCGGAGGACAGACCGAGAGCACCTCGATAAAGGAGAAACCCCTTACGGTGAAGGACTTTGCAATGGATCTGGTGAGCTGCCTCACATGAAGTGCGGTCCACCTTGAAACGTAAGAAGCGCCCATGGCCTTCATCATGTATGGCAGGTTGAAGCTCTGTTCCAGGTTCCCGTACGGCGAGGATGCTGTCACCGATCCTGCAGGCGTGGTGGACCCGTGCTGGCCGCCGGTCATGCCGTAGTTGAAATTGTTCACGCATATGACGTTGAGATCGATGTTCCTCCTTGCTGCATGCATAATGTGATTTCCCCCGATATTGAACAGGTCCCCGTCACCGCTGATGAGAGAAATGTGAAGCTTTGGATTGGCTATCTTCATCCCGGTTGCAAAGGCGATGCTCCTTCCATGTGTTGTGTGGTAACTGTCTGCGTTGGCATATCCCGGGAGCCGTGCAGTGCAGCCTATCCCCGAAATAAGCACAACTTCTTCCCGGGGAATCCCGGAAAGCGCAAGCGCATTCAGGTAGGCATTCAGCACTATGCCGATGCCGCATCCCGGGCACCATATGTGCGGAAGCCTTTCAGACCGCAGGAATGCGTCCTTTGGATGTCCCTTCCCCTGGATCATTTTCCCTTTTCCCTCCTGTGTTTCTCCTGCTTTGCTGGTTTAGAGATTGACTTCAGGACAGTATCTGGATCGGGTACAGCACCGGGAGGGAAATGCATCTCTTCCACCGGGGCATCGGAATTTTCTCGCACTGAGTGAGAGTACTGCCCGTAGTTTATTTCCGTCACAATAATCCTCTGCACCCTCTTGCTCAGTTTCCTGATTTCCCTGTCCGGAAACGGCCAGATCGTGATTGGCCTGAAAAGTCCGATTTTCAATCCCTTGTTCCTGCCTTCCCTCACGACCCTTTCCATTACCCTTGAGGTGACGCCGTATGCCACCAACAGGGTTTCTGCATCATCCGTCTCGTACTTCTCGAACTCAACTATGCTGTCCCTGTGATCCCTGATTTTCCCCAGGAGGTGATTCATCATCTTCGCCTCAACAGCGGAACTGTTGGAAGGATAACCCATCTCGTCGTGGGTCAGGCTCTCAAAATTCCCCCTAATCCCTGTACCGGCAAGAAACATTGGGGAAAAGTCGGTGGAGAAGTCCACCAGCTTGTCATCTGCCTTGCGGCTTGAAATCGTCAGGCGGGGGACTATCTCATATTCCCACGGCTGTTTCACCACAATTTTCTCGCTCATGTGCCCGATCACCTGGTCAGGCAGCATAATGACGGGCTGTCGGTATTTTTCTGCGGAATTGAACGCGGTGATCGTGAGATCAAACATCTCCTGCACGCTATTCGGACAGTACGAGATGGACTCGACGTCTCCGTGAGTACCCCAGTGGGCCTGCATGATGTCACCCTGTCCCACTCGTGTCGGGATTCCTGTAGATGGTCCGCTGCGCATCTCATTTACCACTACACAGGGAGTTTCCGTGATCATCCCAAGTCCTATGTTCTCCTGCATAAGCGAGAACCCCGGACCGGAAGTGGCAGTCATAGACTTGAGGCCGGCATTGGCAGCACCCAGTATAGCGGCCATGCTTCCTATTTCGTCCTCCATTTCCACGAAATGCCCTCCCACCATGGGAAGCCTGGAACTTAGCCGCTCAAGAATCTCTGAAGACGGAGTGATAGGATATCCAGCATAGAAGCGGCATCCCGCTATGAGGGCTGCCTCTGCGCAGGCAAAATTTCCGCTGATAAAATGCTTTCCTGGATCAATGAGCCCTTTCACGATCATTGGCCTCCTCTATGTATATGGCGAATTCCGGGCACACAGTTTCACACATCCCGCAAGCAATGCAAGAATCTTCCATTCCTTCTTTCACCGCCGGGGGATGATACCCCATGGCGTTTATTGCGCTGGATTCCTCAAGCATGTCTTTCGGGCAGAAGTGCCAGCAGTAAGTGCAGGCTTTGCATCTTTCCGGGATAAAGTGCACTGTTCCCTTCGGAATCACGAAATGCTTTCGGTTGACCGGATTCCTCGTGATCTGATCCTGATACATCATCGGACGAATGCGCGAGAAACCTATAACCGCCATATTGTGCAAAATATATTGAACTGTCAATTGATAAAGGGCATACCACACCCATACGCCGCTTCGTTCATATAGCCTGCGTTGTATATTTGCAGGATGCCGCATGAATCTCTTCCTTCCGTGCAACTGGTGACTAAAGAGGGGGAATCAATGGCTTTGAGCTTGGACAGGGAAATATTCATAGACGCTCCGCTTGAAGCAGGTGAATTCTTTTACGGCTTCACGTGTGCCCTGGCAACCGTTAAATGCAAGAAATGCAGGAACATACGATGGGTAGTGCTTGGCGAAAGCACCTGTGATCCCGACGAATGGGGAGTCGATTACAGCGAAGACTGCTCCACATACGAGTCCAGATCAAAGTGCCCAAAATGCGGTTCAATACACTTCATGGGGATTCTAGTGAGATGGTACAATAACAAGGTGAGGACGGAGAAACACAGAACCAGGAACTGCAACTTTGTTGCGAACCGTGGTGTCGTGCCCATGTCCCAGCGCGTTGCCGGAGTTCTGTAAGCGCAGACTGCGGTTTACCAACAACAACCTCTGTTGTGGTTCCAGGAAGAACGCATTTTGCCCGCATACAATGAGTCGTGTAATTATACTACTCTCAGTAAGCAATAATTAAATAGTGCCAACCACATTATGCACTTTCTATCTGGATGTTGGTGCACAGCATGAAAAGTGGGCGTCTTGGCGTGAATATTCTGGTATGTGGAATTGTGGTTGCAACTCTTCTGCTTGCGCCTTCTTATTCGTTTGGACTGGTTGGAGCTGACGAACCAGGCCTGGTTGGGAATCATCAGACTTACGCGGCACAGGATAACCATGCGACATTCAATTCGCCACCCACCTATAAGTTCAGCTATGGGATCAAGTATGTTGGCAACTTTACCGTCGGGGACGGGCCTGAAGGAATGGCGTACGACCCTCTCAATCACTACATGTATGTTGCCAATCACTTCGGTTCGAACGTCACGATCATGAACGGTACCAAGATTGTGACCTCTGTGAATGTGGGAAATCAACCAGAATCCATATGTTTCGATTCCTCAAACGGATACATGTACGTGGCAAATTCAGCATCCGGTAATGTGTCTCTGATCAATAACTTCACCGTGGTACATACGATAAATAATCTTTCCAGTCCCTCCTTCGACACGTACGACCCTGCGAACGGTTACGTATATGTGGATGATTATACAGACAACAATGTTACCGTCTTAAATGGGACGGGTTTCGCTGGAAATATTTCCGTCAAAGGATCTCCGTACTCGTCTGTTTACGATCCTTCGAATAATATGATCTATGTGGCCGGCTGGGGTAATGGTAACATAACACTGATCAATGGAATGGTCGCGGTTGGAAACATCATTCTTGGATCTAACAACGGACCCTGTGGGGGGGCGTACGACCCGTTGAACGGTTACCTGTATTTCGGGAGCGACGGTACCAATAACATTTCTGTAATTTCCGGAGCAAGACTTCTGCAAAACGTTAGCATTGGTACAAACTATGCATTTCCTTCGTTCGACCAGGCTGACGGCCTGATTTGGACTGCCGACTACTACGGCAACAACGTCACCATAATAGACAATTCAACCGTCGTGGGGTCTTTTGTTGTTCCTAAATCTAGCTATCCCAACGGTGCGGCTTTCGATCCATATGATGGATATATGTACGTTGCCGACCGGGGTGCCGACAATGTGACCATTTTCAGCACTCCAACAGTGGCGTCGTTTCGGGAGTCCGGACTCCCCACGGGGACTGCGTGGACTGTCGTCCTGAATGGAAGCTCTCAATCGACAAGCAATACAAGCATGAAATTTGCCGTGACTGTTGGTTCGTGGACCTACACAACCAGCACGCCCATTTACGGAACTGCAGGCGTCAGGTACGCAACTTCGTCTTCGGGGTCGGTGACTGCCGGCATGACCCTTGTTTCAATACCCGTGCACTATACCACGCAATACTTATTGACAGTGGACCCCGCCCCTCACGGGTCCGGTAATGTCACCTCATGGTCAACTCCCTGGTTCAACTCATCTTCAGTGGTTCAGATCCGTGCTGTTCCAAACCCTGGATACAGGTTTTCTTACTGGGTTGGATCGGGGACTGGGAATTACACTGGTAACAATGCGACCGCCAACTTGACCATGTCCTCGCCCGTATTAGAGATCGCATATTTCTCTGGATTTTCGTACACCGTAAGTTTCGAGGAAGTCGGACTTGCGCCTGGAACGTCCTGGTCAGTGACCGCGGGAGGCGTTCACGAGAAAAGCACTGGCACATTCATCTATTTCGAAGAGGGCAATGGCACGGGGAGTTATCTTGTTTCCAACGTGACTGGGTACACTGTGTCGCCATCATCCGGGGTCATCACGGTATCAGGGAGCAGTGTCACTGTGGTCATCAATTTTGGATCCACAAATCCCCTGATCGGAATAAGCGGAATTGCAACCTCTCAGGCATTCCTGGAGATCCTTGTGCTAATCCTGTCCGTTGCACTGGTCTACTCCGTAATGGAAGGGAAACGTCGTCCACGGAAGGGGCTCAGGTAACACGGACTTAAATCAGGGATTTTCCTGGTTCCCGACCCGCTTGGAAACCGCAGCTTTCAATTCCATTGCGGTTTCAGATTCGGATACAATGTTGAACCTGGCCAGAATGGAACGCCATTCAGCTTTTGAAACCGTTCTTGGATCAGACTCGGGTAGGTGCTTTGAAACACTGATCATTGCGACTCCCGTATCCTTCATTATCCTGGTGATCTCCGAGACAGCCTTATCATGTTCCGCCATGCAGCAGAGCACACCTGAAGAGAGGACAAAATCTGCAGACTGATCCGGAATGAAATCCATTGCAGCCGCTGATCCTTCCTTGATTGCGACGTTGGAAAGATTCTTCTTACGGCACAGCTTTTCTACTGTCATGACCATTCGGGGGTCAGAGTCCAACGAGAGGAGCTTGCCTGTTTTCCCAATGGAGTCTGAGATGTAACGCGTGAAATAGCCCGGGCCGGACCCTGCGTCGACGACGGACATCCCTTCTTTCAGGAATGTCCCAAGAGTCGACCGGGGTGTCCTTCCAAGCATGCGCCTTAAAACGCTTCCAATCATGAAAAGGGCAGGCGGGAAATGCCTGTCATTGACTTTCTTGCAACAGTCCACCACCGTTGAGATGCATCCCCGTATTATAGTATATGGTTTGCCGGACTTTATGTTCTCGCAGGCTGGGCATTTTTCCGGGTGGGCATGGGAAATTCGCACTCATTTCTTGATGATTTACCGGTTTGGAAATATTTCCGTATCCCTAAGGCCAAACTTGCACGATTCTAACCAAGAATGACCAGAAAGAAACATTGGCTTCGCAGGCTAATGTCGGGCGATAGCTCTCTTCCGACCTTCAGAAAGTAGTTGTTCTTAGCATCACTGCGGAAATCTTTCACCCTCCGTGAACGTTACCATCCTGAATTAAGTATATATGATCGGTCTGTATCCGATATCGATAACAATATCGATATGAAAGGGGAATAACATGAGAGGACCGAAATTTGGTTTTGACTTCGGAGGAGGATTTGCTGCAGATCGGATTTTCAGGAGAAGGGGCGGTCTGAAGTACTACGTTCTGTGGCTGCTTCAGGAAAAGCCCATGAAAGGATCCGAGATTATGGCGGAGATTGAGAGGCAGACGCACGGCTGGTGGAGACCAAGCCCGGGGACAATATATCCCCTGCTGTCAAGCATGGAGGAAGATCATCTCGTCAGGAAGGGAGAAGACACGAAGTACGAGATAACCGAAGGGGGGCTGGAGGAGATCGGGATGAAGGAATCTCCGCGCGGAGACGCAACCGGATCTGTCGATTCGGTCATAAAGGAATTGGATGGAATTGTATCCTACCTGGAAGACACGTCGCCTCTTGAGGGTGACAGGAAAGAAAAACTCTCAAAAATTTCGGAGAGAATCAACAAACTGCTTCGGTAAACATTTTTGAGCATCCACATCTAACCGTTACCAATGGAACTTGACGTCCTGAGGAAATTTGAACTGGCAGGGAAGGTTGGAAAGAGAGCGCTGGAATACGCTCTCAGCCTTGTCGAACCCGGTTCCAAACTCTACGATGTGGCGGAGAAGGTGGAGGCATTTATCGTTGAAAACGGGGCAAGACCTGCATTCCCTCTCAACCTGTCCGTGGACAACGACGCAGCCCACTACACGCCGTTCACTGGCGATAAGTTGACCTTCCTCACCGGACAGTTAGTCAAGGTGGACATTGGTGCGCAGGTCGACGGATACCCTTCCGACAATGCGGCTACGATTGAAGTTGGAAACACCGGAAAACACAGCGATCTCATAGACGCAAGCAGGGAAGCTTTGAATTTTGCCATAAAGAATCTCAGGCCGCTTATGAGAATAGGACAGGTTGGATCTAACATAGGTCGCACAATCACGTCCTACGGATTCAAGCCCATCAGGAATCTCGGCGGACATGGAGTGGACAAGTATGACCTGCACTCCAGGGTTTTTATTCCAAACTATGACGATGGCAACGGCCGGCCCATCGATTCCGATGGTGTTTTCGCGCTGGAACCGTTCGCTTCCACCGGCACGGGAATGATACACAGCGGACCGGGAGGCAACATATACATTTTCAGCGGCACAAAGCCAAGAAAGGAGGAGGAGATTGTGAAGAATTTCGGGACCCTCCCATTCGCTGAAAGGTGGTCTACAAAGGTGATTCCCGGGGGGAGCCGCTATCTTGCGGAAATGATGAGGAAGAAGGAAGTTTCGCAGTTTCCCGTGCTCAGGGAACACAGAGGAGTTCTGATCTCACAGGCCGAACACACCATCCTGGTCAGGGGAGACGAGATAAGGGTTCTCACGGCCTGAGCATTTTCCCGATAATTGAAAGGCATTCTCCAGTTACGGATTCCGGGGTTCCCGATCCATCAACTGATATTTTCCCGGGGAAATCAATCTGCAGGTAAGCATTCCTGACCCTTTCCAGATAGGAAACCTCCTCAAAGCCGGTATTCTTTCTTCCCGAATCTGCAATTCTTCGCATCGCAAATTCAGGGTCTACGTCAAGTAGAATTGTGAGGTCCGGTTGCAGGCTGACTGGAGCAGAGACAGACGTCATCCATTCTACCGCCCTGCCTAGACCTCCCAACCGTTCGGCAATGACGGAACCCTGGTAAGCGAAACTTGAGAGGGTAAATCTGTCGGAAATCACGATGCTCCCGGATTTGAGCCGTTTCCTGATCTGATCCGCATGCCTTATTCTGTCAGCGGTAAACAGAAAGAAGACTTCCACGCCAGAATAGAATGTCCTGTCTGCGGAAAGAGTCTCGGGAATTACAAGATCATCGGTGGGTTCTTTCGTCAGCCAAACCTTCAAACCCCTTTTCTTAAGGGAATCATTCACCATCCTTGAAACGGTTGTCTTTCCGGAACCATCAATTCCCTCAAAGGCCACGAACATTAATCTGCCTAAGAACGCAGATGCACATAAACAGTTCTTGCGTTGGCAAATCTGTATCCTTTGGTCCGAAAGGCGCGGCGTTCGGGTCGTGCCTTTCCATTCCTGTTGACAGGCTAAATGAACCGGATGTGTTAGGAATCGTTAATTTCGTATAACTCATGCTTCACTTGCCATGGAGAGGGACAAGAGGGGCTTCAATACCAGGGTCGTTCAATCCGGGGAACTGAAGGACCCAAGATTCGGCAATGTAACCACCCCAATCTTCGAAAACTCGACATTTGAGAGCCCGAACGTCAACCGGGATGCCTATATCGATGATACGACAGGCAAGCCGTTTCTGTATACAAGGTGGGGAAATCCTACAATTCAGGCGCTGGAGGAGAAGTATTCATCCGCAGAAGGATCTGAACGGGGGCTTGCCTTTTCATCCGGAATGGGGGCAATCAATGCAGCCGTGCTATCGTTCGCAAAGAAAGGAGATAGGATACTTTCATTGAACGAACTGTACGGCCAGACTTTCTCACTGTTTGCTCACACGTTTCCTGAATTTGGCATAGGAGTCGATTTCCTGCACCTGAATGAAATGAATGGCGGTGAGTATTCGTTGAGCGGATACAAGATGCTGTACACGGAGTCCGTCGTGAACCCTACCATGGGAGTATCAGACCTGGAGGAGATAGGAAAGAAATGCGCGGAAGAAGGGGTGCCCCTTCTGGTCGACGCGACTTTTGCGACACCCTACAATCAAAGGCCGCTGGAGATGGGTGCAAGCGTAGTGGTACACAGCGCATCCAAGTACATCTCGGGCCATACAGACGTTATAATGGGAATGGTTGGTTGTATGAAGGACAATTATGGCGCTATTTCCACCATGAGGAAAACGCTGGGTTCCAACGCTGACCCGCTCCAGGCATTCCTGGCAATGAGGGGGCTCAAGACTCTTGGCCTGAGAATGGAGAAACACAACTCCAACGGAATGAAAATATCAAGATTCCTTGAGCAGCACGAGAAAGTGAGGAAAGTTATGTACCCGGGACTGGAATCGTTCCCTTACTACGAGATAGCGAAAAGAAATCTGTCGGGTTTTGGGGGAATGGTTGCATTCGAGGTGAAAGGTGGTCTTGAGGATGCAAGAGAGGTTATGAGAAACCTGAAGCTGATTTCCCCCGCACCCAGCCTGGGTGGCGTGGAATCCCTGATGACTCTCCCGGTTGATACCAGCCACGTGAGCCTTACTCCGGAAGAACGGGCAGATGCTGGAATAGCCGACGGATTGATCCGGCTTTCCCTGGGAATAGAGGACCCAGAGGATATCATCGAGGATCTGGACCGGGCTATGAACGCAATCTAGTCAGAGAAGAGGGTAATCCCGGGTTATCTCGTCCAGTTTTTCCTCTTCGTCCGGCCCAATCCCCAGACAGGTGACAGTTCC
Source organism: Thermoplasmatota archaeon (assembly GCA_023487205.1). Taxonomy (GTDB): domain Archaea; phylum Thermoplasmatota; class Thermoplasmata; order Thermoplasmatales; family Thermoplasmataceae; genus JAMDBT01. Next base: position 38,114 of record JAMDBT010000046.1, read on the forward strand.
GGGCGGAACCTGCGTGAGACCTGCGTCGCTAATGATGCATGTCTGGAATCCCCTGGATTCTGCGATTTCCTTGAGCCGGTATATCTCGTCCAGGCCAGGAACCCTTATTGCCACCTTCTTCTGCCCTTCGTCGAACCACGCCCGGAACAGTTTCCTATGGTTTTTCTGCGAGGCTAAGGCGCAAGCAACTGCAGCGTGTGCAACCTGCACGGCGATCTTTCCCTTCCCCAGATCCAGGTCCCTCCTGAAGGCGATGACCATCTTGTGACTCTTCACCAGGGCACATCCTTCCTGTTCAGCTTATACCCGAGAACGTTTACTGCCTTGTGAAGGGGAGGGGTGATCACCACGATTACTATAAGAGCTGGAATATTGAATAGAACATACCTGAAGAACTGGAAATAGAACAGGGCAGCGAAAAGGAGGGCCATGAGCACGAATGGAATCTGGTCCAGAAGGTACCCTTTCCCTCCCCTATCGATACCTATTCTCCTCTTTATGAAAGACCCGAGGGTATCTCCGGTAAGGGATCCAAATGAGAGCAGCAAGACACCAAACAATGCAAAATATGCGTCCGGATAATTCACAAAGACCGGCAGCAGGAATATCAGCCCATAAAGCAGCATCCCCAGGGCAGATGCAAGCAGCGACCCTCCCAGATATCCGCTCCAGGTCTTGCCGTCCCCAAGGATTCTCCTCCCGTCGAAAAAGTTCTTTCCAAAATCCATCTTCCATCGGCCTCCCGTAAGAACTGCGGCAGAATTGGCTGCGAAGGCTGGGATAAAAAAGAACAGACCCTGGATTGCCTGAATGACGGGATCAGCCATACATTTCAACCGCCTTCAGCACGTCTGCCTTTGTCAGGACCCCCTTTAATTCCCCTCCGTCGGAAATGAGCACTGCACTGTAGTACCTGAGGATCGGGTAAATAACTGATATTGGGGAAGTCCTGTGCACTATAGGCAGAGGCGGCACCATTACCTTGGATACTATCAGCTTATGCAGCGACTCCAGCGGTGCCCCTCTGATTAATAAGTCATTAAGCCCGGACTCGGTTATGGTTCCAACCACTTTCCCCTCCCTGTTCACCACTGGAAGTTGTGAAAAACCACGCTCCCGCATCCTGTTCAGGGCGCTAATGACCGAATCGTCCGGATAGCAGGTGACCACAGCCACAGACATCACCTTCTCAGCTGTTATTTCAAGGGATTCTGCCCGCATTCCAGACGTGCTCAGGTATTCGTAAATCTTCTTTACTCTCTCGTATGTGGGATTTATGTCTCCTTTTTCCAGCCTCGCTATGTAAGACTGACTCACTCCGCTGACGCGTGCGAGCTCTTTCTGGCTGATGCCCAGATTCTTGCGCATTTTCCTGATTTCGTCTATTGTGGGAAACATCTTCGAATGTGGGCGATATTACCTTCAATAATATACTCCTATCCTTCTCCTATTTATAGGGAGGGCTCATACGCATAGAGTGCCGATAGTTTCTATTCTGAGGGAACATAACAAGATTTCCGTTCCGGTAATATCAGTCCTGGTTTCCTCCCTTCTTTATTTTCTGGCTATCGTGGGATCGCCATTCTCCACAGAATTCGAACTGTTCGAACTTCTCATTCCAGTCGCCGTATTCCTTGTAATGCACTATCTCAATTTCTGGGGAGTAAAGAAGAGGGTAGTATACGGATTTGCGATATTTGTCGTTGTTTCGCTTGTTGGAAGCGCAATGTGGGCTGGCATCCTGTACGAGAACCTTTATCATAACAGCAATGAAGTTTCAGGGCCACTTTATGCGCCCAACCAGGCAATATCCTCAAAGATCAACCCCGGAATTTACGCATACGCCAACGAGACTCCCTACCTGACGAGTTCGACCTCTTATAACATAACAATTGTGATGACTAACGCCAGCACCGTTCCGTCCGGCAATTACTGGCTCCGGATACAGGGCTTCAGCACGGGTTTCAGCGATAACGTTTCAAAGGCTAACCTGACGACTGTGGTTAAGGGGAATGGAACGGTCATTGTTTATTACAATCTTAAGGAGGCGCTTAACCCCGATTTATACGTGTATACTTTTTACATCACCGCTAATAATAACAGCATTTCCGGGCTGGGTCCACTCCTGTATTTCCCCTATTCTTCCGCCCTGGTGATCATGATCTACAAATATTTCGTTGGCGACATTATTCTGTTTGGACTCATCTTTGCCGTTGGAATATTTATAGGCCGCAGCATTGAAAATGCCAAGAAAGTGCGTACGCCTTCCAGATGATATCCGGGGTTTTGGGGTACACATTGTAACCTTTTAATTCCACCTCGAATTGACTGTAATCTTCTTCTGTTCTTGACATGCACAGAGACAGAGTGGAGTGAGGTAGTTTGAATTGGAAATGATAGAAATCAAGAAAGGCGGCAAATACGTGGTGATCTCCGGCAGTGGGACAGAGGAGCCCATGCGAACGGAGGGAGAATTCCTCGGCTACACAATACTTGGCGAAGAAGGCGCCATTGTGTTCAGGATCAAGGATAAGGATGGATCCAACATGGTCCGCGTTATTCCTGTTGGGGGCCTTTATGCGGTCGAGTTCAAGGACGAGGAACAGATCAAAATCAAGGATAACTCCAACTCTCACGACAAGGAAAGTGCCTATTACATAAACTGATGAGTGCACACGGGAACGTGCTCTGCTCCCTCCGGCTTAAGGGTGCTCTCGTACAGTGAAATCTGGATTACTTCCTCAGTTCCTCCTGATGTCAGGGAGGTGTTTTCCAGTATCCTGGCGATATTGACGCGTTCCCCCCGCGTACGGGCAAGAGTCAGGTGCGGGATGAATTGCCTTTCCTCCTTGATCCCGATCTTCCCTGAAAGGTCATTGTAAATCCGCGTGAGTTCAGGACTGTCTATGAGCACCACAATCACCCTAGCCCCTGCTTCGGATGGAAATCCGGTTATTGCAGAATACTGGATTGTGAACTTTGCCTCCTTCAGGGACTCAAGAGCCTGGCACACTTGCCTGGCGCGCGGCGTCCCGATGTCTGCGAAGAAGAGAAGTGTGGAATGCAGTTTGTCGGACTTCTCCGTCCTGAGCCCGCGAATGGAGTGAAGCCGCTCCAGAACGCTGATTATTTCCGGAGTGCCACTAAGGGGTATCCCGACGTATGCCCGCACCGTCAGGAATCACAGAATTATATAAGTGGCTTAAGATTCCCACCTATGTCTAAAGTCCCAGATAATCTCCTTTATTCGAAGACGCACGAGTGGTTTGTTCTTGAGGGGAATCTTGTTAAGGTTGGGATCACAGATTATGCGCAGCACCAGCTTACCGATGTCGTGTATGTGGAATACCCTAAGGTTGGATCTGCCGTCAAGGCGGGCGGAGTGCTATTGACCATAGAATCCGTGAAATCTGCAGAAGACGTATTCTCACCGGTTGATGGTACGGTGTCATCGGTAAACAACGATCTTGACTCTGCTCCGGAAAAATTGAATTCTGACCCGTACGGCAACTGGCTGGTAAAACTGAAACCGGCATCCGGCAGCCCGACTAAGGGCCTAAGTGCTGTGGAATACAGGAAGCATATCGGCGAGTAAGGGTCAATGCGGGACAGGAAAGACCCATTTTACCGTCTCGCCAGGGAACAGAGCTACAGGAGCCGGGCAGCTTTCAAGTTGCTTGAATTGCAGGATAAATTTTCCCTGATTTCTCCGGGAGATGTTGTCCTGGATCTTGGGGCATCCCCGGGCGGCTGGAGCCAGGTTGCGCATCAGCTTTCCGGCAAGACTGTGGTGAGCGTGGACAGGAATCCTGTGCCCGAAGAGGAGTGGAACAGGTACTTGAGGGCGGACATAACTGATCCCGGGTTCCCCGAAAAACTGTCGGCCGTTGCAACGGAATTGGGCATTGCAAGATTCAATTGCATTATTTCGGATGCAATGGTCCATACCAGCGGGAATCCTGGAAGGGATCATGCATCTTCCTTTGTTCTGTGCGAGGGAATAATGAAAGTTGTGTTACGATTCCTGAAGAATGGCGGCAACGCGGTTATCAAGCAGTTCTACGGGGACATGACAAAGGAATTCATGCAGAACTGGTCCAGGAAATTCAAATTCTCAAAAGTCACGTCCGTGACTGCCACGAGGAAGGGAAGCAGCGAGGTATATATTGTATTCAAGGAATTACTCTGATTTTTCGCCGTATCCCAGATGCTTGAGGAACTCCACAATCCTGGGATAGAATTCAAATTCAGAGACTACCAGTATGTTGTGATACATTCCCTGAGAGATAATCAGATCAAGGTTGGATTCGATTTCTTTAATCCTGAGTTCCTCCATTTTCCTGAGGCCACGGATTGAGTTGACCATTGCGTCCCACTTGGTAACGAATTCCTCCGCCGTTGACTCGGAAAATTTTGCCTTGAAGAGCCCCCTCTTCCTCACCGAGTGCCGGAGAAGATCGCGGGTGCTCACATTCTGTGTATATTCTCTGCTGAACTTTTCCTCAGTCATGTCCAGCCCAATCAGGGGTACCCCCCCGTGTATTGACCAGCGTGCAGATTCCGTAAAAATTGGAGCGGGAGTTTCAACCTCCCCGTAATTCCTCAAGTTAACGCCGTAGATCATCTCGTAATCGGAAAGCGTCATCGCGTAAGGTTCCTTGACAAAGTTGACAATCCCTTCAGCCTCTTCCGGAGAGATCGTGGCTAGGATCACATCTGGTTGTATTTCGTTGAAAGTCTCCTCAAGGCGGTCGCCATCACGCTTCAGCCCCTTTATTCCGCCGAATACCGTAACCCCTGGCGAGTTATCCCTGACAAGAACGGCCCTCATAGGCCGCGCTTTTTCCTTTCCACAAGACTCCCGAGTTCGCCCCTATCGCAGTAATCCACCAGTTCCTTGACGTTCACTACCGGACATCCGGAAATCTGGGTCTTTTCAGTATGATTCCTGGAGACCACCAGAAGATCGTCCTCCAGTATGTCAGCAATGTTTCTCATGGCGGAAGCTCTCTCGTAGTCCCGCCCTATAAGTTCCAGAAGTCCCATGATCAGGGTTTCCGTCCCGTTGCCCGCCATCGCGTCGAAAGGCGATTTCCTCATGATATTCATGGTGTATCCAGATCCGACGATCTTGTTGGAGATTGTTCTCAAGAGAGTGTCGTCTATGGAGTTGAGCATATGAGGGGGTTCAATGCTCCGCACGACATTCAGGAGGTCTATGCTTCTCCGGAGGTCCCGCTCCAGCAGGTCGCAAAGCCTGAGGAATACCTCCACCGTTGCAGCGGTTCCAGACTCATACAGTGATATGGACCTCCTGGAAGTGCCTATCTTCCCGGACACATAACCGATGGAGAATCCCTCTTCCTCCCTGGCACTGCGCATCTTTTCGCCGTCCAGTGAAACGTAGAATCCACCCGGACCCGAAAAGACATAGGGCTTCTCGCCGTCAACATAATCTACGAAAGTTTCCGGGGACATTATTGGAATCGTGTGCCTGTAGTAAACGAGCCCATGCTCCAGCTTGCCAGCGCCGGTTCTTTCCCCTATTACCACTGCTGCTGATCCGGTGACCTTTGCCAGCGTGATCAATTCACTTGCAGCGTCCTTCCTGATCGTGTCTACGTTGTATAGAACTTTCAGGAAGTATTTCTCGTTGTCTCGCCTGGCCATCATATCGAAGCAAATTGATCCCGTGAGATCAGGATCGGAAACCCTGAATCCCCTTATCTTGAGATTCCTGAATACCTCTGTAACGATGCGCCCTCTGGACTCATCCACGATCTCTATTATGGAAAAGTGTATTTAAAGTCATTCATGCCGGAAGTTCCGGAGCGGTATTGATTCCATTCCTGAATGACCGAAATCGTTCACTGTGATTTTCTTCAATTCCATGGACCGTTTCCTGGTGGGGTGACGGCAAGTGATAAACTCAGTATTATCACCATTTTTCGGACTTTGCGGCACCGATATCCGCCCCCCTCGTCCTGTTTTAATGATCATGGGTCACCTCAGTTTCCAGTTGTTATGCGAACGATGGCACTGTTTCAGCAAAAGCCGGACTACAGTTCCTCAATGGCGGTCAGAGACTTGGAAGGGCAGTTGTCCACTTCACACATGTTGCACACCACTTCTTCCGTCGCCAGATCGGGAGTCGTTATCTCAAAGCGCTTTACAGACGGTATTTCCTTTAATTGTTCAATGACCCCCTCCGGCAAGGGCCGGTCCACTATGACCCTCAAGTAGTGTTCGTCCTTGTTGCAGTTCCTGGCACATATGTCCTGTACGTGGGACATGTAATTCGCCAATATTCCGAAAACGATAGGAATTGTAGCAGAGAACATGCCGTGCCTTGGGTACAGAGAAATGATCTGATTTCCTATCAGTGCCGAGACAGGCCCCTTGTCAAGTGTCGGTCTGAAGCTGTAAATCATCTTGCTCAACACGGGATTGGACTCTATGAACCTGATGGTCTCGTAAACAGTCCTGCGATTCACTCCCGAGGCCCTTGCCACTTCGGAAAGCGGCAGCTCAAAATCTCCGCAGAAGAACCTCCCGTCCCGAAGCGCGATACCCTGGCGGTACATGATTTCGACCAGTTTGATCCTTGAGGGGTATTCCTTGAAATACTCGTCAAGCGCAAAAAGCATTCTGTGCATCCATTTATAAATGGTATATATAGTATGAGAATCGTGCTATCAGGACACGAATTCTTGATTACTCTCCTGGGGTTCGGGGTTCGTGTATAATCCGGAATACGCGCGCGTCACAGATTCAGAACGGTTGTTCGGCTACGTCGACCAGAATCCATTCGGGACCCTTATAACTTATTCGGATGCCATAAGGGCGACCCACCTCCCCATGCTTATTGGGAAGGATGGCGCCGGGATATTCCTGCAGGGCCATATGGCACGCGCCAATGAACAGTGGAAGGGCGTTGACGGTACACAGGCATTGGCCTTATTCCTCGGCCCGGACGCGTATGTTTCCCCCCGCTGGTTAAAGACGGAGCATCCCGTTCCCACTTGGAATTACGTCACTGTGCAGGCAAGAGGTATCCTTCACGTCCTTGAAAAGGAGAAAAGAAACGAGATGGTCATGAATCTGGTCAGGAAGATGGAGGGCGATGGAGAATTTCTGGAAAGGGTCAGGGAAAAGCATTACCAGATCATGCTGGAAGCTACCCTAGGATTCGAGATCAGGGTCACTTCATTGGAGGGAAAGTGGAAGCTCAGCCAGAATCATACGCCGGAGAGCAGGAAGAGTATAATTGAAAACCTCATGAAATCTTCCGATGCCGGGAATTCGCGAATCGCGAATCTGATGGAGGAGGTCCTCTCGACATAGGTCCACATGCAACGTCTGAAGATTGTCCCAGCACTGTGCCCATGAATTAGCAATCCTTTTTGCCGTCCGTGGAAAGTGCACACGAAGAGGAAAGTCCTGGTTTCCTGGGAGGGTTTGAAATGCGACTGGCTATGTCTTATCCGTACAGAAACTTCTTTCTGAGTGATACTGTGGGTTCGGGTGCATCCTGTACGGACTCCAGCGAATAGGTGAAGAATGGGTCAGCAGAAGCCTGAATCGTGAACGACAGGAGTTCCTCTCCCCTGAAGACGTGGTAGACAATCTTCCCTGCACTGTCCGGAGGCACGGAATCTACGGTAAGGTCTGCTGTAAGGGTACCGTTCATCACCTTCTTGGTAAACGTCTCCCTGAACCTTGTGGTACCGACTGCAATGATCTCATCATCCGGACTTAATCCTGACTCCCAGGCGCTTGTGCCTTCCAGTACGGAATTCACGAAATAATTTTCTCCGGATTTCCTCAGTATGAGCCCTGTGCTGATTCTCTTTTCTCCGTTTTTCACCGGCTTGAGGTCCAGGCCGACAGCCTTAAGTTCGCTGACAAAGTCGATGTCGTCCCTGCGCCTGACCAGGGACTGTATCAGATCTGTGAGGTCTGCCCCTGTGACTTCCTTCAGGTTCTGCACCAATTCTTTTTCCGTAAATCCCCTTCCGTCGCGCCTGTACTTTTCCATCATCAGTCTCAAGAGCGTGTCAAGGGACTTCTCTCCCCTGGTCAGTCCGAGGATCCTCAGGTTCAGGATCATTCCGATCAGGAGACCCTTCAGGTAGTAGGAGGTGTAGCTGTTCACGTTGTCGTTTGCAACTCCCCTGGCATAGTACCGTATCCATGCGTCAAAGGACGCCTCTGCAGCGGAGTAATACTTCCTGCCGGGCAAGAGTTCGTAGGTCCTGATTGAATCGGCCATCACCTTCAGGTATTCGGTTTCGCTTATCAGGCCGGATCTCAGCAATGCCAGGGACGCATAGTACTCCGTGACGCCTTCGGAAAACCAAAGGCTGGGCGTATACACCTCCTCCTTGAAGTTTATTGCAGAAAACTCTGCGGGCCTTATCCTTCGAACGTTCCACAGGTGAAAGAATTCGTGGGATACTACGTCCAGCAGGATGGCGTAGCCTTCCTTGTCCTTCACGAGCGCCGAATTGAAATTGATCACCGTGGAATAGGTGTGTTCAAGCCCCCAATACTTCATGGAATAATTCCTGATCAGGTGAATGATGAACAGGTATCTCCTGTAGGGAAGAGGGCCCATGACCCTCAGGTACGCTTCCACAATCTTCTGGATGTCCTGTATGAACTTATCGCGGTCTTCGATATCGTTTCCGTAGACTGCTACCTCGTGATCCTTCCCGTCGACCTTGAACGAATACATTGTTTGTCTTCCTATTTCTATGGGAGAGTCCACTAGGATGTCGTAATTGGTAGCCCTGTACCTTCCTTCGGATATCTTGTCCAGGGCAGTCGAAATTGTCCAGGTTGGGGGTCCGCTGATGGTGATTTCGACGGTCTGCTCCCTGTAGCCTTCCGGATAAAGAAATACGCTCGTACCGTTGATCGTCGCGCGCGAGTGATCCACGTAGCTTGCCGGAGGGATATTTTCCGCTGCATATACCTCGTACTGCACCTGAATCGGAGTTCTCCTTCCTGTCATTATCTTCCAGGTTGACTTGTCCTTCTTTGAGGTTTCGAGGTTAGACCCGTTTGAGGACGCCGTCAGTCCCCTGACGTTCCTCGAGAAATTCCTGATGGCGTATGAACCGGGATTCCACGCAGGCATGGTAAGCTGCAGGATGTCTTCCGGATAATCGTCGATGGTGATCCTGATCTTCACATAGTGTGTTTCCGGCCTGTTGATTTCCAGAAAATACGATATCTTCATCTGGGACCTTTACACGATAATGATCCGATAGAGATTTAAGGTTCGCATTGAGTCTTGCCTTTACCTGCCTGTACTTGCCCATTGAAAGTCTCCACCTTGGATTGCGCCATACCTCGATCCTTCCAGAATCCTGATCAGCCTTCATGTTGCAAATTGCGCAATCGAATCACACAAGTCAGGAACGCGTCAAGGTGCAAGACTGTTGTGACTGGATCGTGGAATGGTTCTCACACACCGATGAAAATGACCGTGCGGCGGACTTGTAGCGGAATTATTTAAAATCACCAGAATGTGATAATGATTTTATATCAATATTTATTATATTCTATGATACTCATGGCATCAAAGGTAAAGGTCGCTAAAGCCGGCGTGGTCGTATTTACCCTTTTCGTCGAATTCTTGGCAGGAGCATACCTGATCCTTTATGATATCAACCTGAAAACTTATGCAATATATCACTGGTACGGCATGGCGGCCTATACAGGGGTCAATCTGCTACTGCTCCTTGCGGTAGCCGCTACCAGGAGCAGGGGTGCAGTCACAGGGGCTGCTGTATGGTCTGTCCTTGGAGTTATACTGATGCTTGGTGATGCCTTTCTGGGTCTTCCGTTCAGCCAGTTCTCCAGCACGACAGGATTCAGCAGTTCAGCCATAAGCAATGGTGTGGGCTACAAGTACCTCTTTGGTTTCGGGAACGGCGGAGGCTCCGTACTTTACACGTCAGTTGCCTTCTCCATCCTTCTGGTGTTCTCTCTTGTGACGGCCGTAACCGCCCTTTCTGCCCGCAAGAAGTCCGCATGATCTCGGTATCGCTGGCCCAGCCGGGTGAGGTTCCCGAAAGCGTGCGCACCGAAAAGATGTGGCAGGCCGAGAAATTCGCCTCGTTCTTGAATTCTCCTCTCGTCCTTTTTGCCGGCGTAACTGGGTCCGTGTCGTACGTCCCCAGACAGATGGACGACGTGGACTTGTTCATTATCTCCAGGAACAATGGGCTGTGGAGGTGCATGTTCAGGGCGTACCTGACAAGATTCCTTGCAAGGACCGGGGAGGTGTGCCTTTCCCTGAACATGGATATGGAATATGCCTTGTCTATGTTCTCTGAGACGCGTGACCCGCTGGTTGCATCTGATTCTGTTCACGTGGTTCCCATTCTTGGAAGGGAACTGTATGGCGATCTCCTTTCGGTGTCTCCATACATTGCGGAGAAATACCCGCGAGCGGTGGCCGGGAAATGCTTTCAAGGACCCCAAAAGGCTTCAGGACTGCTTGGGCACGCTCTGGACTGGGTATTTTTCATTGCCCTTGCCCCTGCAGTTTACATGAAAGCGCTGATTGTCAACTGGTTCAGGAGAAAGAACCACGGGCTTATGACATACAGGATTGTTATTGGCCGGCACTGCCTTTTCTTTGACAACCTGAGATATGAGATTATACGGAAACAATATTACATTTGAACAACAAGCAGGACGGAAGATTTCTCCTGCTTTCCCTAGGGCGTAAGGTCGTTCCGCTTTCGTACGTTGAGTTAGAGAATTCCGTGTGCCTGATATCTGATTCCATCCGATCCGTGTGGGCTTCCTCTATCCTCCGAAGCGGGGAGGCACGCGTCCGGATTGGAGAAAAAAAGGCCATGATGAACGTAACGCTGGTCACCAGCGGCGAGGAGAAGCAGAGAATATCCAATATGTTCCGGACCAAGTACGGAACGGAGAATTTCGGGAAGTGGTTCTCGTCTCCTGGCAAATTCCTCAGGCTGTCCGGAACTGCCGGGACAGGATCATCAACTGCCAGTTACGAAACTTGGTTGCAGGAAGAATTCGACGCCATAGCTCCCGATTATGATACGCACATAATGGGTAACACAATCAACAGGCTTCTCAGGAACAGGTCGGTAAGCCTCATGGCCAGAACCTTTCCTCCCGCTTCCAGGCTGCTTGAGATTGGCTGCGGGACCGGGACAGAGACTCTTTCGCTGCTGGAAATGGGGTACAACATAGTGGCTACCGACATATCGCCGGAAATGATATCAGTCCTGCAAAAGAAATCTTCAAAGTTCGAATATGGAGAAAGGCTGTCTCTCCAAGTTCTCAAAGCATCCAGCGTATCCGAACTGCTCTCAAAATACGGGGAATCCTCCTTTGACGGGATATACAGCACCTATGGCGCACTGAACTGCGAGCCTGACCTTTCCTTGCTCGTGCCTGCGTTCGGTTCCCTGCTGAAGAGAAAAGGAAAACTTGTGCTTGGGGTCTATAACTCCATATGCCCCATGGATTCCCTGGGGAGCATTATCAGGGGAAGCCTGAAAGGCGCTTTCGCCAGGTTTATGGATCCCATCCCCATAGAGCATTCCAGATTTTGCATAGACGTCTGGGCATATTCCCCCATGCAGATTTCCAATCTTTTCAGGGAAAAATTCAGGGTGATCTCCGTTGAAGGAGCTCCAGTGATCATTCCCCCATCAGACAAGGTAAGATTCATGGACAAATTCTTAAGGCATTTCAATACCATAGATAGGATTGACAGGTTCCTTGGTTCCAGATGGCCGTTCAGTTACCTGGGTGATCATTTCCTGATGGTGATGGAGGCGATCTGATGGGCAGAAATGACGTCACCTACTGCGTGTGCACCTACAACTCAGCGCTTACCCTTGAAAAGTGCCTCAGGAGCATTCGGTCGATTTCGGAAGATCCAATTCTCGTTGTGGATCACAACAGCACTGACTCCACCGTGCAAATAGCCAGGCGATACACAGACATGATAGTCCAGGAAAATGTTGGCCTGGGATATGCGAGACAGCTATGCCTTGACCGCGTTAAGGAAGGGCTGATAGTGTTTGTAGACGGTGACGTAGAGATAATCAGGCGCACATTCCTTCGGGAATCAGTTGAAATCCTGGCGGATGACCGTTTTGGCGCAGTTGTGGGTATGACCAACACACAGAAGCTGAGGCTGGGTCTTCCCGCAAGTCTCCTGGTTATCAGGAAGAAGGATTTCCCAGGGAAAATAGTACCGGAAGTTGTTGATGGGCGAGAGACATTCTTCCTGAGCCGGAGGCTCAAAGACTTGAAACTCAGGGTGTTTTACCTGCCCGGATCGATAGTACATCGTTCCCAGTATTGGAAATACAAGGCGGAGTGGTCCGGCGCGTGGACAAGGATGCTTCCTTCCTCCAAGGCTTACCAAATACTCTATTCGGGCTTTACCGTCTTTCTGATTTCATTGAACAGCGGAAGCGTGGTGAATTTTCTCATATCGGGTGCGGTCTTTCTGAGGTTCCTGATCGGATTCACCAATCCCGAGAAGTGGTTGCACATGGAGAGGGTTCCTGGCACGGAAGGCGAAAGATATGCGGAGGGTTTGAGAAGTGGCAGGACGTAATATCAAGATTTACTCCGAGACATTTCCCTTGAAGTACCTTCTCTCTAATCACGGACTGTGCCTTGGCGTGGATACCAAGCGGCTATGTCTCCTGGCCCTGGTTTGCACCAAGGGTATCATCGCACTGAAGCGGCCCGTGGGTGATCTGGTTGTGGAGAATAACGAATACGATATACCGCTGATCTGGAATGCCCTTCTTGACGAGATACCGGATCTTGGTAAAAGGAGGTTCAAGATTATTCACAACATGGAAGAGGCAACCGGGCACGACGGGAAATTCTAACGGACATAACGTCACTGAGGCTCCGGGAACAGGACATCTGGTTGCGACATGCCAATAACTCGACAATCAGGATGAAGACGAGCAATGCAGGAATCCAGAGGGAACGCCAGGTACGTCGAGAGTTGCGCCAGCAGGAGTACCACGGAAGATGCCTGGGCGTATGTCAGTACAGAATGGGGGGGCAGGAGAGAAGGTGAAGGCAATTGGCCTGTCGGGAGTCCGCGAAATGATCGGTGATGGACGGTCGTAGAGTGGATTTGTTCGACACCGCACTCCCGCCCGGAAGAGTTAAAATTCAAAGCCGCATAGGGTGCATGCTAGGGGAGCCTTAGGAATATGCTGAGAGGGCAGCAATGAACTTTGCTGTCGACCCTTGAACCTGATCCGGGTAATTCCGGCGAAGGAAAGCGTGATTCTGTAGCGCCTTCTCCGGCAGGAAGAAGCAAATGGATCCTGCAAGAGATAATGCTGGTGAGGGAAAGAAGTTCAGACCGTACAGGAACAGGTTGATTGCTGTTGCGATTGCCCTGATCATTGTGATTGCCGGATTTACGCTGTATTATACATCCACGAACAAGCCACCCGGCCCGAACACACTGATAATATACACGTATTCATCGTTCCTGGGCAGCGGGGCTAACAGGAGCCAGGCAATGAACGTGGTTTTCGGGACATTCGAAAAGGAATACAATGTAAGTATCACCGTTGAAAACCTGACTGCCCCGTTGCTTCAAACGCTTGAGGCGCAGAAATCAAATCCACAGGCGGACATCGTCATCGGTCTTGACAACATCAATAGCCTGCAGGCCGTATCCGATGGACTGCTGGTGAAGTATGTGCCTCCCGCCCAGAATTATATTAACAAAACCCTGCTGAGCGAAATGGGAAATGCTTCGGCTTACGTGACTCCCTATGAGCATGGATACTTGGGCCTTGACTACAATAAGTCGTTCTTTGGAGGAAAGAACCTTACTCCGTCCTTCAGCAACATATCTTCAAACTCCTCGATTGCAAAAAACCTGCTCATCGAAAATCCGATGACCGATGAAACCGGGACGGAATTCCTGCTCTGGGAGATAGCGTATTACAAGTACATGCTGCATGAGAACTGGACTTTGTGGTGGAGTTCAATGAAACCATATCTGACCGGCCATACTTATTCAGGGTGGACTTCCGCGTTCTACAACTTTGAAACCGGCCCGGGAACAAACCTTGTGGTGAGTTATTTGACTGACCCCGCCTATTTCCACTGGTCTGGGACCTATAATGCCTCAGCTTCCACTGTCACGTTTAACAACGGAACAGCCTACGGGTGGGATTCTGTCTATGGGATTGGCATAGTGAACGGATCCGGCAAGTTGGCACTTGACAGGGAGTTTGTGAATTACTTCCTTAGCCCCACGGTACAGAATGAACTTCCGTTGAACGAGTGGATGTATCCGGCAAACAGTACGATAAGCCCGCCACCGCTCTTCAACTACGTGCAGAATCAGTCTTTAATACATCCTCTGAACTTGTATATGGGTCCAGCTACGATCTCTGCAAATCTGCTGAACTGGGAGACTGAATGGCAAATTACCATGTCCTGAAGAATCATACAACGCTTGAAAGATGGATTCTGCTGTTTGCACCTTCCATCTTTGTATTTCTGGTCATCCTGTTCCCTTTTCTTGACCTGGCATCAGGTAAAATTAACGCAGGCTTTATCACACAGGTATTCAGCAATTCTCCCGTGTCACTGGTCACAAGGAGAGCGATCTGGAACTCCACATTGCAGGGGGCGTTCAGCGCCCTGTTATCATTCGCAGTGGGCCTTCCCCTGGGGATGTTCCTAGGACGTTTCAGCTTCAGGTTCAAGAAAGCAGTCACTTCCCTGATACTGGTTCCGTTCTTCCTTCCCTCAATTGTGGTTGTCCTTGCATTCGTATCCAGTTTTGGTCCGGATTCCTTCCTGCACGCTGTCATCCCGTTCTCCGCAGTCCTTGCCAGCGGCTTTACGGGCATTATTGCAGTGAACACGTTCTTCAACGCGCCCCTGGTTGCGCTCTTTACCATGACGGCTATCGAGCAGGTTGATCTGTCCCTCGATGAGGCTGCCATCACGCTGAATGCTTCAGATGCCAGAAGGTTCTTCACCGTTTGGGGAAGAGACGGTATTGCCTCAGGTCTTGGCGGTGCCCTGCTTGCGTTTGTATACTCCTTCTCTGGCTTTGCTGCTCCGCTGATCATCGGTGGATCCCAGAACTACACAATGGATGCGTGGATCTACTTCTTTTATAGAACGGTGTACAATTTGCCGGCTGCAGTTTTTCTCGCGATCATTGAGGCGATTGTTCTCATGGTTCCTGCAGTGGCATACGTCATGTTCTTTACCAGAAAACCGCGGGTCGCAGGAGGAGGCCCCCTCGTGCGATCGCCACGAACGGCAAGAAACATTTTCTTCCTCATCGGGCTTGCCTATGCTGCACTCTGGATAGGCATTGAAGCCTATATTCTGTCCTCAGTTCTTGCCATGTCGCTGTTCAATGGCGGGACGCACTGGACCGGCCTGGGCAATTATTACGTCCTGTTCGGAAGCAGGGCGGACTACGCTGTTGGCATCGGGGCCTGGAACAGCATACTGAACACCCTGTTCTACGGATCCCTGACCGCCTTGCTGGTTACCGGCCTGGGGTCAATGTGGATCGTGGGCAAGCGAAGACTGGCAGTTACCGGCGCTCCAGTGGCTGACCTTATGCAGTACGTCCCTCTGGTTATTTCCGCCATTGTGATGGCATTCTCAGTGCTGGTGGTTTATGGTTCCGTTACGCCCGTATACCTGCTGTGGGTCCTCATTGTTGCGGCACAATCCGCTGTTGCGATTCCCGTCGTATTGAGGATTCTTGAGGCGGGATTTTCCCCCATTCCGAGGAGCCACACAGAGGCAGCAATGGTGCTCAAGGGAAACGCATTCTTTGAAGTGGAGCTCCCAATGGCTAAGTCCACGTTCGGATCGGCATTGATGTTTGGATTCGCGATCAGCCTGGGGGAATTTTCCGCGACCAATTTTCTTGCCAGTGGCACATTTATCCCGCTGACCGTGGAGATTTACTTGTTGCAGTATGATCGGTTGTTCGGAGCAGCCTATGCTGCAGCTGCCATTCTACTGATTGTGAGCCTGATCTCGTTCTACGTCATTCAATTGTTGGGGGAGAGATTCAGTGCCTTTCGTTGAAATACGAAACCTTACCAGGCGATATTCCAGGAATTTTTCGCTGACTGACGTCTCCTTTGACCTCGAAGGAGGCGAAAGCCTTACCCTCATGGGACCAAGCGGGTCCGGCAAGACCTCCCTTCTCCGCCTCATTTGCGGGCTTGATTTTCCAGATTCCGGGGAGATAATTATCGATGGAAAGAACGTGACTGGTCTTCATGCAAAAATGCGGAACGTGGGGATGATATTCCAGGATCTTGCCATTTTTCCGCACATGAGGGTGTACGATAACATTGCCTACGGGCTCCGTGCACAGCGGGAGAACGAGGGAATCGTAAGGAAACGGGTAATGGAACTTGCGGAGCTGCTCAGGATTGATCACCTTCTTCAGAATTATCCCGGACAAATATCCGGAGGTGAAAGGCAGCGTGTTGCCCTGGCCAGATCGGTTGCGCCGTCACCGTCCCTGTTACTGCTGGACGAACCCATGAGTTCCCTGGATACCCAGCTTCGGGAGAACGTCAGGAGCGAGATCAAGGCCTTTGCCAAAAGGGTTGGGCTCACGATGATCTATATTACCCACGATCACAGGGAGGGATTCTACATGGCAGACAGGGCGGGACTCATATTCGATGGCAGACTCGGGATAACTGGCGCACCGGATGAAATATTCTCACATCCGGAAAGCACGGTTGCGGCCCGGTTCCTTGGATACAACGTGATCAGAATGGATGGGGAGGAAACTGCGTTCTACCCCACGGACTTTGAATTCACGGAGAATAATTCAAGCATATGGGGAACCGTAAAAACGGTTGGTTTCGAAGGCGAACTCTTCAGGTTGCATGTACAGCTTGATAGCGGGGAGACCATACAACTGTGGCAGCCGCCCTCGGATTCCGCGTGGAAAAAAGAAGTTGGGTCCAGGTTAGGGTTCAGGCTGAGGCGTAAGGTCGTTATCAAGGATTAGTCGCATAGCATCAGACGCACCAAAAGAAAGACTGCAAATGGACTGTCTGTGTACAGATATTTGTGAAGACCCAAAGATTGATGACAGGACGCATTACAAGCTGAAGAAGATGGAGGGAGACGGGAGCTTCAGCAAACTCCTTAGCTTGCCGGCAGACGAATCGAAAGTGGGATCCAAGGAGTCACTGAGGAGATTCTATGGTACGCTGACTGAAGAGGAAGAAGAACCTATGGAGACCGCAATTAAGGAGTTGAGAATCAGCTTCAGGGACAGGTTATGAAAGCTCCTCTTGACGGTTCAGCAATCATGGCGTTGCTCAAGAATGTCAATAAAACCATATCGTAGGTTGAAAAAGCAGATGAGGCGTGGACAAGCACCTTATGCCTGCAGGAACGTTTCTCGGAGAGACTTATTCGAGGCAGAGGGGGGAAAGCCCGAGAGGAAGGTTAACGGACTTCCTGGACAAGATTGGAGTGATAGATTTCACTTTGAGCGATGCAAGGAAGGCTGGTAAATGGACAAGTTGAAATTCCGATCCCCAATTCGATATGTTGATGAATTCCGGGAAGTCGCCTCCTACCCTCACCCACAGAGGTGGACTGATCCTCCTTGCCAATCCCAGTTTTGGGCCCCCGGATTTCTTTGTCTATGATGACAGGCTGGGAACCTATACTGCACCTGCATTCCGCTATTCGGATACGCTGAAAGCGATTAAGGGATTGAACGACCAGGTGATGGCAGACGAAGGTTCTGTCGATATAGGTGACGTGGAGGGCATGAGATCCTATCAGAAGGAGGCCATCAGGCAGTGGTCTTCCAATGCCTACAGGGGCATCGTTGTTCTTCCGACGGCTGCGGGCAAGACACACATAGGTCTCGCGGCAATGTCCAGGCTTAAGTGCTCCACCCTGGTTGTTGCGCCCACAATCGAGCTCGTGAGGCAGTGGAAGGACCGCATTGAAAGAACCTTCGGCGTAAAGGTGGGAATGTTGGGTGGAGGAGAGAAGGACATCCTCCCAATTACTGTGTCCACCTTTGACTCCGCATACCTGATGGCAGAATCCCTCGGAAACAGGTTCCGGTTCCTGCTTGTGGACGAGGTGCACCATCTTGCATCCGAACAGTTCAGGCAGATAGCGTTGATGTTCGCGGCGCCGTACAGGCTTGGCTTGACAGCTACACTGGAAAGGCCCGACAAGCTTCACGAGACTCTTTCCGAACCCATGGGTGGAAAGATCTTTGAGATGGGTTACGAGGAACTGTCGGATTACCTGGCAAATTTTCGAATCGTGCGGATCCCGGTGGATCTTTCGCCGGAAGAGCAGGCAGAATACGACGAGAACAGGCGCGTTTTCCTCACATACCTCAGGAGGCACAGGTTCTCAATGCGTGGCCCGTGGGACTTCGAGAGATTCATAATGAGCTCGTGGAATCCGGAGGGAAGGGAAGCCCTGCTTGCCTGGAGAAGATCGCGTGAAATTGCTTTCAACGCAGAGGCCAAGATAGACAACGTCAGGTACGTCCTTTCCCGGCATCCGGAAGACAAGACACTGATATTCTCCGAGGATACCGAAACGGCCTATATGATCTCCAAGGAATTCCTCTTCCCGGCCATTACCTACCTTACGCCGGCGAAGGAGAGGAAGGAGTACCTTGACATGTTCAGAAGCGGACAGGTTCGTGCAATATCCTCGTCAAGGGTTCTGGACGAGGGAATAGACGTCCCTGATGCCTCGGTTGCGGTGGTTATCAGCGGTTCGGGGAGCTCGAGACAGTTCAGGCAGCGGCTTGGCCGCATTCTCAGGCCGGCTTCCGGGAAGAATAGCACACTTTACGAAATCGTTGCGAAAGGCACGTCGGAATTCCATACGTCCAGCAGGAGGAGAAAGGGTGTTCCCGTCGGAACTCCTGACAGTGAGAAGAATTAAGGGAAAAGTAATCCCGTCATTTCTTTCCCCTGATTCACAGGACTATACCAGGTCTGTCATAGACCTCTTCCTATCCGGAACAGGAAAGACCCGCGGGGAATTGGAGAAGGAGATAAGGAATCTTGAGACCGGCTTTCCCAACCACAAGGCGATTCGCGGTCTGTCGATCCTTATGGAAAGGAAGTCATACTTCGAACGGCCCACGAAACTGGACCCGCCATCGGTCAGGAAATTCCTTTTCGCCGTTGCGCATAAAATTCCCCTCACCCCCGCGGAAAGGAAAAGATACATTGATCTGGCCGCAGACCATTTTGGATCTCCCCCGAACGGGATAGATGCTGCGATTTACGGAGACATGGATGACCAGTTCATACTTCGCAGCACAGATGCTGTTTCACAGAAGCTGCTGGGACTCGAATACAACCGGGAACTGGTAGAGACCCTCCTGATGAAATCAGACTACATGAAGATCAGGCTTTCAGGAGGCTGGAAAAACTTGATCTGGCTCATCAAGCGGGAGGGGCTTATGTTCCGGATCGAAAGCGAGAATGCTTCCATCCAGTATGTAATCGTGGATGGTCCCCTTACGGTCCACACTCAGACCACCAGGTATGGTGAAAGGTTTGCGTCCCTGTTCCGTCACATTTGTTCAGCGGAATCCTGGAGCATAGAGTCCACCGTTCGACTGAAAGCAGGCAATGCGAAATCCCAGTTTGCATTCTCAATCGATTCTGCGTCCTCGGATCTATTCCCCTCGGTGGAACTGTTCCGGGAGGAGTTTCCGGAATTTCCATGGATTGTTTCCCGGGATCCTGAACCCGTAGTCGTGGCGCAGAGAGTCTTTTATCCTGATCTAACGGTCCGAATTGGAGACCGAACAGTTATGATTGACCTGAGCAGGCCGGCCTACCAGAAGCACAACGAGGAACGGGATGTTCTGATCAACGGTAAGGGTATCCCCTGGGCAACGGTTTACCTGCTGGATGCCGGAGAAAAGCCTGTAAAGGGTGCAATCAACGTTACGATCCCGGTCAACTGGGATTCTCTTCATTACGCCCTGGAAACCAGGCTGCCCGGAAAAAGTTCGCGCAAGGAAGAAACGAAGAAGGTGGCGGTGGAACGGGAAATACCTGCCGGATTCGCGGACCGGTTGAGGGAAAGAATTGATGCCCTGCTGCCGGACTTTGACAGGATCTCGGAGTACGTCGAGTCCGAAGGCTACAACCCATCCAGGGTCCTGCCTGAGCTCGGCTACAGGATCAGGTGGGACGGGCTTTCCGCAAAGGTTTCAAGGAAAAATTAGCCCTGACGGGAGCCTGGCTGCGGAGAGGGCTATTGGTGATTAACGGCAGGCCACAATTGCCTTCATGCTACGGAAAAAATGTCTGATCAATTGGGGATCAGGGCTGCGTCCCTCCCCTGGATTCCGGGCCGTTTGTCTTTCCCAGTATTTTTGCCTTTTCTCCGTCGAATTCGGCCTGTGTTATCGCCCCTGAGTCCAGAAGCGCCTTAAGCCTGGTCATCCGATCAGCGCCATCCTCCTGCCTGGGCTTTCCCGGACCCCTGACTGATGACATGAAACCGGCAGCCTTTCGAGCAGAATACCTGACGCCACTCGCGGCCATCCTTCGGGTTGCAGGGAAGTACACCACCATGGCGATCAGTGCTGCCAGGATAATTCCCACTACCACGAATCCGGTAACTGAACTGCTGACCGGGCCATTGTTTGGGCCTGGACCGGGGCTCGATCCGGTAGAAATCACATACAGGGAAGAGGCCGCAGAATTCGCAAGGTAGATGTA
>JAMDBT010000046.1:59423-66228 GCA_023487205.1 Thermoplasmatota archaeon
AGAACGGCATGGAGTATACGTATCCATTAACGCCGTCGTAAAGTAAAGATGCATAAGCCGAGGACAGTACTCCCGCCACCGCAGGCACTGCCTGTACTATTGACGTGCCGGATATCACGTCGAATGAGGAGTTGGTTGGTCCGCTGCTGCTGTAGCCCGGCGTCACATAGACATACTGGTCTGAACTGTCATAAACCGAATAGATCGGGTTCATCCCGAAATAGCTGTAGTAATTCCCCTCGAAGATCGCAGTGGCCAGTTTGGTTCCGTCAATTACGCTGATATTGCTCACACCAAGAGCCGAATTGTCCGAGTCCGGAACGTAAACATACCCGTTAGATGCATCATAAGAGGCCTTTCCTGGTATGGGGCCGACCGCTACCGATCCTGCAATTGAGGTCCCTTTCACGATGCTGACGTTGCCTGACCCTGCGTTGGATACGTAAATATAGCCGTTTCCTGGATCATACAGAAGATGGGATGGATTTAACCCGGTGGTCAGGGTCGCAATGATCGAGGGGGTATCCATGGCGAAACCGGCATTATTGCCGGTATTGAAAGCAGCAGGGTTGCCTGCGATCGCTGCTCCTGAGAACAGGGGAGTGAGTGCAAGAAATACGGATATCACAGCGGGAAGCTTGTGATGGAAAATCCTCATTCTTAAGAGTAAAATCGTTCGCGAATAATAACTATCACGTTTTAGTGAAAACTTTTAATCCATACATAGATAAAAGCCAATGAAAGTAGCGCGGTATGACATTAGCCTCGATTTAACCGACCCAAACCTTTCGTACACCGGAAAGGAGACGATTGTGTTTTCGGAAACTGCTCCAGAACTGGGTCTCAATTCTGTAGGCCTCCAGATTACATCCATCAGGTCTGATAACGGAGATCTCCCGTTTTCCATCGACGGAGAAAAGAATAAGATCAACATAGTGAACGATGGGCCATCCCGCATAATAGAAATAGAATTTTCTGGAAAGGTTGAAAAGTCCCTCATGGGAATGTACTATGCCGACTCGCCAGGCGGAAGGATGATTTCCACTCAGTTTGAGGCGACGGGAGCAAGAATGGTATTTCCCTGCTTTGATGAGCCAGAATACAAGGCTGTTTTCGGAATCTCCCTTTCCGTTCCGTCCAATTTGCAGGCCATATCCAATTCCCCTGTGAAGTCGTTGAGAAGTGAAGGAGGCGTTTCACACTACCGGTTCGCTGATACGCCCAGGATGTCCACTTATCTCGTTTACATCGGCATTGCAGATTTTGAGAGCAGAACCATAAGAAGGAAAGGAAAGGAACTGATACTCGCAGGTCCAAAGGGAACCCTTGCGAAGTCAAACCTCTCCCTGGAGATTGCGTCCAAGTCCCTTGATTACTACGAGAACTACTTCGGGATAGATTATGCGATGCCCAAAATGCATCTGGTGGCAGTACCTGAGTATGCTTACGGGGCAATGGAAAACTGGGGGGCCATCTCGTTCCGTACCCTGGCCCTGTACGTGGACGAGAATTCCACAAGCTTCATTCAGGGAGTGGTTGCTTCTGCGATTGCCCATGAAATTGCCCACCAGTGGTTTGGGGACCTGGTCACAATGAAGTGGTGGAACGAATTATGGCTGAATGAGAGTTTTGCAACTTTTATGCAATTCAAGGCGGTGGATTCAATCTTTCCCGAGAAGCATATTTATGATGACTTCTTTATGAATCCTGCAACTGGTTATTTTGGCGCAATCAGGGGAGACAGCCTGAGGAATACACACCCAGTTGGAACTGAACTGAGAACGCCTGAGGATATGACGCAGGCGGCCGACGAGATAGGCTATGGAAAGGGAGGGGCCATACTCCGGATGATTGAATCCTTCGTTGGCGGTGAAACTTTCAGAAAGGGAGTTTCCAGTTACCTTCGCAAGTTTTCGTACTCCAATGCAAGCGGATCCGATCTCTGGAATAGCATTTCCGAAGCGCATGGCGGCGACGTCAGCGGCGTGATAAAGCACTGGATTACCGTCCCGGGACACCCAATAGTGCACGCTGAGAGGAGCGGAAACGACATCATTCTGAAACAGGGAAGATTCACGTTCGAAGGGATTGACTATCAGCAAACCTGGCCAATTCCATTGACAATTGTTAGAGAGGGATCTGTTGAATCCATACTCTTCGACGAGGGTGAAAAGAGAATTCCTGCTGGGGGGTTTATCAAGCTCAATTCAGGCCAGGCAGGATTCTACAGGACACAGTATTCTGAGGAGCTGTTCGATGTAATCAGGAAGAGAGTGAGCCATTTGAGCCCGTGGGATGCTTGGGGGATTGTCAACGATACCTTCGCTTTCCTCTTATCGGGAACAATCGATATTAACCGGTATCTCAGGGAAATCTCGGCTTTCACTCTCCTCGATGATCCGCTGCTGACCAGGACCATTTCGGGTCAACTGGCAACGCTGGCAGGAATCAGGGTTTCTGACCAGGATCTTAAGGCGTTCACCACAAAATATCTGAGCGAAAAACTTGCAAACGCGGGGGACAGGAAGGTTGGTGAATCCGACGCTCTTTCAATCGTGAGAGACGAATTGTCCAGTATCCTGGCCAGATTAGACCTTGAATTTGCAAGGGAAAATGCAAAAAAGTTTGGGGAACTGGAGAAGTTCGATCCGAACCTGTGGCTGGGCATCGCCATATCGTTTGCAAGGGTAGCCGACGATCCTGACGCTCTACTGGCAAAGATGAATTCAGTCAAGGCGGAAGAAGACAGGTTGAAGATGATTATTGCAATGGGCTTTGTAAGATCAGAGGAAAGCATGAAGAAAGTCATCCAGATGATCAGTGAGGAAAAAATCAGGCGGCAGGACATGTTCTTCTCGCTGGCACATTTTTCGCGAAACCCGGACGCCAGGAATTTCCTGCTGGGAATATACAGGGATCAGTTGGACATTTTCAGGAAGGTATTTGCAAACACGATCTACCCTTCAATTTTCGTTGAGGAGACAGTCCCGATGCTTGGCCTTGTGAACCCGGATGAGATGCGAAAAATACTGAACGAGAAAAACGACAGGGACATAAGCGTGGGTGCCAGCAAGGGTCTCGAATACCTGGACCTATACCTGAAGATCAGGGATCAGGCTAGGTAATTCCGGACCGCTAGATTCTGGCGTCGGCAACCCGCCCGGGAAGTTGCCATAATTTAGCCGCTGCAATGGGAGGGCATTGCCTGCAACTGTCCTGTCCGCATCAGTCCATTTTTTCTTCTCTGGCCCTGGGACTTTCTATCCTGCTCCTTCCACTCCTGTCTTCCAGTATTATGGTAAACGGTGCAGTGGCATTAATGGCCCTGTTCAGGAAATCTTCGAGTTCAGGACTCCCGGCTCCTTCACTGTCCATTGGCAGAATCCGTTCCATAATGCTCCTCAGCACGCCTTCCGCAGTAGTGAGCTGTCCGGAGGAGTCTTCGCCCGGAAAAATCTCAGCGTCAACCTCGGGAATCAAGATCCTCGCATCCGGTGATCTGTAGATCATTGCATTCAGGTCCTCTTCGGTTGTCACCTTAAGGATAATCCTCCTGGGATAATCCCTGCGATCCTGGTACACGTAACTCTTCTTGTAAAGGCATTTCCTGCAGAGGTACGTGAGAATGGTGATCTTCCCCTCCACCGGAATCTCGGTCTGGTAATTGATAAGGTAAAGATTGGCGTCGCACGCGGGACACTTGATGGAAGTTTCTATTTCCACGGGTTCTTCGTAATCGCTACCGGCATCATTTGCCATAGACGTCCATCCAGCCCTTGAGCGGGTCGGCAATGACCATTCGGGCCTTTCTGAGTTCCTGGACGTTGCCGGATGAAGTCAGGAACATGGCTATCTTCAGATCCCTGACTATCTGCCTTATCTCTGCCTCAATGGCGTCGTACGAAGTGTCCGCCCCGGTAAGGAGCGTTCTTGCGAACCCCCCCATCTCGGCTCCCATTGCTATGGCCCTTGCGAGATCCAGGCCGTTTCTAAGTCCCCCGCTCCCGATCACGGGAAGGCCAACGCTGCAGTATCTGATTGAGGCAGGAGACGGTATTCCCCAGTCCCAGAACGTTCTTCCCGATCGCATCTTCTCCTCGTCGCTTGCTTTTTCGGCCCTGTAGAATTCTATGGCAGCAAATGAAGTTCCGCTGAGCCCGCCAACATCAATCGCCTTCACTCCAGCGTCGAGGAACGCCAGGGCTGCTTCCCTGGAGAAGCCATTGCCGGTTTCCTTCACTATGACTGGATAGCTTCCTGCCACCTCAGCAAGCCTCTTCAGAACGCCCTTCCCTTTATGGTCGCCCTCCGGCTGGATCATCTCCTGCAGGAAGTTGAAATGGACTGCCAGGAAATCCGCATTGATGAGATGGAAAAGGTGGTCAATCTTGGAATCGTCAAACGCTTTTTTTTCCTGATCAATGAGCTGCGGTGCACCAATGTTTGCGATCCTGTACCTGGCATTGTAGTCGTTGACCACGGAGAAAGTGTCGGAAAGTTCACGCTTCTCCACGGCGACGCGCATGCTGCCGACCCCCAGGCCTATTCCAAAGGTTTCCGCTGCCCTCGCAAGGTTCCTGTTGATCTCCCTAGCTCTTTCCGTGCCGCCAGTCATTGAGGAGATCAGGAGAGGATGCTTCGATTCCTTGCCCAGAAACCGGATTTCCGTTTCTATCTTGTCGAAGTCGATCTCCGGCACGGCCTGGTGAAGGAACCTGATGTCGTCCCAGAAATTGTGATCCGGGGATACGACCTTTGATTCTGCTATGTTTATGTGCTCCTCTTTCCTGTTTTCAATCAATCAATCACCGTGCCAATGAAATCCTCGCTGCCGATGTCCCCGATCCTTTCCGGATAATTTCCGTTTATTAGATAAACCTCCTTGACGTGCTTGGCTATTTCGAGCATAGATGAATGCTTCAGGCGCATGCCTCCTGTCACGTCGCCGCTGGAGGTGGAGAAATCTATTTTTCCGGAGAGCCTTTTCATCAGCTTTGCGTCCTTGAACCTCTTTGGATCCCTGTCGAAAATCCCGTCAACGTCGCTGAAGAAAATCGCCTTGTCAAAACGTCCGGTCTTGCAGAGATCCAGCATAATGCTGTCACCCGAGTATATCATGAATTCGCCCCCTGAAGCAAAGACATCGCCATAAAGCAGTGGGATCATTCCCGCTTCAAGGTATCGAAGCGGTTCCGCATAGTCCGGAATTCCGTCTCTCATCAACTCCCCCGGGGAGAACGAGTAAGCATTGAGACCACGTTTCATCAGGGAGTCGTGTACCAGGCCTGCAAGTTCCGACATGTCCCTGTGGACGATACCTGCGCCCTCCATGGTTCGTTTGCTTGCCTTCCCCGGTAAGCCGAATTCCTTTGACTTGAAATGGCCGAACGACCCTCCGCCAATGACCAGTGCGAAACTGTCAAACTTCTCTGACAATGCTTTCACTATGCTGGCGGTGGTTTCACTTCTGAATGATCTGTACTCCGTCTTACTTGTAATCACGCTGCCGCCCAGCTTGATGGCGGCCAGGCTGGTCAATCCCCAATCACCCTGGAAGGAAAAAGAAGGGGAAGAAATTGAAAGTCAGGGCAAAGAGGGCTAGGATAATTGCCAGAATGAACAGGATGACCAACAATACGATGAACGCCACAATGGCAAGCACAAATGCCCTGGCGAAATCGACATTATAGATGTACTTGAGAATCAGTATGACAAGCAGTAAAGCAATGATTAGCCCTATGGGGAAGAGTATTCCGCTGAACAGGATTAGAACGATTACTGAAAGGAGCGATCCTGCCATCGCCTGCCCGAATCTCTTCTTCTTGCTGACTATGACCCTCGCAGAAATATGAAGCGCCAGAGACAGGATCAGCCATGCGATCAGTAATCCGATTAAGAGGCCGAGTCCAAGTGCGGGAAGCGATATGGGATAGGTTCCTGATGCGGGATTCATGTCAGCCTTACTTGATACTATGAACGGTGCATAATACTATCGGTTCTGGGGTTGCAAGATCGGGTGCATATCGCGACCTGCCTGTCCGGATAATTTCTTTAACACAGACAATATGGGGTGCGCTTAGGGCCGGTAGATCAGCGGTAGATCGCCTGCTTTGCAAGCAGGAGGCCTCGGGTTCAAATCCCGACCGGTCCATTCTATAAATTATATCTCAATAACTTGTACGCCCAGCTTCTTGCATTTTTTGGATAGTGTTTTATCAAAAGTCACTAAGGGTACATTTCTCGAATGCGCGTCAAAGGCAATTATCCAATCGTTGAAATCCCTGAAACTGAGACCGTTTTCAGCCATGAATGCAGACGCCCCCTCAAGCATGCTTTCAGATAGCCAGGAAACTGTGAAATAATCACTATAGAATAATTCTTCAAGCTTCATTCGAACACTGTCATTATCTATTCCATACCTAGGAAGCACAAGTCCAAGCTCAACAATCGAAAGTGAATTTATTAGGGGGTCTTCCGACTCATCGATGAGCTTACTTGCACGGTCGTGATGTGGGGAATTCTCTATAGCATCATATACCAGAACGTTTGTGTCAACCAGCATTGTCATTTACTGCTCTCCTCCCACCCCTTTCTTATCTCATTGTCCGCATCCAGCGATGAAAGGTTTTCTTGGGCCTTGAAGGTAATTCGGTGCCCACGTTTCCTTGCATCAGTTTTCTTGTTCCGAAGGCGCTGGTTAATGATCTTTGACATATTCTTGGTGCTGCCATACTTTTCTATAGATTCTTTAACGATTTCGGCATAGATTTCTTCGTCAAGATTAATCGTGGTTTTGACCATGAAT